>JBJMLQ010000198.1:0-12431 GCA_045805225.1 Actinomycetota bacterium | reverse complement strand
GCTCGACCTCGACGCGCGCACGCTGACCAAGTGCGGGACACCGGTGACGCTCGCCGCGCGCGAGTTCGATCTGTTGGCGCTCCTGATGGCCCGCGCGGGCACGGTCGTCCGGCGCGAAGAGATCATGGACGAGGTCTGGGACCCGCATTGGTTCGGCTCGACCAAGACCTTGGACGTCCATATCGCGTGGCTCCGCAAGAAGCTCGGTGACGACCCGGCGGATCCGCGCTACATCACGACCATCCGCGGCGTCGGCTTCCGCTTCACCGAACGACAGCCGGCCGGCTAGGGAGGTCACGGTGAGCGTACGCGGGCGGCTCGTCATGGCCTTCGCGTACGTGTCGATCATCACGATCGCCGCGCTCATGATCCCGCTGGCGCTCACGCTGGACCGGCGCGCGCGCGCAGAGTTCGAGCGGGAGAACATCATCCGTGCGACGACGATCGCGCAAGACGTCGGCGCCGAGAACCTTCGACCGAACCGTTCGCCGACCCTGGACGGGATCGTGCAGAACGCGGCGTCGCAGGTGGCCGGCCGCGTGATCGTCGTCGATCGAACCGGCGCGCTGATTGCGGACTCGCTCGGTCCTGCGAGCGGGCAACCGTACGCGACGCCCGGCCGCCCGGAAATCGTCGCGGCCCTCGCCGACAGCCCGACGTCGGTCATCCGCTCGAGTCAGGATCTTGGGACCGACATCATGGCGACGGCCGTCCCCATCGTGGACGAACGCCCCGGCACGCAGCCGACGGTCGTGGGCGCCGTCCGGATCACGCAATCGATGGCCGCCGTGAACGAGAACGTCCGACGCGTGACGTTCGGCGTGCTCGCGATCGGCGCCGGCGGGCTGCTCGCCGGCCTCGTCTTTGCCGTCGCGCTCTCGTCGTCGCTGTCGCGACCGCTGCGGCGACTCGCCGAGGCCGCACAACGGTTCGGTTCGCCGGATCTCTCCGTACGCGTCGGTCCCGTGAGCGGCCCCACGGAGGTCACGCAGGTCGCGACGTCGTTCGATGCGATGGCCGACCGGGTGCAGGCGAGCGCCCAGGCGCAGGAGGCGTTCGTCGCGAACGCATCGCATCAACTGCGAACGCCGCTCACCGGGATGAAGCTGCGGCTCGAGGGCGCGATCGCGGACGAACGCGACGACGCCGTCCGGGCTGAGCTCGTCGCCGCCGAAGCGGAGGTCGATCGGCTGTCGGTGCTCGTCACCCGGCTGCTCGCGATGGCGGCCGGCAGCCGGGATGGCGCTGCCACGCGTTGCGACCTGTCGGTGCTTGCGCGCGAGGCGGTCGCGCGGCGGCGGACGGCCGACGTCACCGTGCACGGCGAACCCGCGGACGCGACGGTTCACGCCGACGACGTGGCGCAGCTCGTCGACACCGTGCTCGACAATGCGGCGGCCTACGCGCCCGGACCGGTCGAGGTCTCCACCGGCGTGCGCAACGGCGATGCGTGGATCGCGGTCCGCGATCACGGCCCGGGCATGCCCGCCGAGGTCCGTGCCCGTGCGGCGGAGCGCTTCTACAGAGCGCCGGGCGCCCCGAAGGGCGGCTCGGGGCTGGGCCTCGCGATCGTCCGTGAGCTCGTGGAGCGCGATGGGGGCACGCTCGTCATCGAGGCGGCCGACGGTGGCGGGACCCGGGTCGAGGTGCGCTATCCGTCGGCCTTAGCCGGCGCTTAGCCCGTGCGCGCGTACGGTCTGCCGATGCGCCAGATACTTGTCGTCGTTGGCTGGGGTCTGCTTGGCGCCGTGATCGCTGCCGCTTTGATCGGCGGCGCGTTCGCGGTCGCCGGCACGCGTCTCACGCAGCCGGCCAGTGCGGTCCGGGTGGTCGGCGGTCCGCCGCTGCGTTCGAACCCGACCGACCGTCACGAGACCGCCTCGACGCCTGACGACGGCGGAGGGCCGACGTCCGAGCCGTCCGCCGAAGCCGATCCGACCCCTGTGACGACGAGTGTCGTTCGCGCCCCGACCGTACCGATCTCCCCTCCGTCCGAGGACGGGGGCGCCGAGCGCGGGGACGACTGAGCCGTCGCGCCGGCCGCTTCACGGTCACGAACCCACGCGGATGCAGGGGAAGGCGACGGTAGGAACGCGACCCCTAGGAACGCGTCCGCGCACGACCGCATCGCGACGGTTCGAGCGGGCCGAGGGCCTCCGTTCACGCCGGGGTAGGGTGGACGACATGGCCGAGTCGCTCCCCCTCTATCAGCGTGTCGGCGTGCTGCGGCCGTTGCAGCACCGGGATTTCCGCCTGCTGTGGATCGGCCAGACCGTCTCGATGATCGGCGACGGGATCTACATCTTCGCGGTCGCGTGGTTCGTCTATAAGGACCTGCACGCATCGCCGGCGACGTTCGCGCTCGTTGGCTTCGCGTGGTCGGCGCCGCAGGTCCTGCTGCTGCTCGCGACGGGCGCGCTGTCAGACCGGATGGACCGACGCCACTTGATGATCATCGGCGACCTGCTGCGGCTGTGCGCGATCACGGCGATCGGCGTCCTCATCTTGCTCGACGCTCTGACTGCGCCGTTGCTCGTCGCGCTGGTCCTTCCCTACGGCGCGGGGCAGGCGATCTTCGGCCCCGCGTTCAGCTCGATCGTGCCCATGATCGTTCCGGAGGAACATCTGGTCGAGGCGAACTCGATCGCCTCCACCGTGCGGCCGCTCGCATGGCTCGTGATCGGCCCCACGCTCGGTGCGATCGTCGTGCACGTCGCCGGGACGGGGTGGGCGTTCGTTGCCGATGCGCTCACCTTCGCGGTGTCGGCCGTCTGCATCTGGTTGATGCGCGTGCGCGGCGACCGCTTCGCGCACGAGGCCGAGACGCATATGTGGACGGACGTGAAAGAGGGCATCGCATACGTCGCGTCCACCCGCTGGCTGCTGTGGGGGATGCTCGGCGGGATGGTGAGCCTGTTCTGCGTGTGGGGTCCGTGGGAGACGCTCGTGCCGTTCGTCGTGGCCGATCAACTGCATGGGACGGAGCTCCAGCTCGCGATCGTGTTCGCCGCCGGCGGCGTCGGGTCCGTGATCGCGTCGTTGTACATGGCCCAGCGCGGCGGCCTGCCGAAGCGGGCGCTCACGGTGATGTACGCGAGCTGGGCGATTGGGATGGGCATGACCGCGTTCTTCGGCATCGTCGGGAACATCCCGCAGGCGATGGCGGTCTCGTTCATCGCGGAGGGGTCGATCGCGGTGCTGATCGTCATCTGGTTCACGACGATGCAGCGGCTCGTGCCGGGCGAGCTGCTCGGTCGCGTGTCGTCGCTCGATTGGATGATCTCGATCCTCGGCACGCCGGTGTCGTTCCTTGTCGTCGGCCCCTTGGCGAAGGCGTTCGGAGCCGACGCCGTGTTGATCGCGGCCGGCGTGCTCGGGGCGATCGCGACGCTGGTCTTCGCGATGATGCCGGGCGCGCTCGACCCGGAGCGCGACGGGCGGCTCGGCCTCAGCGCCGATCGATCCGCGGAGCAAGCGCCGCCATCGTGATCCCGGCCGCGGCCGAGATCGCGAACGCGATCGTCAGCCCGGTGACGAGCGACATCCCCGCGTCGGCGGTGCGCGCGATCGCCGCGCCCCCGACGCCGGCGCCCACGGCGATCCCGAGCGTGTCCATCAACAGCGTGGGCGAGAGCTCGCGCGCCTCCGCGCCCTCGGTCGCCCCGGCCATCACGGCCTGTGGGATCACCGGGAACGCGGTCCCCATGCCGAAGCCGGCGGTCATCCACGCGATCACGATCAGCCACAACGGCGACCCGTGCAGCACCCAGATCGTCGCGCCGATCCCGACGAGGAAGATCAGCGCGCCCATCGTCACGAGCCACCCGTAGCTCCGGTGACCGACCGCGTGCGACTGCCACCACGATCCGAGCGCCCACGTGAGCGCGGCGATCGAGATCGTCACGCCGGCGGCCGTGATCGACATCCCGCGCACGTGGGTGAGCATCAACGGGACGTAGTTGTCCATCGACGTGAACGCCATCGACAGCAGGAACGCGCACAAGGCGGCGGCCGGCGCGCCGCGGCGAGCGACGAACGTGCCGGGTTGCACGAGCCGGCGCAACGCGACGATCGTCACGACCAGACCGACGGCCGCAACGATCGGCGCCACGAACGAGCCGCCGTCCAGGCCGGCGATGAACAGCCCTGCGCCCAGCATGACGAGCAGCGCACCGCCGACCGGCGCGGGCGCGGCCTCCGCGTCGGGCCGGTCGCGCAACGCCGGGTAGATCATGACGACCGACAGGAACAGGAACGGGATCGGCACGATGAACGCCCATCGCCAGCTGAGGTTGTCTGCGAGGAACCCGGCGATCAACGGGCCGAACAACCCGGGCAACAGCCACGCGGTCGCCATCACCGCGAGCACGCGCGGGCGAAGGGCCGGCGACATCGTCTTCGCGATCGCGCTGATCGACAGCGCGTAGGCGGCGCCGCTCGCCGCACCCTGCACGAATCGACCCGCGACCAGCACCGCCATCGAGGGCGCGACCGCCGAGATGGTTAGGCCGATCACGTACAGCGCGGCGGTCACGAGGATCATCGGGCGGGTGCCGAAGCGGTCGGCGGCCGAGCTGACGATGGGGATCGTGCCGATCATCGCGAGCGCCCATGCGGCGCCGGCCCAGCCGTAGAGGGTCAGGTTCCCCAGATCGCTCAGCACCGCCGGCATCACGGTGGACACGATCAGCATGTGGATCGCGCCGAGCGTCTCGAACAGCAGCAGACCCACCACGAGCCGCCCGTTCTTGCCCCGGAAGACCTCGCGCCACGGCGCCGGCTGTGCGGCAGACGCAGCGACGGGTTCCATCACGGGATCCATCGGCCTCAGGGTAAGCGGGTTGGCGTGTGAAGCGGTCGTAGACTCGAACGCCATGGAATACACGCACGTCGGCCGGCTCGGTCTGGTCGTGTCGCGGCTGTGCCTGGGCACGATGAACTTCGGCCCTCACACCTCTGAGGAGGACAGCCACACGATCTTGGACACGGCCGTCGCCTACGGGATCAACTTCGTCGACACGGCCAACGTCTACGGCCGCCACCTCGGGGTCGGCGCGACCGAGGAGATCATCGGGCGCTGGTTCGACAAGGGCGAGGGCCGCCGCGACACCGTGGTCCTGGCGACCAAGGTGTACGGGCAGATGGGCGACCTGCCCAACGAGTCGCGCCTGTCGAAGCTGTCGATCATCCATCAATGCGAGGCGTCTTTGCGCCGGCTGCGGACCGATCGGATCGACCTGTACCAGATGCAGCACATCGATCGGGACGCGTGGTGGGACGAGATCTGGGAAGCGATGGATCACCTCAAGCGCCAGGGCAAGGTCCTGTACGTGGGGTCGTCCAACTTCGCGGGTTGGCACATCGCTCGGGCCAATGAGATCGCGTCGTGGCGCCGGTCGCTCGGCCTGGCGACGGAGCAGTCGGTCTACAACCTGATGCAGCGCTCGGTGGAACTCGAGGTGATCCCGTCGGTGCAGGAGTACGGCATGGGCTTGATCCCGTACAGCCCGCTGGCCGGCGGACTGCTCGCCGGGGCGTTGGAGAAGGTGGCCGAGGGACGCCGCGCGCAGGACTACATGCAGGGGCGGATCGAGCAGGAACGAGACCAACTCGACCGGTTCGAGCACCTGTGCAAGGAGCTGGGGGAGCGCCCGGCCGATGTCGCGCTCGCGTGGCTGCTGCATCAACCGGCGGTGACGGCGCCCATCATCGGACCCCGCACGGAGTCGCAGCTGTTGGGCTCGATGCGCGCGCTGCAGATCCGGCTGTCCGACGACGTGCTCGAGGCGTTGGATATGACGTTCCCCGGTCCCGGCGGCCAGGCGCCCGAGGCATACGCCTGGTAGCGCGCTAGCGCCCGATCAGTTCCTGCACCTCTCCGGCGGCCTGGACGACGGCCGGCCCGTAGCGCTTGGCCTGGAGCGGCGCGAGGCGCGACCGCGGGCCGGAGACCGAGATCGCGGCGAGCAGATGACCGCCCGGTCCGAAGATCGGCGCGCTGACGGAGGCCACGCCCGGCTCGCGTTCGCCGTAGCTGTCCGCCCAGCCGCGGCGTCGCGTCGTGGCGATCGATCGACGGATGTCGTCGATGTCCTCGTCGGAGGGCGGCCCCCATGCGAGGAAGACCTTGCCGGCCGAGCCTCGGCCGAGCGGGAGCGATGCGCCGACCTCAACGATCGTGCGGAGCTCGTTGGTCGACTCCACGGCGTCGACGCAGATCCTGCGATCGCGGTGCCGCACGTAGAGCTGTGCTGATTCTCCCGTCGTGCGGGCGAGTTGCTCGAGCGCCGGACGAGCGAGCTGACGGATTGGAAGCTCACGCTGCGCCGTCGTGGCGAGGTTCAGGAGCCGCGGTCCGAGCGCGTAGCCCACGCCGCCGACGTGCATCAGGAAGCCGTGGGCCTGCAGCGCCGTGATCATGCGGTGGGCGGTCGGCTTGGTGAGCCCGGTCGCGTCCGCGATGGCGGTGAACGATCGCGCGCCGTTCTCGACGGCGTCCAGGACGTCGATCGCCCGGTCGAGGACGCCGACGCCGGTGGCGGGTGCGGGGCGCCTCGCAGCGGTGACGTCGTGACGGATGTCGCCTTCGTCCTCGACCCACAGCGTCCACCAGGCCTCGTCCTCGCTCGTTCTCGGCATCCGTGCTTCGCTCCGTTCCGTGGCAGGCGGTGCGTGCGGCGACTCGATCGCGGCGCTTCGGCGCGACCCACCCGCCGGCCTGTTACATTGCTGTCCACTATTTGGAACTGAGTTCCATTATCTGGACAAACCGTATCAGCCTCCGTCCCGAAGCTGGTCCGAGGAATCGCCGCCGCCGCCGCACCACGTGCGGCGGAGCAGGGAAGCGGCCGAGTACAGGAGCGAGAAGAAGCCATGCCGAAGACGCTCGCCGAGAAGGTCTGGGACCAGCACGTCGTGCACAGCGCGGACGCGGAGCCGGATCTGCTCTATATCGACCTCCACCTGGTGCACGAGGTCACGAGCCCGCAAGCGTTCGACGCACTCCGCGTGGCCGGGCGCCCTGTGCGACGACCGGACCTCACCGTCGCGACGATGGATCACAACGTGCCGACCACCGCCGGCCCGGTCACCGATGAAGTCAGCGCCCGACAGATGCAGGCGCTCCAGTCCAATGCCGACGAGTTCGGCATCACGCTGTATCCGTGGGGCTCGGGCGGACAGGGCATCGTCCACGTGATCGGTCCCGAGCAGGGCTACACGCAGCCGGGCATGACGATCGTGTGCGGCGACTCACACACCTCGACCCACGGGGCGTTCGGCGCCCTGGCGTTCGGCATCGGTACCAGCGAGGTCGAGCACGTCCTCGCCACGCAGACGCTTCCGCAGGCCCGCCCCAAGTGGATGGCCGTGAGCGTTGACGGCGAGCTTCCCCCGAACTGCAGCGCCAAGGACATCATCCTCGCGATCATCAACCGGATCGGAACCGGTGGCGGCGCCGGCCACGTCATCGAGTACCGCGGCTCGGCGGTCGAGGCGCTCTCGATGGAAGGTCGCATGACGATCTGCAACATGTCCATCGAAGGCGGGGCGCGGGCGGGCGTGGTCGCTCCCGACGAGACGACGTTCGCGTACGTGAAGGGCCGGGCTCACGCGCCGACCGACGGCGACTGGGATGCCGCGCTCGAGCACTGGCGGACGCTGCCGACCGATGCAGGCGCGACGTTCGACGCCGAGGTGACGATCGACGCCGGCGCACTGCAGCCATACGTGAGCTGGGGCACCAACCCTGCGCAGTCCACCACCATCGACGGCACCGTGCCCGATCCGGCTTCGTTCGACGACTCAGGCCGCAAGGAGGCCGCCGAGCGAGCGCTCACGTACATGGCGCTCGAGCCCGGGACGGCCATCCGCGACATCCGGCCCGACACCGTGTTCATCGGCTCCTGCACCAACTCGCGGATCGAAGACCTGCGCATCGCGGCCGACGTCGTGCGTGGCCGCAGGGTCGCCGACGGCATGCGGGCGCTCGTCGTTCCCGGCAGCGTTGCGGTCAAGATGCAGGCCGAGCACGAGGGCCTCGACGACGTGTTCAACGCGGCGGGATTCGACTGGCGTGGCGCCGGGTGCTCGATGTGCCTGGGGATGAACCCCGACATCCTGCAGCCCGGCGAACGGAGCGCCTCGACGAGCAACCGCAACTTCGAGGGACGGCAGGGCAAGGGCGGTCGCACGCACCTGGTCAGCCCGCGCGTCGCGGCCGCGACCGCCATCGCCGGCCACTTCACGACCCCGGAGGATCTCTAGATGGAACCGATCGGCCGCATCGAAGGAACCGCGCTGCCTCTGGACCGCTCCGACGTCGACACCGACCAGATCATCCCCGCGGAGTACCTGAAGCGGATCGAGCGGACCGGCTTCGGCCCGTTCCTGTTCGACGCGTGGCGGAAGGACCCGGACTTCATCCTCAACGACTCGCGCTATGACGGCGCGACCATTTTGCTCGCCGGGCCGAACTTCGGGTGCGGCTCCAGCCGCGAGCACGCGCCGTGGGCGATCGAGGACCACGGCTTCAAGGCGGTCATCGCCCCGAGCTTCGCCGACATCTTCCGCAACAACTGCTTGAAGATCGGGCTGCTCCCGATCGAGCTTCGGCAGGAATCCGTGCGTGCGCTGATGGACGCCTCGCTCGATGACGCACAGACGCGGATCGAGATCGACCTCGACACGCTCACCGTGCGCGCGCCGGGCTTGGACGAGACATTCGACATGGAGCAGTTCACGCGCTGGCGCCTTATGGAGGGGCTCGACGACATCGGGCTCACGCTCCGTCACACCGACGCGATCGACACCTACGAATCGTCGCGCGCCGCCTGGCTCCCGTCCGCGTAAGGCGTCGAGGCTCGATCCGCGGCGTCGCCGTCTCGTGCAACGCCCGCCGCGTACGCTACGCCGCATGTCCGTCTCGGCCGACCGCTTCGAAGAGCTCGTCGTGGAGGCGATCGACGGGCTGCCTGGATGGGTGCACGACGCGATGGACAACGTGTCGGTCCTGATCGAGGACTATCCGCCGCCGGGGCAACCTGGCCTGCTCGGCCTGTATCACGGCATCCCGTTGTCGCGGCGCGGCGGCAACTACACCAACGTACTTCCGGACACGATCACGCTGTACCGCGCCTCGATCGTCGCCTACGCGGGTCCCGTGGAGGAACGCGTGCGGGCGCAGGTCGCGCGGACCGTCGCACACGAGGTGGCCCATCACTTCGGGATCAGCGACGATCGTCTCCGCGAGATCGATGCCTACTGACGGGATCTGGATGGACCGCGCGCTCGAGATCGCGCGGGGGTGCCTCGAGCACGACGACGTCCCGATCGGCTGCGTCGTCGTGCACGACGATCGTGAGCTGGCGGCGGCCGGCAACGAGCGAGAGCTCCGGCGAGACCCGACCGCGCACGCCGAGGTGCTCGCGCTCCGCGCGGCCGCCGAGGCGCTCGGGACGTGGCGTCTGGACGGGTGCACGCTGGTGGTCACGCTGGAGCCGTGCGCGATGTGCGCCGGCGCCATCGTGCTCGCGCGCATCGATCGCGTCGTCGTGGGCGCGGCCGACCCGAAGGCCGGCTTCACAGGATCGCTCGGCAACCTCGTCCAGGACGCCAGGCTCAACCACAGGGCGGAGCTCACGACCGGCGTTCGGGCCGACGACTGTGCCGAG
Organism: Actinomycetota bacterium; assembly: GCA_045805225.1. Taxonomy (GTDB): domain Bacteria; phylum Actinomycetota; class UBA4738; order UBA4738; family HRBIN12; genus AC-51. The sequence continues at coordinate 2,760 of JBJMLQ010000198.1, read as the reverse complement.
CTGCTTCGCGCGTTCTTCCGCGACCGTCGTTAGCGCTTCGGGAATCGCGAGATCGCCGCGTCGGTGATCCGCCGGCTGATCAGCGGGATCTCCGCCGTCATCTCGAAGAACTCCGAGGAATCCATCACCGCGGCGCGGACGCGCGTGGCGGTCGCGACCGAGGCCGTCCGCTTGTTGTCCTCGAGCAGCGCGATCTCGCCGAAGAACTCGCCCGGCCCTAGCTCGGCGACCAGATCGCCGTCGCGTTCGATCCGAACGGTGCCCTCCAGGACGACGAAGAATCCGTCCGGGTACGAGCCCTGATTCAACAGATGCCACTCGGCGGGGACATCGATGGGTTCCAGCCGACGTGCGATGCGTTCGAGTTGGTCGGCGGGGAGGCCCTCGAACAGCGGGATGCCGGCGATCGTGGCGACGTCGATCACTCCCGCATCCTGCCACGTGCGGCTGGGCAAAGGGGCGTTGCTAGACTCGGCGACGGAGGCGTGCCGGAGCGGCCGAACGGGACCGCCTCGAAAGCGGTTAGGGGCCTAATCCGTCCCTCGCGTGTTCAAATCACGCCGCCTCCGCGTTCGGTTCGGGCGGGCCCTTCGGGGCCCGCCCGCTCATTCGTGATGAGGGCGGCGTTCGCGGACCACCCGGATCTGCATCCGCCCGGTTGGAAAGCGGCGCCGGTGTGCTTGCGGACCGAAGTGCCAGGCGTGGTACCCGACGGTGGCCGCGGTTGTCTTCTCGGCTTCGTTCAAGCTTCCCCCCGCCGCGGCCCGATACTTGCGAGGTCATGAAGCGAACCCTCCTGGTGTTGGTTGCCGTCGGCTTGGCCGCCCAGATCTTCGTTGCGCCGTCCGCAGGCGCCGGCTCGCCGCCGTACCGGCCCGACGCGTGGATCAAGCTCTGCGGGCAGAGCACCGGCTGCACGATCAACCCGCCACCGCACCCGTGGAAGGGCAACAACCTCTACAACTCGAGCGCGTACCACCAAACGATCTTCCAGCGGATCGATAACGGCGAGGGCGTGTGGTACTGGCTCACGTTCCAGAACGACGGCACGACGAAGGACACCTTCGACCTCACTGGCTGCACCGGGACGAAGAACTTCAAGATCCTCCGGGTGCTGATCGGCAAGTACAAGGTGCCCACGGGCGTCAGCGCGGTGCACATCACGCGGCAGTTCATCCACAGCAACTACTCGTTCACGTTGAAGCCAGGCAAGCGCGTCGCCATCACGCTGAACATGGTGACCGTCAACCCGAACCTCCATTACCGGTGCCCGGTGACGATCACGTCCGAGGGTGATCCGAGCAAGAGCGACACCGTCGCCGTCAAGATCACGACGTTCTAACGGGCTTCGCGAGCCTGTCGGCCTCTATCTCGCGCACCGCTTCTTCGTGACGCTCTTCGAGGTCGCCGAGCTTCTGCTCGGGCGTGCCGAAGCCGCCGCCGCGCGAGAAGTCCGGAGTGCCCACGGGCGCAGCCTACGCCCAGTTCAAGGTGAGATCGAGGCGGAGCAGCACCTCGTCATCGAAGACGATGTCGCCCGTCCGGACGAAGCCGTACCGCTCGTAGAAGGGGATGGGGCTTCCGTCGCCCTCACCGGCGGTGGTCCACATCTCCGTGTTGCCCCGATCCCTGAAGTACGTCGAGACGAGGTCGAGCGCGGCCGTCCCGTACCCGCGCCGCTGGCGGTCGCGATCGATCAGCAGCTTCCACAGGTAGTGCGCGATGTAGTCGGGTCCGTCGACGTCGTCGCTGATCATCACGAACCCCACCGGCGTGTCGTCGTCGTAGAGCCCGGATCGGATCGCACGCCCACCCGGTTCGGCTTCCGCCTCGAGGAAGGCGTCGGCCACCGTGTTGACGAACCGTTCCTGCCAGGGATGGATCCGGAGCGCCTCAACGGCCGCGCGGTTGTCGTCGGTGATCGGTCGGAGCGTGATCATCCACGGAGCCTACGTGTCCCCATCGACCGCGCGCCGTATCGTGCGGGGATGCGCCGAACCTCCATCGCCGTCGTCCTTGCCGTGTCGCTGCTCGCGGCGGCGGCTCCCGCGCTCGCCTCCGGCATCCCGGCCGGCCGATACGCGATCGGAGACTCCGTCATGCTCGGCGCGAAGGCCGGCCTGCAAGCCCACGGCTTCGTCGTGGACGCACGCAAGTCGCGGCAGTTCTACGAAGGGGTCTCGATCGTCAAGCGGAAGAAGCGTCACGGGCTGCTCCGGCAGAAGATCGTGATCCACCTCGGCACCAACGGCGTGCTGATCCGGGCGGCGGACTGCGACTCGATCGCCCGGCTGGCCGGCTCGGCCCGCCGGGTCTATCTCGTGACGGTCACCGGGCCGACGCGATACCCGAAGATCATGAAGGCGCAGAACACGCGTCTGCGCGCGTGCGCCGCGCGGCACGCCAACACCCACCTGATCGATTGGTACAAGCACTCGCGCGGCCACGCCAACTGGTTCTACGACAAGATGCATCTGACGCCCAAGGGCCGGAAGGCCTACGCGTCGTTCCTCTATCTCAAGAGCTCCTAGGCGGCGCCGAGCCGTTCCGTAGACTCCTCTCGGTGGCCTGCCCGAGCGGCCGAAGGGACACGCCTGGAAAGCGTGTGGAGGGGAAACTCTCCCGAGGGTTCGAATCCCTCGGCCACCGCCACACGCGTTACAGGTCGATCGCCCAGTTGGTGAACGATCGCGTGACGTGCATCCCCACGCGTTCGTAGAGCGTGAGCGCGCCGGTGCGCGAGTCCGTCGACAGCGACGT
>JBJMLQ010000197.1:0-6760 GCA_045805225.1 Actinomycetota bacterium | reverse complement strand
GTCGACGTGCTCCGCAGCACGCGCGTGTCCGACGTGATGTCTCGCGACGTCGTCACGATCGACGCCGGCGCCACGGTCGCTGAAGCCCGCACGGTGCTCGCCGACGGCCCGCACAGCGCGTACCCGCTGGTGGCGCCGGACGGCCGGCTCGCGGGCATGGTCTCGCGGTCCGACCTGATCGCCGACGGCGCGGACGCGGCGCCGGTCGAGCAGATAGCGGCCACCGACGTGGTCGCCGTGCTGCCGACCGCGTCGGTCCTCGATGCGCTCGACACGATCGTGCGTGAAGGCGTCGAACATGTCCCCGTCGTCGCCGACGGCTGTCTCGTCGGGATCTGCACGCGGACCGACGTGCTCCGCGCACGGGCGCGCGGGCTCAACGAAGAGCGTCCCGCGCCGTCGCTTCGCCTTCGCCGGTCGTAGGCTCGACCGAGAAGCGAAAGGACGGGTGATGAGCACTTCCAAAGACGCATGGAACGAGGTCGGCGACCGGTTCACGGCGGTCGGCAAGCGGCTCGCGGAGCACTACGGTGAACGCAGCGACGGGGGCTCCCCCAAGGAGACCCAGCACAAGGTTGAAGAGGTCGTCCGCGAGATCGGCAACCAAGTCGGGCGCGCACTCGAGGCGGTCGACGACACGGTCCGCGACGATGCCGCGCGGACGGATCTGAAGCAGGCGTTCAACGCGCTCGGCTCCGCGATCTCCTCGACCGTCGAGGACGCCACGGCGGCGATCCGCGGGCCTAAGAATGAGGACCCACCCCGCCCGGATTAAGCGTCAGCGCGGCGGGTCGGTGAACCCGATCGTTCGATGCGTCCCGTCGCACAACGGTTTCGTTCGGCTCGCGCCGCACCGGCACAGGACCATCCGGGTGTCGTCGCGGATCGCCGTGCCGTCGGCGCCGACCACCCGCGCGTGGCCGCGGACCTGCATCGGGCCGTCGGCGAGGGCAACGAGCTCCACCTCGTCGCCGATCAGATCGGCTTCCTGCGGGCCGCCGTCGAGCCGCCGGAAATGCAGCGCGCCGCTCGGACATCGCATCACGACCTCGGCGAGCGTGTCCGGGTCCGCAGCCTCCGGACGGACCCACGGCCGCGACCACGGGTCGAAGGCCTCGGGCAGCCGCTGGAAGCACTCGCCGACGTGGACGCAGCTCCGCGGCTCCCACGTGACCTCGATGCGCTCGGTCGCATAGGTCCGCGACACGTCGCGCCGTTTCCGCGGCTCCTTCTGCTCGTGCCGAGCGGGATCGGCCATGGGGTTCATCCTTCCATCGTGCGGCGCGAGGCGCGAGGCCTATCATCGCCGCGATGAGCGACCCGACCAGGTCCGAGGCGCCGTTCGACCTGACCACCGAACGCCTGGAGGCGTTCTCCGACGGCGTGATCGCGGTGATCATCACGATCCTCGCCCTGGGCCTCGAGCTGCCGAAGAGCACGTCGTGGGGCGACATCCGCGATCAGGTCGGCTCCTTCCTGATCTACGTGCTCGCCTTCGTGAACCTCGCGATCTGGTGGAACAACCATCACCACCTCCTGCGAGCCACCGACCGGATCAACGGCGCCGTCATGTGGGCCAACATGGCGCTGCTGTTCTTCTTGTCCTTGATCCCCGTCGCAACCGGATGGTTGCGCAGCGCCTTCGAGCCGAAGCCGGCCGCGTTCTTCGGCCTCGTGTCGTTGTGCGCGGCGATCGCCTACGCAGTCCTCGTGCGAACCATCATCCGCGCGAACGGTCCCGACTCCGTGGTGGCGCGATCGGTGCACGGCGATACGAAAGGGTTGCTGTCGATCGGGCTCTACGCGGGCGGGGTCGCGATCGCGGTGCTCAACGCATGGGTTGACATCGGTGACGCCGCTGTGGCGATCCCGCTCGCGCTCTACGTCGCCGTCGCGGTCATCTGGCTGATCCCGGACCGACGGTTCCTGCACGACCACACGCCGGCCGAAGACGCCTGAGCCTCAGCGACCGGCCATCCGCAGCGACGCCGCCCGCGCCGCGTCGATCACGTCGTGACCCAGACGCGGGATGTCGCGCTGCGGCAGCCGGAACGCCGGCCCCGACACGCTGATCGCCGCGACGGCACGGCCGTCGGCCATCACCGGCGCCGCGATCGTCACGAGCCCGTCCTCGAGCTCGCCGCTGCTCGTCGCGTACCCCTGCCGGCGGGTCTGCGCCCACACCTGACGAAGCTTGGCGGGGGCGACGATCGTGCGCGGGGTGACCGCCTCGAGCGGCCGCCGCACGACCGCCTCCTCCAGCGTGGGGTCGCCGAACGCAACGAGCACCTTCCCGCTCGAACTCGCGTGCACGGGGCTCCGTCTGCCGACCCAGCTCGCCATCACGACCGTCTGCGCCGGCGTGACCTGGTCGACGTACACGACGTGGAACCCGTCGCGGATGGCGAGGTTGGCCGTCTCCGCAGTGACGGCCGACAGGTGCTCGAGCTGCGGGCGAGCCTGGCTCACCACCGGCAGCCGATCGACGGCGGCGGCGGCGAGGCCGACGACCCGCGCGCCGATGCGGAACCGCTGCGTCGCGGGGTCACGTTCGATCAAGCCGCCGGCAGCGATGGTCCCGAGCAGCCGGGACGCGGTGGAGGGATGGATCTCGAGTCGGCGGGCGATCTCGCCGACGCTCAAGCCGTCGCGGCTCTCTCCGAGCAGGTCCAGGACCGTGACGACCCGGCCGGCGACGTCGGTGGAACGGATGGCGAACCTCCTGAGACATCTCGGCGTCGTTGCCCTCAGGGCAATACTAGCCTTGTCGGACTAGACGCCCCTCCATACGTTCCGCCCTGTGATGGAGGGGGCCACAGCGCGCGCGACCAGCCCGGCGGCGCCCGGCGATCTCGAGCTCGCGATCGCGCTCGCCGACGCCGCGGCCGCCGTGACGCTTCCGGGCTTCGGCGACCGCTTGCCGGTCGAGCTGAAGGACGACGACACGCCGGTCACGGACGTCGACCGGGCCGCCGAGCGGGCGATCCGCGGCATCTTGGCGGAGCGCGCGCCGAGCGACGGCATCCTCGGTGAAGAGGAAGGCCATCAGCCCGGCGCCGACGGGCGGACGTGGGTGCTCGACCCCGTCGACGGGACGAAGCTCTTCGCCGAGGGCATCCCGTTGTGGACGACGCTGATCGCGCTGACCGTCGACGGCGTGCCGGTGGTCGGGGTCGCCGACGCGCCGGCGCTCGGGGTTCGCTACCACGCGACCCGCAACGGCGGCGCCTGGTGCGGCACCCGGCAGCTCGTCGTGTCCGGAGTCGTCTCGCTCGACGAGGCCCTCGTCGCGCACTCGCCGATCGAGGAGTGGTACCGCGCGGGCGACGGCGGACATCTCGCCGCCATCGCAGCGACCGCCCGCGGCACTCGGGGCCTGAGCGACGCGTGGGCACACCTGCTCGTCGCGCAGGGCTCGGTCGACGCGCTGGTCGAGCACGAGCCGTGCTACGCCTGGGACTGGTCGGCCACCCAGGTCATCGTCGAAGAGGCCGGCGGACGTATCACCACGTTAGACGGCGGATCCCCGACGCCGGGCTCGAACCTGCTGGTCTCGAACGGGTTGGTCCACGACGAGGTCGTGGCCGTCCTCACGGAAGGGAGCACGTGATGCGCACCCGGACCCGCAACGTCCTCGTGACGCTGCTCGCCCTCATGTTCGCCGCGTCGATCGCGACGGCGGCCGCCGCCCAGACCGCGACGCCCGCGTCGTCGAGCAGCGGCGACGTCGTCCTGCACGTCGGCGTGATCGCCGACCTCGACACCGACAACGTCTTCGCGGTCAGCGCCGGCAGCGACTACACCGTCGCGACGTCCGAGTACGACATGCTGCTCAAGTTCTCCTCGACCGACCTGACGGCGGCACCCGGGCTCGCGACCGGCTGCGACCACTCCGCCGACTACACGACGTGGACCTGCCACCTGCGCGGCGGACTCAAGTGGAGCGACGGCCAGCCGCTCACCTCCGAGGACGTCGCCTTCACCTACCGGTTCGTGATCGACAACAAGATCCCGCAGTACAAGAGCTACTTCCCGAGCGATCCGACCTTCGAGACGCCCGACCCGACGACGCTGATCTGGAAGGCGAAGGCGCCGACGTTCGCGCCGTCGATGCCGCCGTGGGTCTACATCGTGCCCGAGCACATCTGGGCGCCGTACGACGGCAAGGACCTGAAGACGATCCGCGACGTGTCGCAGACGCCCGCCGTCGCGAGCGGTCCGTTCATCCTCTCGAGCTGGACCCCCGGCCAGAGCTTCACGATGGATCGCAACCCGTACTACTGGGGCCCGACGCCGACGCTGGATCGGATCGAATACACCGTCTACACGAACCAAGAGGCGATGCTCCAAGCCCTGAAGAACGGCGAGATCGACGCCGTCGACGGGGTGCAGCCCTCGTTGATCAACTCCGTCGAGAACAGCCCGAACATCGCCCTGCAGAAGGTCGTCTCGGACTGGTGGCTGAACCTTGCCTTCAACTTCGGTGGGCAGGCGGGCTCCACGTACACGCCGTTGCCGGCGCTGCACGACCTCACCGTCCGCAAGGCGATCGAGATGGCGATCGACAAGCAGGCGATCGTGCAGAAGGTGTACCAAGGCGCCGCCACGACCGGCGACACGATCGTCCGGCCGGCATCGGCCTACTGGCATCTCGACATCCCCGCCGACAAGGAGTTCCAGTACAACCCGCAGGGCGCGAAGGACATGCTCGATCAGGCCGGATACCTCGATACGAACGGCGACGGGATACGCGAGGATCCGAAGACGGGTCAGCCGCTGGAGATGCGGGTGCCCGCGTCGACCGACACGACCGGCGCGCAGGAAGCGGGCGAGCTGATCGTCGGCTTCTTGAAGCAGATCGGGATCAAGGTGGACCTGCTGCCCGCGACCGACGCGAAGATGAACGACTACTGGGGGTCCGGCAACTTCGACGCCTACATCTGGTACTGGAGCGGCGACCCGGATCCGAACTATCAGCTCTTCGTGTTCACCTCGGATCAGTGCGGCTCGTGGAGCGACGGCTGCTGGAAAGATCCGCACTTCGACAAGCTCTACGAAGCGCAGCACACGGAGATGAACCAGACGAAGCGCCAGGCGATCGTCAAGGAGGCGCAGCAGTACGAGTACGACCAGGTGCCCGGCGTGGTGCTCGCCTACCCCAACTGGCTCGAGGCCTACCGAACCGACCGCTTCACCGGCTGGGTCGGGCAACCCGGGCAGGACGGCTACCTGCTGCCGACCTACAACTACGACACCTGGCTGTCGCTGAAACCGATCGGCGAAACCTCCTCCGGCGGCTCGAGCGGCATCCCCGGTTGGATCTGGCTGGTCGCGGCGGTCGTGATCGCCGGGATCGTCGTCGTCGTGGTGCGCCGCAGCCGCAAGATCGAACCCGACGAGGCATAGCGCATGGGGTCACGGCGGTACCTGCTCAGCAAATGCCTGCAGGCCGTCGTGACCCTCTGGTTCGTCCTGACCTTCAACTTCTTCCTGTTCCGGGTGCTGCCCGGTAACCCGACCGCGCTGCTCGCGCGGAGCGAACACTTCACGCCCGATGACGTCGCTCGGCTGCAGCACGAGCAGGGCTTGGACCTGCCGATGGCCCAGCAGTACGTCGTCTATATGAAGGAGGTCCTCACCGGCAACCTTGGCGAGTCGTTGCGCACGGGTCTGCCGGTCCGCGAGCTGATCGGCTCGCGGATGTGGCCGACCGTGCTGCTCGTCGGCCTGGGCACGATCCTCGCAAGCTGGCTCGGCGTCCTGATCGGCATCCGCGGGGGGTGGCGCCGAGGGAGCCGGTTCGATACCTCGTCGCAGTACTCGTCGCTGATCCTGTACGCGATGCCGGAGGGCTGGCTCGGGATGCTGCTGCTGCTGTTGTTCTCCGGCTGGTTGCATTGGTTCCCCGCCGGCGGCTACGCGAGCTCGGACGAAACGGGCGTGGCGCACCTGGTCGATCTGCTCGACCACCTCTTCCTGCCGTTGCTCACGCTGACGCTCGGCTACGTCGGGAGCTACTCGATCGTCATGCGCTCATCGATGATCGACACCATCAACGAGGATTTCGTTCAGACGGCGCGCGCGAAGGGCGTCCCGGAGCGCCTGGTGCGCCGAAGACACGTCGTGCCCAACGCGTTCCTGCCGTCCTTCACGCTGATCATCCTGAGCTTCGGGTTCGTGCTCGGCGGCGCGATCGTGATCGAAACCGTCTACTCGTGGCCGGGGCTCGGCCTGCTCACGTATAACGCGATCAACACGTTGGACTACCCGGTGATCCAAGGCGTCTTCCTGGTCGCGAGCGCCGCCGTGATCGTCGCGAACCTCGCGGCCGACGTCGCGTACGGGTATCTCGACCCGCGGATCAAGCAGGCCTGACGTGGAGCAGCAGGTCGAGGTCGCGCGGACACCACGCGTCAGCGTATGGTCACGGCGGCGGAGCACCCTCGCCGGTCACTGGGCGACGTTCCGGTCGAGCGGGCGCGGGATGACGGGCCTCGCGATCTTGACGTTCTTCGCGGCGTTGGCGATCGCGTCGCCGCTGCTTGTGAGCCCCGAGGACCTCGACCCGGCCCTCGCGAGCCTGCCCCCGCATGCGGCACCGAGCGCGCAGGCATGGCTCGGCACCGACAACTTCGGGCGCTCGGTGGTGGACCTCTTGATCGCCGGTGCGCGCGTGTCGCTCCTGGTCGGCATCGTGGCGGCCCTCGGCACGATGCTGATCGGCGCAGTCGTCGGCATCTCGGCGGGCTATTTCGCCGGT
>JBJMLQ010000196.1:0-9403 GCA_045805225.1 Actinomycetota bacterium | reverse complement strand
TCATGCACGACGAGCACGACGCTGTGCGCGCGGGTCGGGGGCGGGAGGTAGTTGGTCGCGACGACGACGTCGGAGGTTCCGGCGAGCCACTCGACCTTGGGCAGGCCCGTTCGCGACGCGAACGGGCCGAACGCTCGCGAGGGGATGCGGGAAGCCCGCTCCGCCAGGTTGGGCGCCCACGCCGCGAAGCGGCGTGGGCGCCGCCCGACGCTGCGCACGTCGAGGTACCACGCGACGAACAGATCCTCGGGCATCGCCGGCGGCAGGTGGCGGAGCAACGCCTCCGCATACATCCCGACCCCGGTGCGGTGCGGGTCGGCGGCCGGACGCGCGTCGATCGTGACGCGCATTCAGTCGACCTCGACGCGGCTCTGATCTCCGACGACGAGCCGGTGCGCGCCGCCGCCACTCGCGTGACGCACGTCCGCGTTGCGCCCGAGGATCGACGACTCGAGCGCGTCCACGCCGTCCACGGTGCACCCCGCCATCACGATGCTGTCGCGAACCGTGCTGGCACGCACCGTCGACCCGGGCTCGATCGAGACATCCGGTCCGATCGTGGAGCCGTCGATCACGCAGTCGGCTCCGATCCACACCGGACCGATCAGGCGCGACGCGGTGACCTTCGCGCTCGCCGCGACCACGGCGACGCCGTCGATCGCCGTCACGTCGTCCACCTCGCCCTCGACGCCGGTCGCGAGCGTCCCGAGCAACATCCGGTTCGCATCCAGCAGGTCTTCCGGCCGGCCGGTGTCCTTCCAATAGCCGTCGACCATGTCGGCGCGCACGACCTTGCCGGTGTCGACGAGCCACTGGATCGCCTCGGTGATCTCGTACTCTCCGCGCCAGCTCGGTTGAAGCGTCGCGCACGCCTCGAGGATCGAGTCGTCGAACAGGTACACGCCGACGAGACCGAGATCCGACACGAACTCGCGCGGCTTCTCGACCAGACGCGTCACGCGTTCGCCGTCGAGGACGACGACACCGAACTGCGACGGATCGGGCACGCGCGCAAGGAGGATCTGCGCGTCGGGACCGGCGTCCTCGAACGCGCGGACGAACCGCCGAACCCCTTCGAGCAGCACGTTGTCGCCGAGGTACATCAGGAACGGTTCCCCACGGACGAAGTCGGCCGCCGTGAGCACGGCGTGCGCAAGCCCGAGCGGCGCCTCCTGCTCGATGTAGGTGACGTCGAGTCCCCACGCGCGGCCGTCGCCGACCGCTGTGCGCACCTCGGGGCCGGTCTGGCCGATGACGATGCCGACCTCGTGGATGCCGGCGTCGCGGATCGCGTCCAGGGCGTGGAACAGGATCGGCTGGCCCGCGATCGGGATGAGCTGCTTGGCCTGGGTATGGGTCAACGGCCGGAGCCGCGACCCCTCCCCGCCGGCGAGCACCAGCGCGCGCATGCGCGCGAGTCTATGGGGTCAAGCTGGGGCACTGCGTACCGGTCGGCGGCGGTGAGGACTGGCCGCCGGACGGGGTCGGCGATGCGGGCTGATAGCCGCGCGGCACGACGACCGCGACCGGCACGTCGAGCTTCTTCACCTCGATCAACGGCAGTCCCGGGAAGTAGGACTGCACGACCTGCGCCTCCGACAGCCGGTTCGGGGCGTATACGACCGCCGCTTTCGTGACGCGCTTGGGCATGTTCGCCTGGACGACCCCGGGGCCGACGTCGAACCCGCCCTCGGACAGGGTGTTCTCGACGTCGGCGGCGGCCGAGCTGTTGCCCGCGTCGATGACCTCGACCGAGATGTTGGCCGGCGTCATCGGGGTCACCGGAAGGGTGGTCCCGATGTCCGGCAGCGGCGTGCCGTTCCTGATCGCGGCGAACAGCTTCTCGTCCGCGGGATCAAGCCTGACGATGGCGGTGTCTATGCCGTTCGGATAGATGGTCGCGTTCGTTCCCGAGACGGAACGGAACTGGACCGCGCCTGTGCTGATCCCACGCATCTGACCGACGAGATAGACGAGGTCTGCGGGCGAGAATCCGGAGTCGCGGTGCAGGCTCGAGAGCACAGGGCCAACCAGACCCGGCGCCTTCGCGAGCTCGGAGGGCCTCAGCATCTGGTTGATCAACGCGCGCATGAATTGCTGCTGGCGAGTGATCCGGGCGAAGTCCGGGATCGGGCTGCACGGGAGGTTGTGCCGAGAACGGACGTATGCCAGCGCCTGCGTGCCACCGAGGTGCTGGCATCCGGGGAGCACGTCGAGGCCGGTGTACGGGTCGGCGACGTGGCCCGCGTCCGCGTAATGGATGTACACGATGTTGCCGGATGGATCGACGGCCTCGAGATCTCCCGGTGTGTCCACGTAGTACGAGGGGATGCACATATCGACGCCGCCGAGCGTGTCGACCGCATGCTGGAACCCGTTGAGGTCGACGTACAGGTAATGGTCGATCGGGATGCGGGTCAGCGCGAAGATGGTGTTGGCCATCAGCTCCGGTCCGCCGCCCTCCACACCTCCCTCGAACGCCGAGTTGATCTTGTCGGAGCCGTGGCCGGGGATCTTCACCCAGAGGTCACGCGGGAACGACAGGACAACGGTCTTGTTCGTGGCCGGGTCGAGGTGCACGAGCATGATGGTGTCGGCGCGGGTGGTCCCGCCGAGGTCCTGGTTGGTCCCGTTCAGCTCTTGCTGACTCGAGGACAGTCCAGTGCGCGAATCCGAGCCGAGCAAGAGCACGTTGCAGGGGCGGCTGGTACACGCCCCGGCGGGCGGAGGAGGAGCGTTGTTGCCGGTGACCGCGGGGAACGAGGTCGCGTCGACCCCGACGTTGCGAAGCGAATACCACCGCGCGGCGAAGGCCGCCATGCCGAGACCCACGATGATCGCGAGGGATGCGGTCACGGCGATCACGATGCGCGTGACGCGGTTCGATCCATGGGTGGCAGCCACGTCGCCAGCCTACGGGCCCCGCTGCGTCGCAGGGGCGGAGCGGCTGTGGCGTTCCCGTTGCGGTTCCATGGCGCCGCCCACGCCTGCATGGGATGATGCGGCCCGCGCCGAGCGCGCGTCCATCGACCCGAGGAGACGACACCCGAGATGATCACCGCGCCGATCGACGTGCTCATGGTCGGCCTCACCGACGATGAGGCGGCCGCCGTCCAGGACGACGACGGGTTCACCGCGACGCGCGTCCGGTCGCTCGATGAGCTCGCCAAGGTCTCGGACGTCACCGCCTTGGTCCTCGCCCTCGAAGGAGACGGCCCGCTCGACGCGCTGCGCCGCGCGCGCAGCCTCGCGCCCGACGCGGCCATCGTCGTGGTCAGCGACGAGGCGCACGCGGCGGACGGCACGGTCGCGCTGCACGCCGGAGCCGAGGATCAGCTGCCGCGCGACGCGACCCTTCCGACGCTCCTTCCTCGAGCGGTCCGGTACGCGGTCGGGATGCGCCGGGTTCGCCAAGAGCTCGCCACCAACGACGAGGCGACCGAGTTGCCGAACCTCCGAGGGTTCGCGGCGATCGCCGAGCACCACGTGCGCATGGCCGATCGCCTGCACCAGCCGGTGGTGTTCGTCTTCGTCCGGCTCGACGACCACGACCGGATCCTCCGCGATGAAGGCGCCGACGCCGCCGACGCGCTCGCACGTGACGCCGCCGCGGTGATCCTCGAGGCCGTCCGCGACTCCGACCTGCCGGCGCGGATCGCGCCCGACACGATCTGCGTCCTGCTCACCGGCTCGGCCGACGGCGCCGAGAGCCTGGTGCTATCACGACTCGTCGAGGCGATCGCCACGCACGACACGCGGAGCGAGGAGCCGCGCGCGCTCTCGCTCGGCGTCGGCACCGCGCGATACGAACCGGGTTCCGGCACGACGCTCGCCGACATCCTCAGCGGGGCGGTGCGCGGCCTCACGGGTGACCGCGCCGGCTGACCCGCCCGCGCTACGCTCCGGCCATGACGCCGGCGCCCGACCCGCACGCTCGCGACCAGATGCTGATCGAGGCGGGGCTGACGCTGTCCGCGGAGCTCGACCTCGACGCGGTCCTGCAGCGGATCGTCGAGCTCGCGTGCGACATCACCGGCGCGCGCTACGGGGCCCTCGGCGTCCTCGGTGAGGACCGGCGGATCGAGCGGTTCATCACCACCGGCATCTCGGCGGAGGAGCGCGCCGCGCTCGGCGAGCCCCCCACCGGCCACGGGATCCTCGGGCTGCTGATCGAGCTGGAGCGGCCGCTGCGGCTCCCCGACCTGACCAAGGACCCGCGTTCGGTCGGGTTCCCCCCGAACCACCCACCCATGCGGTCGCTCCTCGGCGCGCCCGTCCGGGCGCTCGGGCGGGTGTTCGGCAACATCTACTTGACCGACACGCAGAACGGTGAGGAGTTCACCGAGGACGACGAGGCGGCGCTGGTGGTGCTTGCGACCCAGGCGGGTGTCGCGATCGAGAACGCGCGCCTGTGGCACAACATCGAACAGGCGCAACAACAGCTCAGCCGCCTCGAGCTGCTCGACGAACGCGAACGGATCGCGACGGAGCTCCACGACGGCGCCGTGCAGTCGCTGTTCGCCGTCGGGATGGCGCTGCAGGGCGCGGCGGCGCTCGCCGACGACCCGGCGATCGGCACACGCCTGGAGAACGCGGTCGAGGACATCGACCGCGTGATCCGTGACATCCGCAACTACATCTTCGGATTGCGCCCGGGGATCCTCGCCGACCGCCATCTCGACGAAGCGATCCGCGAGCTGGCAGCGGAGATGACCGAGCGAACCGGCGTGTTGACCGTGGTCGAGGTCGACGAGACGGTCGCGGCCGAGTTCGCCTCGCGCGCCGGCGACGTCATCCAGCTCGTGCGCGAGGGACTGTCCAACGTCGGCAAGCACGCCGAGGCGGCGACCGTCGGCGTCCGGCTCCGTCGCGCGGCCGGCGGCGGCGCCGAGCTCGAGATCGACGACGACGGCCGCGGCTTCGACGTCACCGCGCCGCGCGACGGGATGGGCCTCACGAACCTCGAGCGGCGGGTCGAAGCGATGGGCGGATCGCTCAGCGTCTCGAGCCATCCGTCGACCGGCACCACGGTCACCGCCCGCTGGCCGGCGTAGCCGACGGGCGGCGGCCGTCGCGAGCCGTCGGGTGCCCGGACCGGCCCGCGCGACGCCCGACCCCTACTTCACGATCAGCGCCGTCACCATCCCGAACATGCCCATGGGCCCTTCGACGTGGTTGAGGATGTGGCAGTGGAACGCCCACACGCCCGGGTTCGTCGCGTGGACGAGGAGGTCGAACCGTGATCCCGGCGCGATCACCAGCGTGTCGGCCATGTACCGGTTCGACGGCGACAGCGGGAACCCGTCCTCACCCACGACCTCGAAGTGCATCCCGTGCAGGTGCATGGGGTGCAGCAGCTCGCCGTCGTTGGCCATGTGGATCAGCACCCAGTCGCCGCGCTTGGCGATGATCGGCTGCGTCGCCGGGAACCCCTTGCCGTTCAGGTTGTAGCCGAGCTGTCCGTCGCCGACGAACACCGACGTCTCGACATCCGGGTTCACCCCGTACACGCTTTGCCAGCCGTTCTTCGGGGCGACGATCAACGGCCCGTACAGCCCCGCCCCGACCTGCTCCGCGGAGTTGAAGTGCGAGTGGTACACGTACATGCCCGGCGGGTCCTTCACCGTGAAGTGATACGTCCACGAGTGACCCGGCATGATCGGGTCCTGCGTGACGAACGGCACGCCGTCCATCGCATTGGGCAGCGTCAGCCCGTGGAAGTGCAGCGCGAACGGCTGGTCCAGCTGGTTCTGGATGAAGAACCGCACGCGGTCGCCCGGGTGCACCGTGATCAGCGGACCGGGCACCTGGCCGTTGAACGCCATCGCGTCGACGAAGGTACCGGGCGTGATCTCCCACTTCACGCGCGAGACGGTGAGGTCGAACTCCTTCACCCCGTCGACGATCTTCGGCTTGAGCGGCTGCAGCCCGAACCCCTGCGTGTTCGGGCCGTCGGTGAGCTGCTTGACGAACGCGTCGACGCCCGCTTGGTGGGCGTCGGCCATCTGCTGCGCGGTCATCGAGGCCATCGGGCTCGCGCTCGAACCGGTCGTCGCTCCGGCCGCCTGCACCGTTCCCGCGCCCTCGGCGACCATCAACATCCCCTTCATGCCGGCGTCGGCGTGGCCGGGCACCGTGCACAGGTACTCGTAACTTCCGGCTGCGAGGCCGGGCACGGCGAGCGTCGCGGTCGCGCCGCCGTCGAGCATGGCCGTCTCATACGTCTGGCCCGGCGCCTGCACCGCGAACGAATGCTGGCCCTTGCCCTCGTTCGTCACGTCGAACGTCAAGGCGGTGTTCGCCGGTGCGTCGATCATCGCCGGCGTGATCTTGAGCTCGTCGGACAACGTCACCGCGTAGGTCGACGCGGACGCGGCGTCCAGGGTCTGTCCCGACGCCGATCCGCTCGAGGCGGTGCACGCCGTTGCGGCGAGCAGCATGCCGATCGCGGCGGCGGCGATCGACGCTCGGATGTGTCGCATCGTTCCTATCTCCTTCGACTCGGTGGGCGTCAGTGTCGCGACGCATCACGCGCGAGAGTGGGGCCGGCGGTCCCGATGTGGACGGGACCTTGGTCCCTGTGGACCGGCCCGACCCGGCCGCACACTGACCGGCATGTTCGCTCGCTACTTCGTCGAACTCGCCGGCGACCGGGACGCCATCGAGCTCATCGTCCTGGATGCGCCCGAGAGATGGCTCCCCACGCTCGCGACCTCCGCGAACCATCGCGGCGACCGCTTGCTTGCCGAGGTCGGTTTCGGCGACGACGTCCGGATCGCGCGAACGGTTGCGCTCACCGTCGGCGACCCGATCCGCAAGCCGGCCAAGACCACCATCCCGCTCGGATGGTCCGCCTCCGGACCCGCGGGCGGCGTGTTCCCCGCGCTCGACGCCGATCTCGAGGTCGCGCCGCTCGAGGACGGCCGGTGCCAGCTCGCGATCAGCGCGCGCTACGAGCCGCCGCTCGGGGCGGTCGGCCGCGCGATCGATCGGGCGCTGCTCGCCCGTGTGGCCGAGGCCACGGTCAAGGACTTCCTGGACCGGGTCCGCGACTCGATCGCCCGACGACTGTCGGACGCCGCTCCGCTCACCCAGGGCTAGGATGCGGGCGATGAGCCCGCGACCTGCTCCCCTGCGAGTGATGCTCGTCGACGATCACGAGATCGTGCGCGACGGCATCCGCGCGATGCTCGAGACGCAGGACGACATCGTCGTCGCGACCGAGGCCGGATCGGTTCGCGACGCGATCGACGAAGCCGCTCGCACCCGTCCCGACGTGGTCGTGATGGACGTGCGCCTGACCGACGGCAGCGGGATCGAGGCCACACGCGAGATCCGCGCCGCCCGGCCCGCGACCAAGGTTCTGATGCTCACGTCGTTCGCAGACGACGAGGCCCTGTTCGCCTCGATCATGGCCGGCGCGTCGGGCTACGTCCTCAAGCAGGTCAAGTCGAACGATCTGCTCCACGCGATCCGTGCCGTGGGCGCCGGCGACTCGCTGCTTGACCCCAGCATGACGACGGCCGTGCTCGATCGTCTGCGCCGGGGCAAACAGCTGATGGGCGACGAGAAGCTCGCACGTCTGTCGCCCCAAGAGGAACGGATCCTGCAGCAGATCGCCGACGGCAAGACCAACAAGGAGATCGGCGACGACCTGTCCCTGGCCGAGAAGACGGTCAAGAACTACGTCTCGAGCATCCTGTCCAAGCTCGAGGTCGCCCGGCGCGCAGAAGCAGCCGCCTACCTCGCCCGTCACACCACCACGCCCGGCTCCGTCGGCTGAGCCCGGAAGGTCCCGCGCGGACCGGGCCCTTCGCCCCTCCTTCGTCATCCGGTCGGCCGCCATCCTGTGACCAACGAAAACTTCCGAGGTAAGGGAGGTGGAGACGATGGACACCACGATCACCGGAACGATGCCGGAGATCGAGCAGCTCGAGCCGGTCCACACCCGCGGACTCCAGCGGACGATGGGCGCGCTGCGGATGCTGCTCGGCTTCACGTTCCTGTGGGCGTTCCTCGACAAGGCCTTCGCGCTGGGCTTCAGCACGGGCCGGGTCGTGAACGACGCTGGTGAGACCGTGAAGATCGCGTTCTTCGGCGACGCTGCGTGGATCCACGGGGCGTCCCCGACCGCAGGCGCGATCGGCTTCGCGGTGAAGGGCCCGTTCGCCGACGCGATCCACACGGCGACCGGCTTCCACATGACCCAGGCCGGTCCCACGGTGAGCCCGTGGATCGACTGGGTGTTCATGGCTTCGATGCTGCTGATCGGGCTCGGCCTGATGACGGGCGTCATGACCCGGCTCGCCGCGGTCGGCGGGATCGCCTGGCTCGCGGTCTTCTACCTGGGCACCGCGATCTGGCCGGAGAACAACCCGGTCCTGGACGAACACGTGATCTACGCGGTCGTCCTGCTCGCACTCATCTTCGCCAACGCTGGCCGATACTGGGGCCTCGGCAAGATCTGGCAGCGGGTGGACTGGGTGAAGGACCGTCGCTTCCTCTACTGAGGTCCCCCGCGACGGTTCGCCCACCGGCGGGCCCGGCCGAAGGCCGGGCCCGCCGTTCGTGTGGGTCAGCCGGCGAGCATCTGCGTCACCACAAGGTTCAGCACCCCGCCGGCGCGCATGTACGCCACCTCGGCGGGGCCGTCCACGCGCACCGTCGCCGGGAACGTCACCGCCGTGCCGTCGTCGCGCCGCGCCTCCACCGTCACCGTCTGTCCCGGGACGATGTCGCCGGTGAACCCGCGGACCGCATACGTCTCGGTGCCGTCGATGCCGAGCGACGCCGACGTGTCGCCGTCGGCGAACTGCAACGGCACGATCCCCATGCCGACGAGGTTGGACCGGTGGATCCGCTCGTACGTCTCGGCGAGCACGAACCGGACACCGAGCAGCAACGGACCTTTCGCCGCCCAGTCGCGGCTCGAGCCGCTGCCGTACTCCTTGCCGGCGATGACGCCGAGCGGCACGTTCTCGCCGCGGTAGCGCTCTCCGGCGTCGAAGATCGACATCGTCTCGCCGTCCGGCACGTGGGTCGTCCACGATCCCTCGGTCCCGGGTGCCAGCTCGTTCCGCAGCCGGATGTTGGCGAACGTGCCACGCATCATCACGTGATGGTTGCCGCGCCGTGACCCGTAGGAGTTGAAGTCTCGCGGCTCGACGCCGTGGTCGGACAGGTACGCCCCCGCCGGAGAATCTTTCCTTATCGAGCCTGCCGGCGAGATGTGATCGGTGGTGATCGAGTCCCCCACCTTCACCAGGATGCGCGCGCCCTCGATGTCGGTGTAGCTCCGAGGCGCGAGATCGTCGAAGAACGGCGGCTCCTGCACTTAGGTCGAGGTCGGCTCCCACGCGTACGCCGAGCCGCTCGGCGTGTCGAGCGCCTGCCAACGCTCGTC
>JBJMLQ010000195.1:0-9358 GCA_045805225.1 Actinomycetota bacterium | reverse complement strand
CCCCTCCATGCCGTCGGCCGCGCGAACGCGCGCGACGAGCGACGCCGGATCGAGGTCGACGGTCGAGACGCCGGCGCGCATCGGGCCCGCCGTGCGCAACCGCACCGTCAGCGCCCGGGTGTCGATGCCCTCGATGCCGACGATGCCCGCGTCATGGAGCGCGTCGGCGAGCGTCGACTCGGCCCGCCAGCTGCTCGCGCGTCGCGAGGCCTCCCGCACGGCGAACCCGGCCACTTGCACGTGCCAGCTCTCGCGATCCTCGGCGTTCACGCCGTAGTTGCCCTGCTGCGGCGAGGTCATGGTTACGATCTGCCCCGCGTACGAAGGGTCGGTGAGGACCTCCTGATAGCCCGCCATCCCGGTGTTGAACACCGCCTCGCCGAACGACTCGCCGTCTGCCCCGAACGCCGTGCCGGGGAACACGGTGCCGTCTTCGAGCGCAAGCAGCGCCGGCGCGGCGGCCGTCATCGGGTGGGCTTCCCGTCCGCGACCGTGAACACGCCGCGCAGCATCGTGAACCGGACGCGACCGCGCAGCCGCTCGCCGAGGAACGCGCTGTTGCGCGCCTTCGAGGCGAACGGCGGCTCGACCGTCCACGCGGCCGACGGGTCGAAGACGGCCAGGTTCGCGGGCCGTCCCGGCTCGAGCGGGCCGCCGTGGTCGACGGCGCCGAGGATCCGGGCCGGCGCCGACGTCATCGCCTCGATCGCCCGCATCAGGGGGAGCACGCCGGGCTCGACGAGGTGCGTGAGGACCACGGCCAGCGCGGTCTCGAGCCCGATCGTGCCCGGCGGCGCGAGGTCGAACTCGAGGTCCTTCTCCTCGACGGCGTGCGGCGCGTGATCGGTCGCGATCGCGTCGATGGTGCCGTCGGCGAGGCCGGCGCGGAGCGCGTCGCGATCTTCGGCCGTTCGCAGCGGCGGGTTCATCTTCTTCATCGTGTCGTAGGTGACGAGGTCGTCGTCGGTGCCGACCAGATGGTGCGGGGTCACCTCGGCCGTCACCCGCACGCCCTCGGCCTTCGCGCGGCGCACGAGGTCGACCGCTCGGGCCGAGGACAGATGGCAGAGATGCAGACGTCCGCCGCACGCACGCGCGACGGCGAGATCCCGCGCGACGATGACCTCTTCGGCCTCCGCCGGCCGTCCGGCGAGCCCGAGCGACGCCGACCGCGCGCCTTCGTGCATCTGGCCGCCGTCGGTCAGCGACGCATCCTCCGCGTGTTCGGCGAGCACGACGTCGGCCGGGAACGCCTTCGCGTACGTGAGCGCGTTGCGGAGCAGCCGCGCCGTCGGGACGGACCTGCCGTCGTCGGAGAACACCCGCACGCCGGCGTCGACCATCTCCCCGATCTCGGCGAGCGTCTCGCCGCCGAGCCCGCGGGTGATCGCACCGACCGGGAAGACGTCGCACGAACCGGCCGCGGCGGCGAGGTCGCGGACGGCCTGCACGATCGCCGCGTTATCCGCCGGTGGGTCGGTGTTGGCCATCGCCGCCACCGCCGTGTAGCCGCCGGCCGCCGCCGCGCGGGTGCCGGTCGCGACCGTCTCCTTGTGCTCGCCGCCCGGCTCCCGCAGGTGCGTATGCAGGTCGACCAGCCCCGGGATGAGGATCAGCCCGCGCGCGTCGATCCGCTCGGCGTCGCTCGGCGTCTCGGCCGAGAGCACCCCGTCCGCCACCGCGACGTCGCGGACCTCGTCGACGCCGGCGAGCGGATCGACCAGCCGAACGCCTTCGAAGACGACCCGCTCGGTCATGCGGCCTCCGCCTCGCCCGTGCCGCCGAGGAGCAGGTACAGCAGTGCCATGCGGATCGCGATCCCGTTCGTCACCTGTTCCTCGATGACGGCCGCCGGCCGGTCTGCGACGTCGGAGTCGATCTCGACGCCGCGGTTCATCGGACCGGGGTGCATGATCAGCGCGGTCTCCGGCAGCATCTGCGCCCGCTCGCTCGTCAGGCCGAACAGCCGTGCGTATTCGCGCACGCTCGGGAAGTACTCGAGGCGCTGGCGCTCACGCTGCACGCGGAGCACGTAGCAGACGTCCAGCTTGGGGATCACGCCGTCCAGGTCGTAACTCACCTCCACGCCCCAGGCCGGCGCCTCGGGCGGGATCAGCGTCGGCGGGCCGACCAGCGTGACCTCGGCGCCGACGGTGACCAACCCGATCGACAGCGAGCGGGCGACACGCGAATGGAGCACGTCGCCGACGATCGCGACGCGCAGCCCGTCGAGGCGGCCGTGCTTCTCGCGCATCGTGTACAGATCGAGCAGGGCCTGCGTCGGGTGCTCGTGCGTGCCGTCGCCGGCGTTCAGCACGTGGGCGTCGACCCAGCGGGTGAGCTGCAGGGGCGAGCCGCTCGAGGAGTGCCGCACGACGATCGCGTCCGCGCCCATCGCCTGCAGCGTCAGCGCCGTGTCTTTGAGCGACTCGCCCTTGGCGACGCTCGATCCCCCGGCGCTGAAGTTGATCACGTCGGCCGACAGCCGCTTCGCCGCGAGCTCGAAGCTGATGCGCGTGCGGGTCGAGTTCTCGAGGAACAGATTGACGACCGTGCGGCCGCGGAGCGCGGGGACCTTCTTGATCACGCGGCTTCCGACCTCGCGGAACGACCCGGCGGTGTCCAAGATCCTGGTGACGTCGGCCGCGGTCAGGTCGTGCATCGACAGCAGATGATCGTTCATGCGTCCCCCTGGCCGTCGTCGGAGCGGCGCACCGTCACGGCGTCGGCGCCGTCGACCTCACGCACCTGCACCCGGACGTTGTCGGCGCGGCTCGTCGGCACGTTCTTGCCCACGAAGTCGGCGCGGATCGGCAGCTCGCGGTGGCCGCGATCCACGAGCACGGCGAGCTGGATCTTCCGGGGCCGTCCGAAGTCCATGAGCGCGTCCATCGCCGAGCGGATCGTGCGGCCGGTATAGAGCACGTCGTCGACGAGCACCACGATCTTGCCGCTGACATCGAAGTCGATCCGCGTCTCGTGCACCTCGGGCGCCTCGGCACGCAGGCCGATGTCGTCGCGGTAGAAGGTGATGTCGAGCACGCCGACCGGGACCTCGGCGCCTTCGATCCGGGAGATCTCGGCGGCAAGGCGCCGGGCGAGGTCGTCGCCGCGGTCGGCGATCCCCACCAGGACCACGTCGTCGGCGCCTTTGTCGCGTTCGATCACTTCGTGCGCGATGCGGGTGAGCGCCCGGCGGATGTCGTCGGGGGCCATCGCGGTGGCCGTCATACGGAAACGCCCCCTCGGGCGTGCGAGGAGGCGAACATGTTGTGGCCCATCCGATGCTCCCTTCCCGGCCTCACGGGACCGGCGTTAAAGGGCTGCTCGTTCCCACGGAGGATACACGCTGACGCTGTGCGGACGAGCCCGCGGGGGCTATCCTGGGTGCCAGGAACACTCCTCGGAAGGGACCGACATGGGTACGGACGTTTGGGTCGTCGTGGTGATCGGCGTGGTGCTGCTGTTCGGCGCCACGAAACTCCCCCAGATCGCGCGCAACCTCGGCAAGGCGCAGGGTGAGTTCAAGAAGGGGTTGAAGGAAGGGCACGTCGAGGAGGCGTCGACCCCGCCGGCCGCCCCCACCCCGCCCGCGCAGGCTCAGGTCGAGCCGCCGGTCGACGGAGACACGCCAACCGCCTGACGTCGGGACCTCAGGACCCTCACGCGACGCCTTCGTCGCGCGCGATCCGCCCGAGCACCCCGTTGATGAACCCCTTGGCGTCCGCAGCCGACAGCTCCGCGGCCGCCTCCACCGCCTCCGAGATCGCGACCGACGTCGGGATGTCGTCGCACCACAACAGCTCATAGACCCCGACCCGCAGGATGGTTCGGTCAAGCGCCGCCATCCGGCGAACGGTCCACCCCTCGGCGTGCGTTTCCAGCAGCAGGTCGATGTCGGGAAGCTTGTCCGCGACGCCGTCGACCACCTCTTCGGCGAAGGGCGGCACCTCGCGGCCGGCGCCGCGCCAATCGGCGACGACGGAGACGGGCGATCCGTCGGTCACGTCGGCTTGATACAGGATGTCGATCGCGACGCGCCGGTCTTCGCGGCGGGTCACGCTCAGCCCTTCACGCGCTCGATGTAGTCCCCGCTGCGCGTGTCGACCTTGATCTTCTCGCCCTCTTCGACGAACAGCGGCACCTGCACGACGGCGCCGGTCTCGACGGTCGCGGGCTTCAGCGCGCCGGTCTTGGTGTCGCCCTTCGCGCCGGGCGCCGTCTCGGTGATCGACAGGACGACGGAGGCCGGAAGATCGACCGCGATCGGCACGCCGTCATGCATCGCGACCTGCGCCTCGGCGCTCTGCGCCAGGAAGCGTCCGGCCTCGCCGATCACCTCGGGGCCCACGTGGATCTGATCGTAGGTGTCGAGGTCCATGAAGACGTAGTCGGTGCCGTCGGAATACAGGTACTGCATCCCTTTGCGCTCCACGATCGCCAGGCCGACCTTCACTCCAGCGTTGAACGTGCGCTCGATAACCGCGCCGGTCTTGACGTTCCGGAGCTTCGTCCGCACGAACGCCCCGCCCTTGCCGGGCTTCACGTGCTGGAACTCGACCACCTGGAACAGAACGCCGTCGAGCTCCAGGGTCATGCCGTTCTTGAAGTCGTTCGTGGAGACGCTCACGCGGTCCTTTCGTCTAGAGCTCGATCAGTTCGCGCGCGGAGGTGCCGACGACGACGCACCCGCCGTCGGTGACCTCCACCATGTCCTCGATCCGCACGCCGCCGACCCCCGCGAGGTAGATCCCGGGCTCCACCGTGACCACCGCGCCCGCCGGGAGCGGGTCGTCCTGCTTGCGGCCGAGGCTCGGGGCCTCGTGGATCTCGAGCCCGACGCCGTGACCCAGGCTATGCACGAAGGCATCGCCATACCCCGCGCGTTCGATCACGTCCCGGCTCACGGCGTCGACCGCGGCGCCGGTGACGCCCGCCTTCACCGCGTCGATCCCTGCTTGCTGGGACTCGCGCACGACATCGTGGATCGCGCGGAGCTCTGCCGGCGGCGTTCCGAAGGCGATCGTGCGGGTCATATCCGCGTGGTAGCCGTCGGCAAGCGCGCCGAAGTCCAGCTTGATGATGTCGCCTTCGTCGAGCGAGCGATGGGTCGGCTCGTGGTGCGGTTCGGCGGCGTTCTCGCCGAAGGCGACGATCGAGTCGAACGCAAGGCCGTCGGCCCCTTCGTCCCGCATCGCGTTCTCCAGCAGTCGGGCGATCTGCTGCTCGGTTACACCCACGGCGAACCGATCCAAGATCGTGGTGAACGCCGCGTCGGTGATCGCCTGCGCCTGACGGATGGCGGCACGCTCGCCGTCGTCCTTGACCGCCCGCAACGGCTCGACGACGTCGGTGGTCGGCACGAGCTCGACGTCGTCGCCGAGCGCCTCCGCGAACCGGTCGCGCGCCGCGACCGTGACGTCCTCTGCCTCGAACCCGAGCCGGCCGATCCCGCCGAGGAGGCCCGGGAGCACCTCGCGCAGCGGATCGGTGTACGTGTGCCGCTCGAGATCCGGCACCTCGCGCCGTGACTGCTCGGTGTATCGGCCGTCGGTCAGGAACAGCGCGCCGTCGCGACGCAGCAGAACCTGCCCGTTCGAGCCCGTGAACCCGGTGAGGTACCGCGTGTGCAGCAACCGGGTGATGAGCAGTGCGTCGACACCCAACTCGTCCAAGCGCGCGACGAGCGCGCGCCTCCTTACGTCGTGATCCACTGCATCGCCTCCAACGCCAGATGATAGCCAGCGGACCCGAGGCCGCTGATCGTCCCGCGGCACACGGCCGATACGACGGAGTCGTGCCTGAACGACTCGCGTGCCGCGATGTTGGACATGTGCACTTCGATGACGGGGAGCCCGCCGGCCTCGATCGCGTCGCGGAGCGCGTACGAGTAGTGCGACAAGGCCCCCGGATTGAGCACCACGGCTCCGATCCCGTCCTCGCGCGCGGCGAGCAGCCAGTCCACCAGCTCGCCCTCGTGGTTGGACTGGCGCCAGGTGACGACATGGCCGGTCTCGCTCGCACGCCGCTCGACACCGTCCATGATCTCCGCGAGCGTCTGCGAGCCGTAGGTCTCCGGGTCGCGGCTCCTGAGCGCACCGAGGTTGGGGCCGAAGAGGTACAGGACGTTCACGCGGGCGCCCCCATCTCGTGCAGCACCGTTCGCAGCTCCTCCTTGGTCACGCCGGCCACGACCGTCGGGTCGCCGACGGCCCGCAACAGCACGAACCGCACCCCGCCGTGGAACTTCTTGTCCATCCGGAAGGCCGTCAGGATGTCATGCGCGGGCGGAAGCGGCCCGTCGGTCTCGAGCCCGAGCGCGGTGAGGACCCTGATCGTGCGCTTCGTAACGTCTTCGCTTGCAAGGTCTTTGGATGCCGCGAGCCGAGCGGCGAAGACCATGCCGATCGCGACCGCCTCTCCGTGCGAACGCCCCGCGAACGCGTCCAACCGCTCCAGCGCATGCCCGAGCGTGTGCCCGTAATTGAGGAACAGGCGTCCCGCAGCGTCGCGCTCGTCGGCCGCGACGGCCGCGGCCTTGATCCGGACGCATCGGGTGACGAGCGCCTGCAGCGCCGCCGGTTCGCGGGCCACCACGGGCGCCGGATCCTGTTCGATCAGTGTCAACAGCTCCGGGTCCATCGCGAGACCGTACTTCGCGACCTCAGCCAGACCCGAGCGGAAGTCCCGGTCCGGCACGCTCGCGAGGGCCCCGACATCGCAGAGCACGGCGAGCGGCTGGTGGAACGTGCCGACGAGGTTCTTGCCCTCGGGAAGGTTCACCGCCGTCTTGCCTCCGATCGCGGCGTCGACCTGGCCTATCAACGTCGTCGGCACCTGGACGACGGCGAGGCCACGCATGTACGTCGACGCGACGAACCCGGCGAGGTCGCCGACCGTGCCGCCGCCGAGCGCCACGACGATGTCGTCGCGATGCGCCTCCTGCGACGCCAGCTGGTGGAGGAGCGTGCCGTAGACGTCCATCGTCTTGGCCGCCTCGCCCGACGGGACCGTGAGCGGCACGACGTGCAGCGCGCGCGCGTCGAGCGCGCCGGTCAGCCGACCGAGCCATGGATCCGCCACCGCCCCGTCGACGACCACGAAGGCCTGTGCCGCCCGGCCGAGGTCCGGCAGGATCGAGCCGGCGTGCTCGACGACGCCCGCGCCGATCGTGACCTCGTAGGACCGCCCCGGGATCGGGACGGTCACGCGGTCCAACGGAGCTCCTCCACGATCGCGTCCGCGACCTCGCCCGGATCGCCGGCGCCGTCGACGACGTGCGCCGCGAACTCTCGGTACAACGGCTCGCGCTCCGCGAGGATCCGTTCCAGATCGCCCGCCGCCCGGATCAGCGGCCGGTCGGCGTCCGGACGCACCCGCGACTCGAGCACCGCGAGCGGCACGTCGAGGAAGACGCACGTCCCGGTGTTGCGCAGCGTGATCCGGTTGGCGGGCTCCAGCACCA
Source organism: Actinomycetota bacterium (assembly GCA_045805225.1). Lineage (GTDB taxonomy): Bacteria > Actinomycetota > UBA4738 > UBA4738 > HRBIN12 > AC-51. The sequence continues at coordinate 1,893 of JBJMLQ010000195.1, read as the reverse complement.
CGCCCCCACCGCAGGCGATGACGGCCGGGTCGTGGGTCGAGGCGTCGAGGAGCTCCTTGGCCTCCAAGGCGCGGAACCCCGCCTCGCCCTCCGACTCGAAGATCTCGGTGATCGAACGTCCATCCCGCCGCTCGATCTCCACATCGAGATCGACGAAGGGCACGCCGAGGCGACCGGCGAGCTCGGCGCCGACCGTCGATTTACCGGAGCCCGGCATCCCCACGAGATAGACGATCACGGCAGCGCCTCCAGGTATGCGGCGAGGTTCCGCGACGTCTCCGCCAGCGCGTCGCCGCCGAACTTCTCGAGCGTCGCGTCGGCGAGCGTGCACGCGACGACCGCCTCGCCGACGACCCCGCCGGCAGGGACCGCACAGACGTCGGTGCGCTGCTTGATCGCGACCGCCGGCTCGCCGGTCGCGAGATCCACCGTGCGCAAGGGCTTCGGAACCGTCGAGAAGGGCTTCATCGCGGCCCGCACGCGGATCGGCTGACCGGTCGACATCCCGCCTTCGATCCCCCCGGCGCGCGCGGTCGCCCGCGTGAGGCGCCCACCGCGCGCGACGATCTCGTCGTGCGCCCTGGACCCTGGCCGGGCGGCCGAGGCGAACCCGTCGCCGATCTCGACCCCTTTGACCGACTGGATCGACATCAACGCGGCCGCCAAGCGCGCGTCGAGCTTGCGATCCCAGTGCACGTACGAGCCGAGGCCGAGCGGCACGCCGTATCCGAGCACCTCGAACACGCCGCCCGCGCTGTCCTTGGCCTTCCGCAGTCGGTCGATCTCAGCCACCATCGCGCGCCCCGCGTCCTCGTCCGCGCACCGGACGGGCGACGCGTCGATACGAGCGACATCGTCGGGCGTGGGCGGTGCACCGCGACGCGCCTTCACCTTCCCGATCTGCACGACGTGCGAAAGGACCTGCATCCCGAGCTCCGCCAGGAACGATTTGCAGAGGGCGCCGGCAGCCACGCGGGCCGCGGTCTCGCGGGCGCTCGCCCGCTCGAGCACGTTGCGAACGTCGTCGAACCCGTATTTCAGAGCGCCGGCGAGATCCGCGTGTCCGGGCCGGGGACGTGTGAGCGCCTTCGACGGATCGTTCACGCCGTCCGCGGCCATCAGCTCGGCGTACTTCTCCTCGAACTCGACGTTCGGGATCGTGATCGCGACGGGCGCGCCGAGCGTGCGGCCGTGCCGCACCCCCGCCTGGATCTCGAACGCGTCGGCCTCGAACCGCTGGCGGCCGCCCCGCCCGTAGCCGTGGCGGCGGCGTGCGAGCTCGCCGGCGATGGCGTCGCGCGACACCGGCACGCCCGCCGGCATCCCCTCGACGATCACGACGAGGCTGCGCCCGTGCGATTCACCGGCGGTCAGGTAGCGCAACACGGCGCCAATCATAGGGAAGGGTCGGGCGCGTCCGAGCCCTGCCGCGTTGATGGGGGGGGGCGGCCGAAGCCGCCCCCACCCGACCGGCGACCGCTCCCCCCGTGGGCGCATCGCCGGCGTCGGTGGCGGGCCGCTACTTGTTCTGCGGCACGCAGAGCGTGAAGGACTGATCCCCGAACAGGAAGGTGGCGCAGTTGCCCGAGACCGATTGGAGCTTGTACTGCTTGTTCGGTCCGAAGGTCTCGCCCGCCGAAGGCCGGTACACCGTGCCGTCCACCGAGACGGTGGCCTGCTCGACGCCGTTGGTCGTGAAGGTGTCGATCAGCGTGACCTGGTGACCGCCGATCGTCTCGGTGGCCCCGCTCGGCTGGCTCGGCGTGCGCGTGCCGCCGCCCGGCGTACTCGTCGTTGCCGTCGACGTGGTTGGGAGCGTGGGCGTCGTCGTGGTGCCGCCGCTCGTCGTCGTGCCGCCGCTCGTCGTGGTTCCACCCGACGTGGTGCCTGATG
>JBJMLQ010000194.1:0-10198 GCA_045805225.1 Actinomycetota bacterium | reverse complement strand
GCAGATCCGCGCGGAGGAGGCGGAGGCGGCGCTGGCGACCGCGGAAGAGGTGCAGGCCACCACGATGGCCGACGCCGACCGCGCGACGGAGGCCGAGGGCAGGCTCGAGGAGCTCGAGGAGCGGCTGGCCGCCCTCGACACTCGCATCGCAGCGCTCAGCACCGCGATGCGGCCCGATCTCACCGACGACGACGTGGTCGACATCCGCGACGCCGAGGCCGACGTCGACGTCGACGATGTCGAAGACCTCGAGGAACCCGAGGAGCCACAAGAGCCCGGTCTCCCCGAGGCCCCCGGTCCACAGCCGGGCGCGATCACGCCGCCGGCATCACGCTGGTCGGACTGGCGCTCGACGTAGCGCGACCGGCCGCGCCTCTATCCTGGCTCCTTCTCGACCGGAAGGATCCACCGTGACCGATCGACTCTCGACGGGCGTGCTGGTGATGGCGTACGGCACCGCCAGCGGGCCCGAGGACATCGAGCGTTATTACACCGACATCCGCGGTGGCCGGACGCCCTCGGCCGAGCACCTCGAGCAGCTACGCGGGCGATACGTCGCGATCGGCAACCGGTTCCCGCTGCTCGACACGACGGCGGCACAGGCCGATGCGATCGTCGAGCGGCTCAACGCCGACGGCGACGAGACGTTCCGCGCCTACCTCGGCATGAAGCACTCGTCGCCGACGATCCCCGACGCGATCGACCGGATGGCGGCCGACGGCGTCGGCCGTGCGATCGGGATCGTGATGGCGCCTCATTGGTCGGGGATGTCGGTCGAGACGTACGTCCAGCGGGCAGAGGCGGCGATCCGTGAGCGCGGATTGGACCTGCCGATCACGTTTGTCCGGTCGTTCCACGACCACCCGATGTACATCGCGTGGGTGGCCGACCGGTTGCGAACCACGCTCGCGTCGCTGGACGACGCGGCGCGGCGCAACCTGACCGTCCTGTTCACCGCGCACTCGCTGCCGGTCCGGACGCTCCCGGACGGCACGCAGCGATGCAAGACGTGCGATTGCGAGCCGTCGTGCCGGTACCGCGACGGCCTGCAGGAGACCGCCGACCTCGTCGCCAAGGGACTCGGTCTCGACGACCACCGGATCGCGTGGCAGTCGGTCGGCCGCACCGCCGACCCGTGGTGGGGACCGGGCGTAGACGAGGTGATCCCGCAGCTCGCCGCCGAGGGCCGCACCGGGTGCGTCGTGTGTTGCGTCGGGTTCGTCGCGGACCACCTCGAGACCCTCTACGACCTCGACATCGAAGCAGCCAAGCACGCGACCGAGGCCGGGCTCGCCTTCGCGCGCACGCCGATGCCGAACGCCGATCCGGCGTTCTGCGACATGCTCGCCGAGGTGGTGCGCGAACACCTCGCGGAGATCCCGGCGTGAAGCTCGTCACGTGGAACGTGAACTCGGTGCGTCAACGCTTGGCGCGGCTGCTCGCGATGCTCGAGCGGCACGAGCCAGACGTCGTGTGCCTGCAGGAGACGAAGGTCGAGGACGCCGAGTTCCCGATGATGGAGGTGTCGGCCGCTGGCTACGAGGTCGCGACGCTCGGCCAGCGCGCGTACAACGGCGTCGCGATCTTGTCGCGCATCGGGATCGACGACGTGACGACCGGATTCGCGGGCGATCCGGTGCCCGAGCAATCCCGTGTCGTGTCGGCGAAGGCCGGTGACCTCGATGTCGTCTGCGTGTATGTCGTCAACGGCAAAGAGGTCGGCGACCCCGCGTACGAGACGAAGCTCGTGTGGCTCGAGGCGTTGCGGTCGTGGCTGGGCGACACGCGCGACCCGGCCCGACCACTGATCGTGGCGGGCGACTTCAACATCGCACCCGACGATCGCGATGTCTGGGACGCCGAGCTCTGGGCGGGGAAGAACCTCGCGAGCGAACCGGAGCGTGCGCGGCTGCGCGCGCTGATGGACTGGGGCCTAACGGATCTCGGGCGCGCGTCGGCCGGCGATGTTCAAGGGCCCTTCGCGTACTGGGACTACCAGGCGGGCGCGTTCCATAAGGGCTGGGGGCTCCGGATCGACCTCGCCCTCGGGACGGCGCCTATCGCGGCGCGGCTCAAGGACGTCGTCGTGGAGCGCGACGAGCGAAAGCCGACGTTCGGGGAAGGCAAGCCCAGCGATCACGCGCCGGTGATCGTCACTCTCGCGGGATGACCGACCTGCTGGTCGACGCGGCGTGGCTCGCTTCCCATCGAGACGACGTCGTGGTCGCCGACGTCCGCTGGTCGGCGGCCGCCGGGACCGCCGAGGCCGAGCGGGCGTTCGAGTCGGGGCACATCCCCGGCGCGGTGCTCTTCGATGTGGATCGCGATCTGGCCGGCGAGCCCTTCGTCGAGGGACCGGGGCGACACCCCCTGCCGACGGCGGACCGGTTCGCCGAGACGCTCGCCGCCCGCGGCATCGGCCCGGGCGATCGCGTCGTCTGTTACGACGACGCCGGCGGGTCGGTGGCGGCGCGGCTGTGGTGGATGCTCGACGCGATCGGCCGCTCGTGTGCGTTGCTCGACGGCGGCCTGCGGGCGTGGCCGGGACCACTGGAGACCGGCCCGGCCTCGCACCCGTCTGGGCCGACCGAGCCGGCGGTGCGGCCGTGGCCCGCCGATCGGCTCGTCGAGGTCGCCGGCGTCGCCGAGGCCCTCCGAGCCGGCGAGGTCGTCCTCGACGCGCGTGTCGCCGAGCGCTACCGCGGCGAGACGGAACCCATCGATCCGGTCGCCGGGCACATCCCGGGGGCGCGTTCGGCGCCGTTCCCGGACGTGCTTCGCGCAGACGGAACGTTCCGGTCGGCCGAGGAGCTGCGCGAGCTGTTCCGGATCCTCGGCGTGCACGACGACACGGCGCCGATCGCGTATTGCGGCAGCGGCGTTACCGCGTCGCTCGATGTGTTCGCGCTCCGGCTGGCCGGGTTCCACGCCCGCCTGTACGAGGGCTCATGGTCGGACTGGGTGCACGACCCGTCGCGCCCGGTGCGCACGGGCGCGGAGCCCTAGACCATGTCCTCCGGAACGACCATCGAGTCGTACTCGGCCTCGGTCAGGTAGCCGAGCGCGAGCGCCGCCTCCTTGAGGGTGGTTCCTTCGTGGTGGGCCTTCTTCGCGATCTCGCCCGCCTTGTCGTAGCCGATGTGCGGGGTCAGCGCCGTTACGAGCATCAGCGACCGGTGCACCAGATCGTCGATCCGTTCGCGATCCGGCTCGAGCCCCTCGACGCAGAACGCTCGGAAGTTCCGGCTCGCGTCGCCGAGCAGCACGGCGGAGTGCAGCAGGTTCTTGATGAGCACCGGCTTGAAGACGTTGAGCTCGAAGTTGCCCTGCGAGCCTGCGACCTTGATGGTCGTGTCGTTCCCGAGAACCTGCACGGCAACCATCGTCATCGCCTCGGACTGGGTCGGGTTCACCTTGCCCGGCATGATCGAGCTGCCGGGTTCGTTCTCGGGCAAGACCAGCTCTCCGATGCCGGCGCGCGGCCCGGACCCGAGCCAGCGGATGTCGTTCGCGATCTTCATCAACGAGGCGGCGAGCGTTGCGAGCGCGCCGCTCATGAACACGACGGCGTCGTGGGCGGCGAGCGCCGCGAACGCGTTCCCCGCCGCGACGAACGGCAGACCCGTCAGCGCGGCGATCTTCGACGCGCACAGATCGCCGAACCCGTCGGGGGCGTTCAGTCCGGTGCCGACCGCCGTGCCGCCGATCGCGAGCTCGAACAACCCGCCCATCGCGCCGTCGATCCGGTCGAGGTCGGCGTCGAGCTGGGCCACGTAGCCCGAGAACTCCTGTCCGAGCGTGAGCGGCACCGCGTCCTGCAGGTGCGTTCGGCCGATCTTCACGACATCGCCGTACGCGGTTGCCTTCTCGTCGAGCGCGTCCCGGAGCGCGCGCACCTGCGGCACCAGCCGATCACCGATCGTCATGACGGCGGCGATGTGCATCGCGGTCGGGAAGGTGTCGTTGGACGACTGCGACATGTTGACGTGATCGTTCGGGTGAACAGGGCTCTTGGAGCCGGGCGCGCCGCCGCCGATCTCGATCGCGCGGTTCGAGATCACCTCGTTGCCGTTCATGTTCGACTGGGTGCCCGAGCCGGTCTGCCACACGTACAGCGGGAAATGCTCGTCGAGGGAGCCGTCGATCACTTCGTCGGCGGCCTTGACGATGAGCTCGCCGATCGATGGATCGAGCCGGCCGAGCTCCATGTTCGCCTGGGCGGCGGCCTTCTTGAGGATCCCGATCGCGTGGACGACCTCACGCGGCATCCGGTCGACGTCGGGCCATCCGATCGAGAAGTGATGGATCGAGCGCTCGGTCTGCGCGCCCCAGTACCTCGACGCATCGACCTCGATCGGTCCGATGGAATCGGTCTCCGTGCGGTACTCCGTCATGCGCCCATCGTAACTGGGGGGTCGGGCGGCCAGCCGGTACGCTTCGTCGCATGGAGATCGCACGAGCGGCCGACGCGTCCTACGAGCATGGCGATACCGGCAGGTTCACCGGCGAGGTGTCGCTGCGCGGCACGATCGTCGCCGACGACGGGACGAACGTGGGCATCGTCCACTTCGCCGCCGGGGCGCGGACGCATTGGCACCAGCACTCCGGCGGGCAGTTCCTGTACGCGGTCACCGGCCGGGGGCGGGTACGGAGCCGCGGCGAGTCAGGCCACGTGCTCGAGGCCGGCGACGTGATCCGCGTGGCGCCGGGGGAGTGGCATTTCCACGGCGGCACACCGGATTCGCCGCTCGTGCACGTCGCGGTCAACGGCGGCGATCCGACCTGGGGCGACCCCGTCACCGACGACGAATACGACGAGGGCTTCTAAAGCTCTTCCCGCCGCGGCCGGCCGGGGGTACCCTCCGTGCGCGAAGCAGAGCCGTCCAGCAAGCTGATCCTCCCTTCCCGTCCGCGCAGACACGTGCGACCGCGGACGACCGGATCGTCGGTGTAGCTGGATCCGGAGCTTCAACGGGAGAGGGGCGCGGCGTGGTGCGCAAGCGAACGTGGAAACGGTGGCTGGGTGGGAGCGTGGTCCTTGCGTCCATCACGCTCGCACTGACGTTCTCCGGGCTGCCCGGAGCACCGGCGGCAACGCGAGCCGCCGGCTCGCCGGTGTCGCCGATCACCCACATCGTGTTCATCCCGAAGGAGAACCGCAGCTTCGATGAGTACTTCGGGGCGTTCCCCGATCCGGGGAACAACATCGATGGGTCGACGATAGCCTCGTGCTACGACAAGGCGCACCCCTCGAACGTCACAACCTTCACGATGCCGTCGACCCCGGACCCGATGCCGCAGGACGTCTCGCACGCACCGTCCGCGTTCAAAACCGCCTACCACGGCGGCAAGGTCGACGGGTTCTGTCATGAAAGCCGCGCGATCGTGAAGGCGTCCGGGCAGGATCTGGCCGACACACAGATGCGGGCGGGCCAGATCCCCAACTACTGGTCCTATGCCGATTCGTTCGGGTTGGGGGATCGGATGTTCGCGTCCTGGCGCGGCGCGAGCTTCGGGAACAACGTGTTCGCCGTGTCGGCGCAGACCGGTCGATACAGCACGCTGCTGGATCGGCGCGCCATCTACGGCCTCCCGCATGACCCGTCGTCGATCCCGAAGTACTCCTGGGGCTGCACCAACAGCGCCGGCACGACGGTTCAGATGATCGGTCTGGACGGGAGCATCAGCCAGGTGTACCCGTGCTTCGGCTTCCAGAGCTTGCCCAATCTGATGGACGCGAATGGCGTGACGTGGCGGTACTACAGCACGCAGAACCAGTCCCATTTCATCCACTCGGGGATCGCGGCCATCCAGTCGATCAGGTGTGCACCTGGCGATTCGCCTCCGTGCACTCAAGACAACCCGTATTGGAACCAGCACGTCCTCGACGGCTCGAAGTTCTTCGACGCTGCATCGGCCGGGAACCTGCCGGACGTCTCGTGGTACCTGCCGCACCAGACCGAGCACCCACCGCAACCGGCCTGCACAGGGGAGAACGCGACCGTTCGGGCGGTGAACGCGGTCATGAGCAGCCCCGACTGGAGCTCGACGGCGATCGTCGTGTGGTGGGACGAGTGGGGCGGCTTCTACGACCACGTCAAGCCGCCGACCGCCGACGGCACCGACGCCGGCATCACCGGTCTCAACAGCTTGCTGTCCTACGGATTCCGCGTCCCGCTGCTCGTGATCAGCCCGTGGGTGCAGGACGGACCCCTCGCACAGCAGGGGTACGTGAGCCACACGTTCTACTCCGACGCGTCGTTCCCCCGGTTCGTCGAGTGGGCGTTCGGGCTGCCGACGATGGGCGCCGCCGACGACCTCAGCACCTACACGGCCACCGAACCACAGCCCGGAGACCTGACCGATTTCTTCGACTTCTCAGGAACGGCGCCGAAGGGCAAGCTCTTGTTGAACACGCATACGTGTCCGGCCATGACGGCCGCGCAGCGACTGTACGTGCGCACGCACGATCCGGATTAGCGTCGCGGCGGTGCGCCGATCACGCTCCTGCGGAGAGGCCGTACGCGTACAGGTGGCCGTCGTTCGAGCCCACGAAGAGCGTCCCGTCGACGATGACGGGCGACGCCGTCACCGTGCCGTTCGTCGAGCCGCTCCACAGGACGTCGCCGGTCGCGCCGTCGAGCGCGTAGATGCCGTCGTCGTTCGAGCCGGCGTACACCACGCCGTTCGCGACGGCGATCGGCGAGCGGTACGACGTGCCGTTCCCGTTCGCCCAGGGACTGCCGCCGGTCGTGTCGTACGCGTACACGTTGCCGTCGTTCGATCCGAGGTAGATCAGGCCCTTCGCGTAGGCCGGGGCCGAGCTGAATGCGACGCCGGCCGGGTTGTCCGACCATTGCGTGTTCCCGGTTGCGAGCGACAGCGCGAAGATCGATCCGTTGCTGGAGCCGGCGTAGACGCTCCCCGAGACGATGAGCGGAGTCGTCATGTTGCCGCCGGGCGCGACGTTCCACTGGAGCGCCCCGCCGGCCGCGCCCGATGAGTAGGCAACCGCGTGGCCGGTCGACGAGGTGAACACGACGCTGCCGTTGGCGATCGCTGGTGATGTGTTGCTGAATGAACCGGCGCCGGGGGCGATCGTCCAGTCGACGCTTCCGCTGGTCGCATCGATCGCGTAGGCGTTCGTCGTCGTGCCGAGGTAGACCACGTCTCCGGTCACCGTCGGTGAGGAGTTGCTCGTTCCGAGCAGCGTGACGGGCGACGCCCACACCGCGGTCCCAAGATCGGCGTCGATCGCCCAGAGCTTGCCGTCGGCTGAGACGGCGTACACGACCCCCCCGACCACGGCGGGGGAGGCGGTGACCGCGCCGGTCGTCGGGAACGACCACAGTTGCGTGCCGTTTGTCTCGTCGAACGCGTAGACGGTTCCGTTGCCGGAACCGACGTAGACCACGCCGCCGACGATCGCCGGCGAGCTCGGGGCACCGTTGACGTTGACCGACCACGACTGGAACAGGTCGCCCACATTGCCGGTGCCGACGGTGTTCTCGTACGTGTTGTTCCCTCGGTGGGAGGGCGTGTTGCGGAACATCGCCCAGTCGGTGCGGACCGTGAACGTGGTTTGCGCGTAGGCGCCGTCCCGCCGACCGACCACCGAGACGACGTGCGCGCCCGGCGTCGCCGAGTCCGGGATCGTCACACTCACGCCGCTGAACGTGCCGTCGGTTGCGGTTCCCGCGAGGCCGACCGCCGTCGCGTCGAGGTACACGTCGACCGTCTCGTTCGCGCCGAAGCCGAGCCCGCTCACCGAGATCGAGCTCGACGGCGGCCCGGCGCTCTTATCGAGCACGACCGAGGGGAGAACGGTGAAGTCGGCGGAGGTCGTGGCCGTCCCGGCGGCGGTCGAAACCGCGATCGGTCCGGAGAACGTCGTCGGCACCGTGGCCGTGATCTGCGTCGCGGTGTTCGGTGTGAACGGGGCCGCGACGCCGTTGAACGTGACGCCGGTGACGCCGGTGAAGCCTGTGCCGGTGATCACGACCGACGCGCCGACCGCGCCCGACGTGGGACTGAAGGACGTGATGTGGGGCAGCACTGAGAAGGAGGCGCCGGTCGTGGCGGTTCCTTCCGGCGTCGTGACCGCGACCGCGCCCGTTGCCGCACCCGCGGGGACGGTCGCGGTGATGCGGCCGGAGGTGTCGACCGTGAAGGTCGCCGGGACGAGGTTGAACGTGACCGCTGTGGCGCCGATGAAACCCCCGCCCGTGATCGTGACGGTCGAGCCTATGATCCCCGACGACGGCGTGAAGCTCGCGATCGACGGGAGGACATGGAACGTCCCGGACGATTTCGCGACGCCCGCCGTGGTGGTGACGGTGATCTTGCCGGTCGTGGCGGTGGAGGGGACCGTCGCGGTGAGCTTCTTGGCCGACGCGACCGCGAACTTGGCGGTCGCCGTGCCGAACTTGACCGACTTGACGCCGGTGAAGTTCGACCCGTTGACCGTGACCTTCGACGCGACCGTGCCGGATCCGGGGCTGAACGAGGTGATCCTCGGGGCGGCGGCCCACGCACCGGGCGCGAAGACGGTCAGGGCCAACAGCGTGAGCACGGAGACGGATGTGATGCGGGCACGCATCTGAAGTGACACGGCGGTTCCTCCCTTGAGGCCGAGTTGCCCGGCAAGCGCGGGCTTCAACGCGTCCGAGGGTATGCCCCGTTGGGCGGGTGATCGTGGAAGGGTTCAGGAAGAAGGAACGGACGGGCGACCTACAGCGCCCTCGTGCACGGCGAAGTCGGCGACAACCGGTCCGGCAACGGGCGTGGACACTGAAACAACGCTCGATCCCACCAGCGAGCACTCCGAGTAGAAGCACGGATCGCTAGCTGTTCGTCTTCCGCTCTCGAGCGGTCTCTCGGAAGCACGCGTGCGCGGCGTCGCTATAGGTGCGGGTGACTGGAAGGTACCCTGGCGTCTGTATCCGGATCAGGGGGCGGTAGCTCAGTTGGTTAGAGCAGCGGACTCATAATCCGTCGGTCGCAGGTTCAAGTCCTGCCCGCCCCACCGTACAGTTGCCGTGTTTCGCGTGATGCCTGGTCATTCCGGCGTCGTCTCCCTCTCGGTCCCGCAACGCCGGCCATCCGGCTCGCCGCCCCCTCCAGCGAAGCTGATCGTTCGATGGTCCATGCCCACGCGACGTAGCGGCCGACGCCGGAGTTCGACTTCGCAAGCGGAGCCGAATCTCATGTCACCTTGACGACACATGAGGTCGCCGCTGGACGGCAAGCCCACGTCGGGAGCCGGAGGGCAGTCGACCAATTCGTGTCGATGTGCGCGTTCGAGCCGCTGTTCCGGTAGCCCTAACCGTCCTGCTGGCCGTAGGTGTAGCAGCCATGATCTTCGATTTAGGGAAGATCAGAGATGAGCGAGACAGTGTCCACTCGGAGTTAGCCGCTGCGCAGCGATCACTGATCGTTACGACGGAGCCGCTCGATGTGGCGACCGAGTGCGTGATCCGTACGAGGGCTCGGCTGCCCAGCTTCGACGGACCATCCATGGGATGCAGATGAACTCCGATAGATCGCACCGAGTCGACTGCTGGACCGCGCTTGTGAAGATCGTCCCACCAGAAAGGATGGCGGTCATCTTCGGCCGGCCACCTGGCTCCCTGGGCCAGCCGACACGGCATGGAGGCCTCTTCGCCAATGTCGTTCGCTCGTGCGCGGCCATCGTGGCCTAGTGTTTCGTAAGGGAATCAGCGGGATCCCGAGTGAAGATCGGACCGGTTGTGATCCGCCCCGGTTATGGAGGTTCCGGGAGGCGTCCGAAGAGGGTCACTATCGATGGCTACGACGTGTGGGCCCTTCAGTTCCCTACGGATCCGCGTATCACCGGATGCGGTCGCAGATCAGCGACGACGGCCAGCGGATCGGTAACGCCACGTTTGTCTGATCAGTAGCTCACGACGAGCGGTTGGTATACCGTCAACGCATGGGTTTCAGCCAACCTCCATACGAACATCGAGATCTGCAGAAGAGTCAGCTGGCGGACCTGCATGTGCGCGACGAGGGAAATCCTACGTCCGGTCGAATGAGCAGGTCGGCGTTGCTGATCGCGATGGCGATCGCGGCTGTCGCTGCGGTCGCCATCGTCGTCTTGGTGTTCTTGCGCTAGCAGACCGCCAAGAGGGCCAGCCGTCGCCGTCTTGTGCCTGCATCCTCCGACATCCCAGAGCTT
>JBJMLQ010000193.1:0-4905 GCA_045805225.1 Actinomycetota bacterium | reverse complement strand
GAGCGGCACGGTCACCTGCTTCAGCATCGCGATGTCGGGACAGGCGACCATCCCCGCCGTGGGATCGGCACCTTCGAACAGCGTGATCGTCACCGTGTCGGTTCCGTATGCGACGTCGACGTGGTCGAGGACCGAACACGGCTCGACGCCGCTCCAGAACCGGATGTCGCCGGTCCGACCGTCCGATCGCACAGTGGCCGAGCTGAACGCGATGGGGCGCACGTTCGCCATCCCGGAGCGCGGCACGACGATCAGTGGTTGAGGTCGCGGCGCCGGGCCGGGGACGCACGGGAGCGTGGCGACGGTCGCGTCGGGGCCGGAGGCGGAAACGTGCTTCGAGCCGCACACCGGAGGGGGGCCGACGACCGGCGGCGGCGCCGCTGCGGCGGATCCGGGCGAGCCGGGCGCGCTCCCGGATGAACCGAAGCCCATGTCGTTGCAGTCGGGGTGTTGGATCACGCACGTGGCGATGCCGGGTCCTGAGGGCGTGTGTTCGGACGGTGCCGGAGGCGTTGCAGCGGAAGACGTTGCAGCAAGTGCGATCGAAAGAGCGGCGACGGCCGCGACGGCGGCAACGACGACGCGGATCGGCTGGCGCATCGGGTGTCCTTTCGGTTGGGTACCCTGGGGAGGAGGGCATCTCGCCCGTCTAGGACGCCGATCGAGGCCCGCGCGGTTCCCGGTCAAGGATGGCGGCGCCCGGGTCGATGTCCGAAAGACGGCCCTTCCCCAGCAGGAGGTCCTGCCATGACCGTCAGATCACTCAGCGACCGCACTCGTCTCCCGGTGGGCATGGCCGTGCTCGGCATCGTCGTGATCGCGACCGGGTGGCTCCTGATCCAGGGACTTCCGTTCGTCCTCGGGTGCGCGATCATGTGCGCGGCTGCCGCGGGCGCGATCGCGCTGGCGACGTCGCAGCTCCGCGACCGCTGACCGGCCGCATCCACGCGCGGAAGACGTGTCTCCGGCCGCCCGTATACTCGGCTGCGGCCGTGCTAGGCGGGGAGCTAGCGGTGCCCTGTACCCGAGATCCGCTTCATGCGGGGCTGAATCCCCGCCGGAGGCCCGTGAGGTCCGAGGCAGCCTCTGCGCGGGGCGTTGAAGGTCGGGTCCTACGCGACGTCGGACCGCGAACCGGGTCAGGGCGGGAACGCAGCAGCCCTAAGCGGTTTCCGGCGGGTGCCGTAGGTTCGCCTGGCCGGAGCCTGCCGTGCGGAGTAGCGATCGAGTCTTTCGGTGTCGATGGCGGGTGCACGGCCGCTCATCGTCGTCGAGGGGGTTGGAGTGGCTGAGGACATGCAACACCAGGCGCTCTACCGCCGCTACCGGCCGCAGACGCCCTCCGATCTCCTCGGGCAGGAACACGTCGTCCGGGCGCTGACGGGGGCTGTGCGTGAAGGCCGGCTCCATCACGCGTTCCTGTTCTGCGGGCCGCGCGGGACGGGCAAGACCTCGACCGCCCGGATCCTCGCCAAGATGGTCAACTGCGAGCACGGTCCCACGGCCGAGCCGTGCGGCGAGTGCTCCCAGTGCATCGCGATCCGCGACGGCGCGCACGTCGACGTGGTCGAGATCGACGCGGCCTCCCACGGGGGCGTGGACGACGCCCGCGACCTTCGTGAGAAGGCGCCGACCGCGCCGATGGTCGGCCGCGAGAAGATCTACATCATCGACGAGGCGCAGCGGCTGTCGCGCGAGGCGTTCGACGCGCTGCTGAAGCTCTTCGAGGAGCCCCCGCCCGGCGTGCGGTTCGTGCTGGCCACGACGGAGCCGCACAAGATGCCGGCGACGATCGTCGGGCGGTGCCAACGGTTCGATTTCCGCAGACACACGATCGACGGGCTGGCAGAGCTCCTGCAGAAGATCGCAGGCTCCGAGGGCGTGCAGCTCGACCCGAGCGCGGCGTTCGCGATCGCCCGACAGGCCGAAGGCTCGGCTCGTGACGCCGTCTCGCTGCTCGACCAAGCAAGCGTCGTCGGCGGGGTGCGCATCGACGAAGAGGTCGTGCGGTCGCTCCTCGGCGTGCCGCAGGGCGAGATCCGCCTCGAGATCGCAGACGTGGTCGCGGTGGGCGACCTGCGCGGTGCGTTCGAAGCGGTCGACCGGCTGGTGCAGGCGGGCCACGACCTGCGGAACGTCACCGGCGATCTGCTCGCGCACTTCCGCAACCTGTTGGTCGTCCAGACCGCGCCCGACCAAGAGGACCTGCTCGACGTGCCGGCCGACGCGTACGCGTCGCTCCGCGCGCAAGCCGACAAGTTCACACCGGGGGAGCTGTCGCGCGTATTGGAGTTGCTGCTCGCCGCGCAGACCGACATGCGGTGGACGACGTCGCCGCGGCTCACGTTGGAGCTCGCGCTCGTGCGTGCATGCGCGCCCGAGACCGATCCGACGCCGGCGGGTGTGGTCGCGAGGCTCGAGCGTCTGGAGCGGCTCGCGAACGTGCAGGCCGGGTCGGTGTCGCCGAGCGCAGACGTCGTTGCCGCCGTTGCCCCGGCCGAGGTGCCCGCGCCGAACGTCAAGGCGCCAACGGCGACGCCGACGACGCCGGCGCCGAACGCCAAAGCCAAGGCGTCGTCGAAGAAGGCCGAGTCCCCCAAGCCCGTCGACACCGTCGCCGTCATGGAAGAGACGCCCGTCGCGGTTCCCGATGCGGCATCCGGCGGGGCGCAGCTCCCGGTGCCGCACGCGGCCGATGCGTCCAGCGTCGACGTGACGATGCTCCGCCGGTCGTGGGGGTCCGTGATCCAGCACCTCGGCCAGCGGAAGCAGGCCGTGCTGCGGGCGCTGATGGAGAGCGCGACGCCGACCGCCTACGACGGAGCCACGCTCGAGATCGCGTTCCCGCCGACGTTCAAGAACACGGTCAAGCAGGTCGAGAGCCGCCAAGCCGCGTTCCAAGACGTCCTACAGGAACTGTTCGGCATCTCGCCCGAGATCTCGTGCGTGGTGCGTGAGTCCAGGGCGGGAGATGACGGCACGCACGTGGAGCCGGTCGAGGAGGACGACGCCCCTGCCGACGACGCCGAGGCGCTCCGTCGGGTTCAGGAGATGCTCGGCGCCCAGCCGGTGACGGACGAGAAGGCCTGACGTGTACGAAGGTCCCATCCAGGCGCTGATCGACGAGCTTTCCCGGCTGCCGGGCATCGGCCCGAAGTCGGCGCAACGGCTCGCGTTCTGGTTGATCAAGGCGCCCGCGGACGACGCCGAGCGACTCGCCGACTCGATCGTGCAGGCGAAGCGCCGGATCGTGTTCTGCCGCGAGTGCGGCAACGTCGCCGAGGGCGACCTCTGCCGGATCTGCCGAGACGAGAGCCGCGATCGCACGGTGCTCTGCATCGTCGAGGAGCCGAAGGACGCCGCGTCGATCGAGAAGAGCGCCTTGCACAAGGGCCGGTATCACATCCTCGGCGGGGCGATCAGCCCGCTCGACGGCATCGGCCCCGAGGATCTCCGCGTGCAGGAGCTCCTCGAACGTGTCGAACGTGACCACGTGACCGAGTGCATCCTCGCGACCAACCCGAACCTCGAGGGCAATGCGACGGCGATGTACGTCGCGGCGCTGATCAAACCGCTCGGCGTGCGCGTGACGCGCTTGGCGAGTGGGCTGCCCGTCGGCGGCGACCTCGAGTACGCCGACGAGATCACGCTGTCCCAGGCCCTCGAGGGCAGGAGAGAGATGTGACGGAGCGCCCGTCGGCCCGCGAGGTCGCCGACCGGGCTCTCGTGCTGTACGCCATGGTCCGGCGCGCCTCGATCGAGCTGATCGTCGCCGAGACCCGCGACCAGGTTCGCCGTCGTCAGGCCGAAGGCGCTCGTATGGAGACCGAAGCGTGGTTCGAGCGTGAGTCGTTGACCGGCGCGCTGACGGCCACCGAGCGCACGCTCTTCGACGCGCCGACGGCAGCGTGGCCGCCCGAGGCGATCGCCGACGGGATGTGGCGAAAGGAAGGGCTCGGCGTGCTGCTGTGGGCGCTTCGGTTGGTCGACGCCATGCCGCCGATCGATCGCGAGTTCGCCGTCGAGGATCTGAACGCGGCGATCGAGTCGCCGGGGTCGGTGTCCGTGTTCCGCGCGACCGCACGTCTGCGTGACCCGGGCGACATCGAGGCAGCGTGGCGCGAGGCGGACACGTGGTTCGGCGCGACCGAGGGCGCGGTGGGCGACGACAGCACGCTGGCGTCGATCAGCGCGGAGCGTTCGCGGGCGCTCGCGTGGTTACGCGCGTCGGATGCGCCGCCGCCTTAATCCTCGGCGGGCTCGGCGCGCCGGCGGCGGACGAGCCGCACGATCAGCACGACGATGCCGATCACGACGAGCAACGGGATCAGGTATCCGAGGCCGATCAGCGTCGCCGCGAGGACGTTCAAGAACCCCTGCACCGCACGGTCCCACGCGTGCCCGAGGCTCGGGTTGTCGACCGCGTCCGGGCTCTGGGCGGCGACGGCGCCCGGCTCGTGCAGATCCACCTTGATCGTCGACTCCGCCACCTGCTTGTTGATGTAGTTGATCTGCCCGGTGATCTGGTCGATCTTCAGCTGCACCTGATCGAGCTGGTTCTGCAGGGTGAGGGACTGCCCGATCGTCGTGGCCGTGTTCATGAGCCCGAAGAGCACCCGCCGGCGGGACACGTAGATCTTCATATGCGCTTTCAGGTCGACGTACTGCGCCGTGACGTCCTGTCCCTGACTCGCCGAAGAATCGACGGTGCCGAGCTGTGCGAGCTGCACCATCGCCTTGTCGAAGTTCGCGGCTGGAACACGGATGGTGAACGAACCGCTGTCGCCACCCTCGGTCGACGAGGACAGGATCGACCCGCCGTTCACCGCCGCGATGTGCGCGACCGAGCCGGCCTTCGTCTTGAACGTGCCGGCGTCGATCGTGACGGCGATCTGGCCGTCACGG
>JBJMLQ010000192.1:0-23748 GCA_045805225.1 Actinomycetota bacterium | reverse complement strand
CATCGTCGAGCGCATCCGCGCCGATCTCGGTGCGCCGGACGCCACGGTGATCGCCACCGGCGGACTCGCGCCCGTCGTGATCCCGCATTGCCGGACGGTCGACCGCTACGAGCCGTGGCTCACCCTCGAGGGGCTACGGCTCGTCTACGAGAAGAACGTCGATGCCTGAGGAGCCGACCGGACGGGAGGCGGAGGTACTCGCGGCGCGCCGCGAGAGCCTCGGGCGCCTCGGCAACCGGCGGGCGTTCGCGATCACGCTCGCCGATGTGCTCGGCGTGTCCGACCCGACGCCCTCGGCCGCGGTTCGCGCGGGGCATCCCGATCTCGCCGCCGACACACAGACCGACGACGTCGTCACGGTCGCCGGCCGCGTGGTGTTGAAGCGCGACATGGGCAAGCTCGTGTTCGCGACCGTGCGCGACCGGGACGGCGATCTCCAGATCGTCGTCAACGCGGCGAACCTGCCGCCCGAGGATTTCGCGCTGTTCCGCGAGGTCGATCTTGGCGACATCGTCGGCGCGACCGGAACCGTCGGCACGACGCGCAAGGGCGAGCTCAGCGTGTTCGTCACGCGGTGGGCGATGCTGACCAAGGCGCTGCGCCCGCTCCCGGAGAAGTGGGCGGGCCTGCAGGACCCCGATCTGCAGCAGCGGCGCCGTTACCTCCATCTGATCACCGCCGAGGAGCCTCGCAAGCTGTTCCTCGCGCGGGCCGCGGTGCTCAAGACGATCCGCCGCGTGCTCGACGACCGCGGGTTCGTGGAATTCGAGGGGCCGATGCTGCAGGCGATCGCGGGCGGCGCCAACGCGCGTCCGTTCACGACGCACCACTTCGCGCTCGACATGCCGATGAAGCTCCGCATCTCGCTCGAGCTCTATCTGAAGCGGATGCTGGTCGGCGGCGTCGACCGCGTCTTCGAGCTCGGCCGCAACTTCCGCAACGAGGGCATCGACCGCGACCACAACCCCGAGTTCACGATGCTCGAGGCCTACCAGGCCTACGGCGACTACCACACGATGATGGACCTGTCGGAAACGCTGGTGCGCGAATGCTGCCGCGCGGTCAACCCGATCCTCGGACGTGCCGCGGACGATCTCGTCATCCCGGCGCGCGGGCAGATGATCGACCTGGCCGAGCCCTTCGAGCGGATCACCGTCCTCGGGTCGGTGTCGGCCGCCGTCGGAGAGGAGATCCGGCTTGACCATCCGGACCTCCGCGGCATCGCCGCGCGTCACGACGTTCCGGCCGACGCAGCGTGGGGCCCGGGCAAGATCGTGCAGGAGCTGTTCGAGAAGCTCGTCGAGGAGACGATCGTGCAGCCGACGTTCGTCTGTGATTTCCCACGTGAGGTCTCGCCGCTCGCGCGGCCTCACCGGGACGACCCCGGCCTGACCGAGCACTTCGACCTCGTCGCCGCGGGGCTCGAGCTCGTCACCGCGTTCAGCGAGCTGACCGATCCCGACGAGCAGCGCGCCAAGTTCGACCTGCAGCAACAGATGAAGGACGTGCTCGGCGACGAGACGCACCCCTACGACGAGGAGTTCCTGCGCGCGCTCGAGCACGGCATGCCGCCGGCCGGCGGGCTCGGCATGGGGATCGACCGGCTCTTGCTGCTGCTGACCGACGCGCAGAGCCTGCGCGACCTGATCATGTTCCCGGCGCATCGGCCGGAAGGAGTTGCAGAGTCGGGCCCTGCCGAGACGGCACCTGCGGACTAGGTGACTTGCCCGCCAGCCGGTTCGGTGCCAACGTTACGGCCTGCGCCGGCCCGGCGCCCGACCGACGAGGGGATCCACGATGAACGAGTCCGACATCGCCAAGCTGTTGAGCTCCGTGCCGTTGTTCACCCAGATCGAGCATCACGACCTCGAGCTCGTCGCCGCGCGCATGAAAGAGGTGCATTTCGAGCCCGGACGCGTGATCGCGAAGCAAGGCGACTCGGGCGTCGGGTTCCACCTCATCGTCGAAGGCGACGCGGAAGTTTCGGGCGACGGCGTCCCGAAGCACACGATCGGCGCCGGCGGGTACTTCGGTGAGATCGGGCTGATCGACGGCGGCGTACGCTCCGCGACAGTGACCGCGGCGACCGAACTCACGACGCTTGCGCTCGTCTCGTGGGACTTCCAGCCGATGTTGGACAACCCCGCGTTCGCCAAGGGACTGTTGCTCGGGTTGTGCCGGCTGGTGCGCGACTACCGGGAGTCCGCCGCCGGCAGCTAGCTACTCGGGTTCCGCCGCCTCGTGCAGCACGATGACGAGGTCGTGCAGCCCGGTGCCCTTCGCGAGGAATCCCGATGCGCCCGCCTCGCGCGCCTCACGCTCGACGCCTTCGTCGGCGTGGGCGGTCAAGATCACGACCGGCAGGTCGGGCCGGCGCTCGTGGATCCTCTTCATCGCGTCGATCCCGGACAGATCCGGCATGGACAGATCCATGATGATGATGTCGGGATCGAGTTCCTCGGCCTCGGTGCAGGCCGCAACGCCGCCACCGGCTTCGCCCGCGACTTCGATATCGGCGACGAGATTGAGCGCGGACGACAGCGCCTTGCGGAACGCAGGGTGGTCGTCGACGACGAGCACGCGCACCGGTGTTTCCTCTCCGTACGTGAGGTCCACGGCGGACGTGGGGGACCTCCTTCCCGCCAGTGGCTTCGGCGTCTCGTCGACCGGACTTGACAGGTTGCCAGCGGACCTGCGGCGCCGCATGACCCATCCGGGGGGAATCGGGATGGTCCGTATGGCGCACCCCGCCCTGCGCGTGTGCACGTATCGGTCTGCAGAGACGGGATGAACGGGACTCATCCATACCCATCGACATGCCGAAGGGAACACCGAGTGGCGGTTCGGATCACATGGTCCGTTCCGAGTGAACGGAAGGCCACGGGTATACTCGGTGCAGAGGCGCTGGGGACGACCCGGCGCCCGACGTACCTCGGGGGGAGGACGCAGCGCCTGCGATCCCCGAGGGCAGGTGAGAGGAACGGGCTTCGGCTCGGAGGACGGACGCTATGTTCGAGCGTTTCACGGATCGCGCCAGGCGCGTCGTGGTTCTCGCCCAAGAAGAAGCGAGGATGCTCAACCACAACTACATCGGCACCGAGCACATCCTGCTCGGTCTGATCCACGAGGGCGAGGGCGTCGCGGCGAAGGCGCTCGAGTCGATGAACATCTCGCTCGACGCGGTTCGCGAACAGGTGCAAGAGATCATCGGCCAGGGGCAGGCGGCTCCGACCGGCCACATCCCGTTCACTCCCCGCGCCAAGAAGGTCTTGGAGCTGTCGCTGCGCGAAGCGCTGCAGCTCGGCCACAACTACATCGGAACCGAGCACATCCTGCTCGGCTTGATCCGCGAGGGTGAAGGTGTCGCGGCCCAGGTGCTCCAGAAGCTGGGCGCCGACCTCAACCGCGTGCGGCAAACCGTCATCCAGCTGCTGTCGGGCTACACCGGCGGCAAGGGTGAGCAGGTCGCCGCCGGCGGCACCACCGAGGCGCCCCAGGGCGGCTCCGCGGTGCTCGACCAGTTCGGACGAAATCTCACGCAGCTCGCGCGCGAGTCCAAGCTCGACCCGGTGATCGGGCGCGAGAAGGAGATCGAGCGCGTGATGCAGGTGCTGTCGCGCCGCACGAAGAACAACCCCGTGCTGATCGGCGACCCCGGCGTCGGCAAGACCGCCGTCGTCGAGGGCCTGTCGCAGGCGATCGTGAAGGGTGAGATCCCCGAGACGCTGAAGTGCAAGCAGATCTACACGCTGGACCTCGGCGCGCTGGTCGCCGGTTCGCGTTACCGCGGCGACTTCGAGGAGCGCCTGAAGAAGGTGCTGAAGGAGATCAAGACCCGCGGCGACATCGTGCTGTTCATCGACGAGCTCCACACGCTCGTCGGCGCGGGCGCGGCCGAGGGCGCGATCGACGCGGCCTCGATCCTCAAGCCGATGCTCGCGCGCGGTGAGCTCCAGACGATCGGCGCCACCACGCGAGACGAGTACCGCAAGCACCTCGAGAAGGACGCCGCGCTCGAGCGCCGGTTCCAGCCGATCGACGTCGCGGAGCCCACGGTCCCGCACACGATCGAGATCTTGAAGGGGCTGCGCGACCGGTACGAGGCGCACCACCGCGTCACCTACACCGACGACGCCATCGTCGCGGCGGCGAACCTCGCCGACCGGTACATCTCCGACCGGCAGCTGCCCGACAAGGCGATCGACCTGATCGACGAGGCCGGCAGCCGGATGCGGATCCGCCGGATGACGGCGCCGCCCGACGTCCGCGAGATCGACGAGAAGATCGCGGAGGTCCGGCTCAAGAAGGAATCCGCCATCGACGGCCAGGACTTCGAGCTCGCCGCTCGCTTGCGCGACGAGGAGCGTCAGCTCCAGGAAGAGCGCGGTCGCCGCGAGCAGACCTGGAAGGCCGGCGAGATGGACGTCTTGTCCGAGATCGACGAGGAGGAGATCGCCGAGGTCTTGTCGGTGTGGACCGGCATCCCGGTGTTCAAGCTCACCGAAGAAGAGACGGACAAGCTGCTCCGGATGGAGGACGAACTCCACAAGCGGATCATCAGCCAGGAAGAAGCGATCGGCGCGGTCTCGCGCGCGATGCGCCGCACCCGCAGCGGACTGAAGGACCCGAGGCGGCCGTCCGGCTCGTTCGTGTTCCTCGGACCTTCGGGCGTGGGCAAGACCGAGCTGTCGAAGGCGCTCGCCGAGTTCCTGTTCGGTGACGAGGACGCGCTGATCCAGCTCGACATGTCGGAGTTCCACGACCAGTACACGGTGTCGCGGTTGATCGGGTCACCGCCCGGCTACGTCGGCTACGACGAGGGCGGGCAGCTCACCGAGGCCGTCCGGCGCAAGCCGTTCTCTGTCGTGCTGTTCGACGAGATCGAGAAGGCACATCCGAACGTGTTCGACACGCTGCTGCAGATCCTCGAAGACGGCCACCTCACCGACGGCCAGGGCCGCACGGTCGACTTCAAGAACACGATCATCATCATGACGTCCAACCTCGGCACCCGGGACATCCAGAAGGGCGTCTCGGTCGGGTTCACGTCGAACACCGACGAGCGCGGCGACTACGAGCGGATGAAGGGCAAGGTCGAGGAGGAGCTCAAGAAGTCCTTCCGGCCGGAGTTCCTCAACCGTATCGACGAGGTCATCGTGTTCCACTCGCTGTCGCTGGAGGACGTGAAGCTGATCGTCGACCTGCTGATGCGCCGCGTCGAGGACCAGCTGAAGACCAAGGACGTCGACATCGAGCTGACCGACGCCGCCAAGTCGGTGCTGGCCCAGCAGGGATGGGACCAGGCCCTGGGCGCGCGGCCGCTGCGCCGCACGATCCAGCGGATGGTCGAGGACCCGCTCGCCGAGAAGCTCCTGCACAAGGAGTACCGCGCCGGCGAGACGATCTTGGTCGACGCGGTCGACGGCGAGATCGTGTTCAGTTCAACGATGGGGCTCGTCCCGCCGGACGCCCCACCGGTCGAGCTCGCAGGCGAACCCGGCTAGGGTCGCCTGCGTCCGCCCCTTCGGGGGCATCAAGGCCGAAGCCCGGCCCCGGAAGGGGACCGGGCTTATCGGCATCTTGGGTCGGTGGGCGTCGTCGCTGCGTTCTTCGGGACCTCATGAGGCGTCGGTTGCCAGGCCACGGAGCTCCTCGGGCACCAGGTCGGCGAACGTCCAGGCCGTCCACAGGTCCTGCGCGATCCGTTCCCATGGCAGCGCGAGGCCGTGGCGCTCGAACCACTCGCCTGTCCGCCGGACGTCGCGCTCCAGGAACGCCGCGGCGTGGCTGTTCTTCTTCGGGTCGACCGCCTGCGGGAAGTCGATCAGATAGACGTCGCCGTCCCACACGAGGACGTTGTACGCGGAAAGGTCGCCGTGCACCACGTCGCGGTAGAGGAGTTGCGTCAGCGCGTCGTTGATCCGCGACCAGATCGCCTCGACCTCCTCGCGGTCGTCCGGGACGTATTCCTGCAGGCGCGGTGCCGGGCTCGACCGATCGCCGATGTAGGTCATCAGGATCGCGTCGTCGGTGCGCTCGATCGGGCGTGGCACCGGCGCGCCGGCTTCGGATAGCGCGTGCAAGGTCTCCCACTCTCGGGAGACCCACAGTCCACCCTGGACCTGCCGGCCGAACGCCGTCTTGCGTTCGAGCGCCACGCGGACGCGGCGCTCCTTGATGAACTCTCCGTCGCGATAGAGCTGCTCGTCGCGGAAATCGCGCTTGTCGAGCGGGTGATACAGCTTCAGCGCGACCAGCGACTCCCCCGTCGTCCGCGGGTTCGCGCGGCACAGATGAACGCTGGCTTCTTTGCCGTGTTTCAGCGGTGCGATGATCGCTTCGATGAGCCCTTCGTCGAAGAAGTGCTCGAACGATTCGTTATGCACGGGCTGCTCCTTGGTCGTGATGCGGGCAAGAGATCGACCGCGTCCCGAGTCAGGAGCGACGGGATCGTCAGCGCATGACGGAGGGACGCGGCGGCATGAACACCGAGGCAGAGGTCATGGTCATCTGCTCATCCCTCCTTCCGAGGAGCTTCGGGTGAAGCGTTGCCGGGTGGGCACCATAGCACGGGCTTGCCC
Source organism: Actinomycetota bacterium (assembly GCA_045805225.1). Classification (GTDB taxonomy): domain Bacteria; phylum Actinomycetota; class UBA4738; order UBA4738; family HRBIN12; genus AC-51. The sequence goes on along the minus strand of JBJMLQ010000192.1, from coordinate 17,167 downwards.
TCGAATGCAGTGGTCAGGGGCGGACGTCGAGCCGCTCGACACGCTCGACGATCGACATCGGGATGTGCGTGACCGCGCGGAAGCCGTCGCCGTCGGGAAGGATCTCCTGCGCGAGCGACACGAACCGCGGCCCCTCGGCCACGAGGAAGCCCACCGTGTGGACGAGATAGTCCGGGCGGATGTCCTCGGCGTCGGATTGGTCGAAATCGAAGAACGCGTCGCGCCAGATCACCAGGACCGTGGGGTGTTCGAGCTGTATGCGGTCGAGTTCGATCTGAGGGTCTTGGTCGCCTCCCTGATCGATCTTGACAACTCGCATCGGCTCCACCACCTCACCCGCTTGGTATCGGCATCGGGGGGCCGCGGGCGAGGGGTGCGGCCGCAATCACAACCTTCAGACCTGCGGTGAGCCGAAGAACCTCACCCGGGTCCGGCGCCACCCTACCCCCCGGCCCCGACACGGCCCCGACGGGAGCCACGCCACGGCCACCCGAGTTGGCGGGCCCGCGGACTGTCAGAGCCGGCGGATACCGTGCCGGCATGTCGAAGCACCCAGCGTTCGCCTGTGAGGCATGTGGCCGGCACGCGCCGCAGTGGTCTGGACGGTGCGCCGACTGCGGTGCGTGGGGGCAGATCCGGGAGCGGGAGCCCGAGCCGAAGCGTCCGCGGGCGGCGTCACACTCGGCCGTGCCGCTCCTCGATCCGAGCGCGACGGAGCCGGCCAGGCTCTCGACCGGCCTCCCGGATCTCGATCGGGTGCTTGGGGGCGGCCTTGTTCCCGGGTCGGTCGTCCTGCTCGCGGGGCCGCCCGGCATCGGCAAGTCCACGCTGCTGCTCCAGTGGCTGGCGGCGATGGCCGCCGCGGGCCGCCCCGGCCTCGTGGCATCCGGCGAAGAGTCGCGGGCACAGGTTGCCGCCAGAGCCCGGCGCATCGGGATCGCAGCCGACGCGGTTTCGTTCGCGCCGGGCCGCGACCTCCACGGGGTGCTCGCCGCCGCGAGGGCGGAGCGGCCGGCCGTCCTCGCGGTCGACTCGATCCAGACGCTCCGCGACCCTGAGGCCACGACCCAGCCGGGCGGGGTGAGCCAGGTCCGTGGCTGCGTCGACGCGCTCGTGGAGCTTGCGAAGACCGACGACACCACGGTGGTCGTCTCGGGTCACGTCACCAAGGAGGGCGACCTCGCCGGACCTCGGGCGCTCGAGCACGCCGTCGACGTGGTCCTGGCCTTCGAGGGCGACCCACGATCGGGACTCCGGATCGTCTCCGGCGGGAAGAACCGGTTCGGCGCTGAGGGTGAGACCGCGTGGTTCGAGATGGGGCCGGCCGGCCTGTCGCCGATCGACCCGGCCGAGCTGCTCTGCTCGGGCGAGCGCCATCCCGGCGCCGCCGTCGCGCTTCCTCTTGCGGGCCGGCGGGCGCTGGCGGTGGAGATCCAGGCGCTGGTCGGCGCCGACGACGGCCCCAGCCGGCGCCAGGTCACCGGACTCGACCTCCGGCGCTTCCAGCAGGTCGCCGCGGTCCTCGAGCGCTCGATCGGCCTGCCCCTCGGGCGTTCGGAGCTCTTCGGGGCCGTGGGCGGCGGGATCAAGGTCGACGACCCCGCCGGCGACCTGGCCGTGGCGGCGGCGCTGGCCTCGGCCGCGACCGGCGAGGCGCCACCCGAGGGGGCGGCCTTCGTGGGCGAGATCGCCCTGACCGGCCAGGTTCGGCCGGCGGCGGCCATGGAGCAGCGAGTCGCGGCCGCCCGGGGCGCGGGGTGCTCCACCGTGTTCGCGCCCGAACGCGCAGGTCCGCTGGACGGTTTGCGGGTGGTCACGGTGGGCCATCTATCAGAGGCCCTGGGTTGGGCGCTCCCACCTGCGGGAACGGTTAGGCGGCGGCGCGCCTCGTAGGTTCTTCGGGTCACGGAGCGGTACGCATAGCGCTCTGACCTGCAGATTTGGGTTGCGCCGGAAGGGGTCACCGTGCTACCCTCGTGACTAGTCACCGCACTTGTTGCGGGTTTCACTTCTTCCGACGGGAGGGTTCGTGGCGTTCAGGAAAGGCGACACGGTTGTGCACCCCGAGCACGGGGCCGCAGTAGTGGAAGAAGTGCGTGAGAAGGAATTCCTCGGCGAGAAGCGCACGTACCTCGTGCTTCGCGTTGTCTACGGCGACCTGACCGTGCTCGTTCCGACCGACTCGACCGATCAGGTCGGGCTGCGCGCCTGCGTCAGTAAGAACGAGGCCAAGAAGATCCTGAAGGTCCTGACCGAGGACGAGAGCTCCGCGGCCGCGAACTGGAGCCGCCGGTTCAAGAACAACCTCGAGAAGCTGCATTCCGGCGACCCGTACGAGGTGGCCGAGGTTCTTCGGAACTTGGCGATCCGCGACCGGGAGAAGGGCCTATCCGCGGGGGAGAAGCGGATGATCACCAAGGCTCGGCAGATCTTGATCTCCGAGCTCGCGTTCGCGACGGACAAGTCCGAGGACGAGGCCGAGGCCACGATCGACTCGGTCCTGGACGACGCCCACGGCGTCAAGGTCGCGGCCGCCGAGGCCTGATCCAACCCACTCTCCAGCCACCGCTCAGGTGCCTCGCGAGGGCGTCCGATGCTGTCTTTCGGAGGCTCGATCCTTCGTGGGTCGACGTGGGCAGATGACAGAGGAAAGCCGAACGACCCGGCTCCGTGGGCGCGTGGTGGAAGGCGTCCGTCTGATCTTCATGGCCCTGCTCGGCGCTGTCGGATACCAGCTCGGGGCGGCGCGCATCGATGCCAACGACCGGAACACCGTCCTGTACGTCTTCCTCGGCGCGGCGTGCGGCTACGTCCTGGGAGGCGTCTTCGGGCGCCTGACGCTCGAGGCGGTCTCCGGACTCGAGCGTGAGCTCCACCGGCGACCTGCCGCACAGATCGCCGGTGGCGTCGTGGGGCTGATGGTCGGGCTGGTCATCGCGACGCTGCTGTCGGTGCCGCTGTTCTTCCTGCCGACCTTCTACGGGTGGCCCGCGGCGCTGTTCCTGTTCATCGTGCTCGGGTCCCTCGGCACCCGGGTGGGCCAGGACAAGCACGAGGACATCTTCGCGTTGGTCGGGATGAAGCCGCGCGTGAGCGCCCGCGCGACCGGCGACCTGCACGTGCTCGACACGAGCGCGCTGATCGACGGGCGGGTCGCAGACCTCGTCGAGACGGGGTTCATCTCGGGGTCGCTATTGGTGCACGAGGGCGTCCTCAGGGAGCTGCAGGCGATCGCGGACTCGTCCGACCCGCAGCGCCGGACGCGCGGCCGTCGCGGCCTCGATGTTCTCGTGGAGCTGCAGAAGTCGCCCCTCGTGCAGATCCAGTTGGTCGAGGAGGCAGGGATCGTCGACGTCGACGCGGCGCTCGTGCGGTTGGCGCGCGAGAGCGGCGCGTCGCTGATCACCGTCGATCACAACCTTGCGCTCGTCGCCGAGGCGCTGCGCGTGCCGGTGGCGCAGGTCAACACGCTGGCGTCGCGCTTCCGCACGCCGGTGTCGGCCGGAGATGAGCTCCAGGTGCGCCTGGTGCGTGAGGGCCGAGACACCGGCCAGGCGGTGGGGTATCTCGACGACGGCACGATGGTGGTCGTCGAAGAGGCGACCGAGGCGATCGGGTCGCAGGTCGCGGCGAGGGTCCGCAACGTGATCCAGACCACCACCGGCCGCATGATCTTCGCGACGCTCGAGGCGACCGCGCCGGCTCCGTCGTAGCTCGATACGAGCCGCCGCGGCGTCTGCCATGCTGCGCGCATGGACCCCGACACCCAGGCCGCGGCGGTGATCCTCGCGGCGGGCGCCGGCCGGCGGCTCGGCGCCGAGGTGCCGAAGGCGTTCTTGAGCATCGGGGACCGGCCGATGCTTGCGGTCGCCGCCGCCGCGGCTGCGGCGTCGCCGGCGATCGCCGCAGTCGTGGTGACGGCGCCGCCCGGATACGCCGATGCGGCCCAGGCGTGTCTCGAGGGACTGCCCGTGCCGGCCACGGTGGTCGACGGGGGCGCGACCCGCCAGGCGTCGGTCCGGGCCGCGCTCGCGGTCTTGGAGGGGCCGGAGATCGTCGCCATCCACGACGCGGCGCGCCCGTTCGCGCCGCCCGACCTGTTCACCGAGGTCGTCCGGGCGGTCGCCGGCGGCGCGGACGGTGCGATCCCGGTCATCGCGGCATCCGATACGGTCAAGCGCCTCGACGGCCTTCGCGTCGTGGACACGATCTCGCGCGACGACCTCGGTCTCGCGCAGACGCCGCAGGCGTTCCGGGTCGCCGCGTTGCGTGCGGCACACGAGGAGGCGACGAAGGCCGGGTACGACGTGACGGACGATGCGATGCTGCTCGAGCAGGTCGGGGCCGTGATCGCCGTGCCCGGCGACCCACGCAACTTCAAGATCACGACGATGCTCGATCTCGCGCGCGCCGAGGCTCGGATCGGTGGTGTCGATGCCTGAGTGGCGCAGCGGTCTCGGGTTCGACGTGCATCGGTTCTCCGAGCACCGGCCGTTGTGGCTCGGCGGTGTCCGCTTCGAAGGCGAGGACGGCCTGGTCGGGCATTCCGACGGCGACGTCGTGTGTCACGCGATCGCTGACGCGTTGCTCGGCGCCGCGGCCCTCGGCGACCTCGGTCAGCACTTCCCCGACACATCGGCACAGACGGAAGGCATCGAGGGACGCGCGCTGCTGCGCGATGTCGTCGCGAAGGTGGCGCTCGCCGGCTTCGTGCCGACGTCTGTGGATGCGACGGTGATCTGCGATCGCCCGGCCATCGATCCGCGGCGCGATGAGATGCGTGACGAGCTGGCGTCGTGTCTGCGGCTCACGGTCGACCGCGTGTCGGTTAAGGCGACACGACCGGAAGGCCTCGGACTCGCGGGGGACGGCGTCGGCTGCCTCGCGATCGTCGTGATCGCGTAACGGCGTGCGCACCGAGATCGTGGCCGGGAAGCGCGCCGTGATGGAAGCGGTCCGCGCCGGTGGAGCCGACGAGATCCTCGTCGCGCGCGGCACCCGTCGCAGCCCCGCGATGCGAGACGTCGTGGTCGCCGCGCAAGCGGCGCACGTGCCGGTCCGAGAGGTCGAGCGCGACGAACTCGACGCGCTCGACGCCGACCATCGCGGCGTGGCGGCGCGTCTGCTTCGTCCGGTGCGAACCTTCGGCGAACGCGATCTCACCTCGCGTGATTGGGCGGCGGACGCGATCGTCGTCGTGCTCGACGGCGTCGAAGACCCGCAGAACCTCGGTGCTGCTGCGCGCTCGGTCGAGGCTGCCGGCGCGTCGATGTTGATCACGCGCACCCATCGGTCGGCGCCGCCGACGGCCGCGGCGGTGCGGGCTTCGGCCGGCGCCCTGCTGCACCTCCCCCACGCCCGGGTCGCGAACCTGTCGCGCGCGCTCGATCGCCTCCGTGACGCGGGGTTCACCACCGTCGGGCTCGACGAGGAGGCCGATCGCTCGATCTTCGACGAGTCGTGTCCGGACGGCCGGGTCGCGCTCGTGGTCGGTAGCGAGGGCGCGGGGCTCTCGAGGCTCGTGCGGGAACATTGCGATCTGCTCGTTTCCGTGCCGATGCATGGCAAGGTGGGGTCGTTGAACGCGGCCGCGTCGCTCGCGGTCGTGCTGTACGCGTATGTGCTCGCCAGCCGCAGAAGGAGCGCCGGATGAACGACCGGCCGGGCGTCGACCCGGAGCAGCCGGAGCAGCTCGGCGCGCCCGCGGGCCGCTCGCGCTACGAGGACTTCGACCTCGCGGAGATCCAGGCGGCGCAGCAACGCGCCCCTCGACAACGCGGCCGGCGGACGCCGACGATCACGGTGGCGGCGGTCGTCCTGGCCGTCTCCGGACTGCAGCCGCTGATCCTCGTCATCGCGTTCCGGCCGGGCGGCGCAACGGGTGTCGCCGTCGCGGCGTGGGGCGTCCTTTGCATCGTGGCCGCCGCGCTCGTGGCGACCCTGCAACCGATCGGGCGTCCGCTCGGGATCGCGGTGGGGTGCGTCGGCGTGGTCATCGGCGTCGCGACCGCGCGGTCTTCCGCGGTGAACGGGCTGATCGGGATCGCGCTCACCGGCTTCGTGATCTACGCATGCGCAGTGTCCGGGCCGTCGTTCCGCCGGGGGTAGACTCGGGCGATCGCCGGCGTGGCGCAGTCCGGTAGCGCAACCGACTTGTAATCGGTAGGTCGTCGGTTCGAATCCGACCGCCGGCTCTACGATCGGCGCAGCGCCCGACCCGCACGCGTGATCGACGGCGCGTCCGTCGACCACGCGACCCGCCCGTTCACGATCACCGCGCTGATCCCGTCGGGGAACACGTGCGGATCGTCGAAGGTGGCGCGATCGCGGATCGTCTCCGGGTCGAACACGACCAGGTCCGCGAAGGCGCCGGACTCGATCCGACCCCGGCCGGTCAGGCCGAACCGGTCGGCCGGCAGCGACGTCATCGTCCGGACCATGGCCTCGAGCGGGAGCGATCGTTCGTCGCGCGCGAGCGAGAGGGCCCGCGGGAAGGTGCCGTAGCTCCGCGGGTGCACCGGCAGCTCGCCACCAGGCCCATCCGGCGCCGTCGCGGACGCATCCGACGCGACGAACACGTCCGGGTCGGCGAGGATCGCGCGCACGTCCTCGGGCGCCATCGCGTGACCGATGCAGCTGATCTCCGGGTCGGCGGTCAGCAGCTCGATCATCGCGTCGAACGGTGCGACGCCGAGGTCCTCGGCGACGTCGGCGACGGATCGCCCGCGCCACCGCGCCTCCGGCGCCGTCTCGAGCACGATCCGGTCCCAGCCCACGCCGTCGACCGACGACTGGAAATCCGGCTCCCCGTCCTCGACGGCGGCGCGCAGGCGCTCGTGCGCTTGCGCGGCGACGTGTGCGATGTCCCCGGCGGGCGCCCACGGTGGCAGGAGCGATGACAACGAGGAGTTCCACGCCTCGTAGGGGTATTGATCCCCGGTCGCGTCGGGGGCGTCCCGCACCCGCGCGAGAAGCTCGTCGGCGCGTCCCCACGTCAACGAGGTCTCGCACTTCAGGTGGCTGATATGGACGCGCAGCCCGGCGGCCGCACCGATCCGTAGTGCTTCGTCGACCGCGCGGAACAGGTCGCGGCCCTCGCCGCGGATGTGTGAGGCGTACAGGCCACCCTTCCCGGCCGCGGCGCGCGCGAGCGCGATGACCTCGTCGGTGTCCGAATAGATCCCGGGAACGTAGATCAGCCCGGTCGACAGCCCCACCGCGCCGTCGGCGACCGCCTCGCGTACGAGCGTTCGCATCCGGGCGAGCTCGTCGTCCGTCGGCGGTCGTCGTTCCTCGCCGAGCACCTCACGCCGGACCGAGCCGTGTCCGACCAGCGTCGCGACGTTCACAGCGGGCTGCGCTGCGTCGATCGCGTCGAGGTAGTCGCCCCAGGACGTCCACGCCGGCCGCGGGTGATCTGCGCTCGACGCGGCGTACGCGAGCGAGAGTCCCTCGTCCCACGACGACAGCGGGAACGGCGACGATCCGCAGTTGCCGACCACGATCGATGTGACGCCCTGACGCACGGTGCTCGGCATCGTCGGCAGCACGAACGCCGACAGGTCGGAGTGGTTGTGCACGTCCACGAAACCCGGCGCGACCACCTCGCCGCGGGCGTCGATCGTACGCGCGGCGGCGGGCGGCTCGTCGGCGCGGCGGCCGACCGCAGCGATCCGGTCGCGGTCCACCGCGACCCAGCCCGGGAGCGCCGGCGCGCCGGTGCCGTCGACCACGGTGGCATTCGTGACGACGAGGTCCATCGGCGCGACACGCTATCGCGCCGCGTGCCTACGCGTTGGGCAGGAACACCCGGAAGGACGAGCCGCCGCCGTCGCGCGGCTCGACCCACGCGCGTCCGTCGTGCAGCTCGGCGAAGCGCCGAACGAGCGAGAGTCCGATCCCGACGCCGGGCGAGTGCCCGCTGGTCGGCCCGGGACGCTGTTCGAACGGATCGAAGATCGACTCGCGGACCTCGGCGGGGACGCCCGGACCGGCATCGTCGACGCCGAGTTCGATGCCGCCGTCGACGGCTCGCGCCCACACGAGGACGTGTGCCTCCGGCGGCGTGTGGCGAAGCGCGTTCGCGACGAGGTTCTCGACGATCCGCTCGACCTTCGGGCCGTCGACGTTGGCGGTCAGCAGCCCGACCTCGACGTCGATCGCTCGCCCGTCGGGGTTCTCGACCTCGGCGAGGACCCGCGCGATCAACGCGCCGATGTCGGTCGACCGGCGTTGCGGCGAGACGATGCCCCGCTGGAGCCGGTCGAGATCCAAGAGGTCGCCGAGCAGCCGCTCGAGCTTGCGCGCGTTCGCCGCCACCCGATGGACCAGATCGAGCGCGTCGGCCGCCGGCATCTCGAGCCGGCTCTGTTCGAGGGTGAGCGCCGAGCCGAGGATCGAGGTGAGCGGCGTGCGCAGGTCGTGTGAGACCGCCTCGAGGAACGTGTTCTTCATCTCGTCGAGCGCGCGGAGCTGTTCGGCCGCCTCGCGCTCGCGCAAGAACGCCTCGGAGTACTTCCGTTCGGACTCACGCAGCGTTTGTTCCGCGTGGCGACGTTCGGTCACGTCGACGCTGAGGCCACGAACCTGGCGCGGTCCTTGACTGCCGCGGACGACCGTCACGAGGTCGCGCAGCCACCGTCCGTCGCCGCCGGGAGCGCCGACGCGGTACTCGACGCTCGCGTCCGCCCCCTCGGCGATCACGCGGCGCACCTCGGCGACGGCGAGCGCGCGGTCGGCGTCGGTGATGTGCGCGCCCCAGCCCCGGTTGAGCCAGGCAGGGGCGTCGTCGCCGAAGAGCTCCCGCACGCGGCCACCGAGGAACGTGACTCGCAGGCCGTCGGCCTCCGCTTCCCAGAAGACGGCGTCGAGGCTCTCCACCAGCCGGTGGAACCGCTCGAGCTCGCCGATGCGACGTGCGTTGCCGAGCGCCAGCGCGGTCAGGTCGCCGATCCCTCGGGCCAGACGCACGGCACCCTCGTCGAACGGCTCGCCGTCTGGGTCGGCGACCGCGATCAACGCGCCGACCTCGCCGGGCTCCCACTGCAAGGGGCACACGAGGACGTCGCCGAACCCCTCCATGATCTTGATCTCGTCGGGAACCTGCGCCGCGACGGTCTGCGGGATGACGAACGGCGAGGTGGTGCTCGTGAGCAACGTCTCGGCCACGGCCGGCGGCACATCGGCGATCTCCGCGCGGGGGCGTGTCGTGCGGTTCCCGCACGCGTGCAGTTGGATCACGCGGAACGCGCCCGTCTCGTCGCGCACGTAGGCCGCCGTCGCCGCGCACCGGATGATCGTCTCCATCGACTCGATCGCGTCGCGGAAGATCTCACGGACGTTTCGTCGCGCGGTCAGCGACTGCGACAGTTGGAGCAGCGCGCCGGCGGCCCGGGCGGCGTCACGCTCCGCCTCCAGCAGGCGTGCGTTCTGGAACGCGGCCGCAGCATGCGGCGCGAGCACCTCGACCATCCGTTGGTCCTCTTCGTCGAACATGGCGTAGCCGAGGCTCGAGAGCACGATCACGCCGACGAGGGTGTCTCCCGCGACCATCGGGACCGCGAGCATCGACTCCAGCAGGTCGTCATCGGTGCCCGGGATCGTGACGGAGAACGGCACCTCGCGCGCGTCGGGCGTGAGCAACGCCTGACGCGTCGCCGCGACCGTCCCCGTGATCCCTTCGCCCACCTCGGTGATCAGACCGTCGAGGTCTTCTTCGGCGTACTCAGTCGTCAGCTCGCCGCGGAAGGCGATCGGCATCAGCCGCGTCTCGTCCTGCAGCAGGTACACCCGGCAGTTGTGGTAATCGACGATCGTCCGCAGCTCCGCCGTGATCGTGTTGGCGATCTCGGCGGTATCCGTCAGCACGTTCAGCTTCGCGGCGAAGCTGTGGAGCATGTCGAGCTGCGCGTCGGACCGTTCGGCGTCGCGCTGGCGTGTCGGGTCGGGGATCCTCACCATCGTGCGTCCGTCACCACGCGCATGGTCTCACCTGACGTAGCCCGAAGGAACGACGCAGCGATCCGATGCGGGTGCTTGCATAGCGCCACAACGGATGCGAGCCTGCCAGCCGTGTCCCGACCCATCCCCCCGCACAGCGCATCGTCGTCGGCCACCTCTCCAGCATCGGCACGCTTCCCGGAGGTCCTTGACGACCTCGAGCGGCGGGTCCTCGACTTCGAGCGCGGCGCCTGGCGGTTGCAGATCCCGAAGGACCGCGCGATCCGCGAGGAGTTCGGCTTCTCGACGACGCGATACCACCAACTGCTGCACCGGGCGGTCGACCGGCCTGCCGGGCTCGCCTATGACCCGATGTTGGTGCGGCGTCTCCGCCGTCTGCGGTCGTTGCGTCGCAAGCGCCGCACCGCGCAGGGGCTGGGCATCACGCTGTAGCGAGCGAAGAGCCCCGGCCGGGCGCGGCAGGTAGGATGCCCGCGTGAACCTCAGCACGGGGCGGGTCCTCGTCATCGTGGCGCTGATCGTCGTCGGCCTCGCCATCCTCGCGAACGGCTTCTCCGACTCGGGCACCTCCGCTGCGACGCTCACCCCGACGCCCGCAACTGGCGGAGGTGGCCACACGTCGTCGTCCACGCCGCCGCCGACCTCGTCCGCGCCGACACCGACGCCGGCGCCGCAGACCAAGGGCGTGTTGTTCATGGCCATGAACGGCACCGATGTGCCGGGTGCCGGGGCGGCCGCGCAACAGAAGCTGACCGATGCGGGGTACACCGCGGCGACGAACGCGATCGACGCGCCGACGAGCGGGATCAAAAAGACGATCGTGTACTACCGCGACGACCAGAACGCGCCGCAGAATCAGTCCAACGCGAACTACATCGCGAGCAAGTACTTCAAGACGGCTGAGGTCAAGCCGTTGGATCCAAGCATGCAGGGTGTGCCCAAGAGCGCCACGATCGTCGTGGTGGTGGGCCAGGACTACGCCCAGCAGCTTGTCGGCGGGTGATTCAGCTCGGCTGGAGCAGCTCGGCGAGCTCGGACGCCAACTCGTCGGGATCGAACGGCTTCTCGATGAATCGGCGGGCGCCCGCCGCGGTCACCCGCTCGGCCTCGTCGGGGATCGCCTTGGCCGACAGCACGACCACGGGGACCGACGCGGTCCGCGGATCCTTCGCGAGCTCATCCAACACGCCGTAGCCGTCCATCACGGGCATCATCAGATCGAGCACGATCACCTCGGGTCGCTGTTTCATGGCTAGGGCGATCCCGCGCAGGCCGTCCTCGGCATCGAGCACCTCGTGGCCCGCGCGCTCGAGGCTCATACGGATCAACCAGCGAACATCCGGTTCATCGTCGATCACGAGCACCCGCGCCATAGCGCCGAGAGGATACCCTGCGGCCCCACCGGCCGATTGACGTGCGTGAACGCGCGGACCTAGCCTGGTCGGCCGGAGGTGGTTCCCCCCGCATGCTGAAGGTCTCTCAGAAGCTCGAGTACGCGATCCGGGCGATGATCGAGCTCGCCGAGCACCGCGACGACGAAGCGCTCACGCCCGCGCGGGAGATCGCCGAGCGGCAGCAGGTGCCGCTTCGGTTCCTCGAGCAGCAGCTCGGCGCGTTGTCGCGGGCCGGCCTCGTCGAGAGCTTCCGCGGCGCGGGGGGCGGGTGTCGCCTGGCGCGCGACCCTGCGGATATCACCGTGGCGGCGATCGCCGACGCGATCGAGGGCCAGATCTACCCCGTGTTCTGCCTGGAGCCCTCGGACCATACCTGCTTCGCCGACTCACGGTGTGGGCTGCAAGGTTTCTGGGCCGATGTGGCACGCGCGGTGCAACAGGTGTTCGAACGGACGACGGTGGCGGACCTTGCGGCCCGCCACCGAAAGATGGCCCCAGGGCCGGTCGTCCTCAGCCCTGAGCAGCTGCTCTCGCGGCTGAACTAAGGGGCTTTCCAGCCCATCGCCTTTGCGGCGTCCATCCCCAGGATCTTGGTGAGCTTCGTCCCACACACCGGACACGTGCCTTGCAACGCAGGGCGTCCGTTCTTCAACGTGGTCAGCGATCCGGTGAACTCGCGCTTCTCGCGGCACTTCATGCAGTAGGCCACGTCGGCCATCGCCGTCTCCTTCCCCATCCCCACAATGGCTCTCGAGCCGCCCCGAACGGGCGGCTCGCGGACGATGGTGGTGGCTCCCATGGGCAGATGCAAGCACCGTGGCCTACGTTCGGATCGAGGCTACGGCCGCGGCTCGCGCCCGTTCGGCCTCGGGCCGTACGATGCCGGTTCCGGCGGAGCGGAAAGGGACGGGATCCGTGAGCGAGCCTGGGAACGACGAAGCGCGCACCATCGACGCCCTGTTGTCGGAGGATCGGGTCTTCGAACCGCCCGCAGGCTTCCGCGAGCGGGCCGTGGTGCGCGATCCCGGCGTCTACGAGGAGGCGAACCGCGATTTCGAGGCGTTCTGGGCCGAACAGGCGCGGGAGCTCACCTGGACGCGGCCGTGGGACACCGTGATGGACTGGGATCCGCCGTGGGTGACGTGGTTCGCCGGCGGACAGCTCAACGCGTCGGTCAACTGTCTGGACCGACATGTCGACGCCGGTGGCGGCGACAAGGTGGCGTTCTACTGGGAGGGCGAGCCCGGCGACACGCGGGTCCTCACCTATCGCGAGCTCCTCGACGAGGTCTGCCGCCTCGCGAACGCCCTGCGGTCCCTCGGGGTGGGCAAGGGCGACCGCGTGAACATCTATCTGGGGATGGTGCCGGAGCTGCCGATCGCGATGCTTGCGTGCGCCCGCATCGGTGCGCCGCATTCGGTGGTGTTCGGCGGCTTCAGCGCCGAGGCGCTCCGAGACCGCATCAACGACGCCGAGGCCAAGGTCCTCATCACCGCGGACGGAGCGTGGCGCCGCGGCACGGTCGTCCCGCTCAAGGACAACGCGGACGCCGCCGTTGCCGAATCTCCGAGCATCGAACACGTGATCACCGTCCGTCGGTGCGGCAACGAGCATGCGTTCACCGAGGGACGTGATCACTGGTATCACGAGCTCGTCGCCGACCAGCCGACCGGGTGCGCCCCCGAGCCGATGGACGCCGAGGACCTGTTGTATCTGCTGTACACGAGCGGGACAACCGGCAAGCCGAAGGGGATCGTGCACACGACCGGCGGCTACATGACCGGCGTCGCGGCCACCCACCGGATGATCTTCGACATCCACGACGACGACGTCTATTGGTGCGCGGCCGACTGCGGCTGGGTGACGGGACACAGCTACATCGTCTACGGGCCGCTCGCCAACCACACGACCGGCGTGCTGTACGAGGGCGCGCCCGATTGGCCGGACAAGGACCGGTGGTGGTCGATCATCGAGAAGTACCGCGTGAGCATCCTGTACACCGCTCCGACCGCGATCCGCGCGTTCATGCGCTGGGGGACGGAGCTGCCGGCCAAGCACGACCTGTCGTCGTTGCGGCTGCTCGGCTCGGTGGGAGAGCCGATCAACCCGGAGGCCTGGGTCTGGTACTGGAAGGTGATCGGTGGGGAGCGGTGTCCCGTGGTCGACACATGGTGGCAGACCGAGACCGGCGCGATCATGATCACGCCGCTGCCGGGACTGACGACGTTGAAGCCGGGTTCGGCGACGTTGCCGTTCCCCGGCATCGAGGCCGACGTCGTCAACGAGCAGGGTGTGTCGGTCGGCTTGGGCGCCGGCGGGTTCCTCGTCCTGCGGCACCCGTGGCCGTCGGTCGCGCGCACGATCTGGGGGGATCCCGACCGGTACGTCGAGACCTACTTCTCGAAGTACGGCCCCGAAACGTACGTCGCCGGCGACGGCGCGCGGCGCGACGACGACGGGTTCTTCTGGTTGCTCGGCCGTATCGACGACGTGATGAACGTGGCGGGCCATCGGCTGTCGACGTTCGAGATCGAGTCGGCGCTGGTGGACGACGACCGAGTGGCCGAGGCTGCCGTCGTTTCCAAGCCGCACGACATCAAGGGCGAGGGGATCGTCGCGTTCGTCACGATGAAGGGTGGCATCGAGGGCGACGAGGCGGCGCTGCAGAGCCTCCGCGACCACGTGGCCACGGTCATCGGGCCGATCGCGAAGCCCGACGAGATCATCTTCACCCCAGATCTTCCCAAGACCCGCTCGGGAAAGATCATGCGACGGTTGCTCCGGGATGTCGCTCGCGGCAACACGCTCGGCGACGTCACGACGCTCGCGAACGCCGAGATCGTCGAGCAGATACGCGAGCAGGCCGCGACGGGCGTGGAGGAGTGACGTGGAGCGAGCGCTGACGCCCGCCGAGGCCGCGTTCGTGTCGAACGCGCGCGTCGGCCACCTCGGCACGCAACGGATGGGCAAGTGGCCGCACGTCGTGCCGGTGTGTCATGTGCTCGATCTGGACCGGATCGTGATCGCGAGCGGGTACGACCGCAAGGTCGAGGACGTCCGCGAGAATGCGTCGGTGACGTTCTGCGTCGACGTGTACTCGGAGGACTGGGACGAGCTGGCGCAGGTCATCGTGTCGGGTGAGGCGTACCTGATCGAGAGCGGCCCCGAGTTCATGCGGGACCGCGGGCTCCTGTACGAGAAGTTCCCGCAGTACGAGCGGGTCGCGCCGATCGAAGAAGGGTCGAGCGCCATCATCGAGTTCCGCGTGCAGCAGGTGCACAGCACCGGCGTGTGACGCGTCAGCGGTACCGACCGAAGAAGTCCAGCACCCGGTGCATGTTCGCCACCTGCGCCCGCATGGAGTTGGTGTGGTGGCCTTCGGGATACAGCACGAGATCGACCGGGTGGTTGCGCGCACGCAACGCGTCGACCCACGGCATCACGCCTTCGATCGGGCACCGGGGGTCGGCCTCGCCGGCGATCACCAGGACCGGCGCGCGGACCGCGTCGACGTAGGTCATCGGATCGCTCCGCGCGTAGCGATCGGGGACCTGCTCCGGCGTGCCGCCGTACGCGGCCTCGTCCCAGGCTTGCAGCTCCGGGGCGGAGTATTCGTGCGCCGCGACGAAGTCGCCGGCCGGGATACCGGCGAAGATCGCCCGCCAGCGGTCCGGTTGCGTCCCCGCGTTGAAGCACGCGAGGCACCCGCCCCACGACCACCCGTTCCAGAACAGACGGTCGGGGTCGGTGGTGCCGTCGGCGACGAGCGCGTCGACGCACGCGAGGATGTCCTCCGTTTCGGTGAAGCAGACGTTGTGCAGCAGCGCCTCGCGGAACGCGATGCCGTAGCCCGTCGATCCGCGGTAGTTGATGACGGCGACGGCGTACCCGTTATCGACGAACGCCTGGGTCTCGGCGTCGAAGCGGTCGCGTTCATGCCATTCGGGGCCGCCGTGGATGTTGCACACGGTCGGGAACGGCCCGTCGCCCTCCGGTGTGACGACGAACATCTGGATCCGATCGCCGTGCGGGTTCATCGCGAAGCGGCTCTCGTAGGCGCGTCCCGGGGGCGGTGGCGGGTCGGGAGACACCACAACGTCCCTTCCGCCCGCCTCGACGATCCGTGGGGGCCGAACCGAGTCGCTCACTCGGTACCACACCGCTCCGTCCGGCCGGATCGCGGCGGCGTCGATGTCGCCGTCCAAACCGGTGAGGGCGTTCACAGCTCCCGTCACCAGATCGATGCGAACGAGCTGCGCGCGACCTTCGTATTCGTGCCGCGCGAGGAGCGCGGTCGCGTCGAACCATCGAACCGGGAAGACGCCGCCGGGCAGGTCGACCTCCACATCGTGGCGCTCGTCGCGCGCGACATCCCAGATCGCCGGCCGCTCGAATGGTCCGACTTCGCTCGTGAACG
Source organism: Actinomycetota bacterium (assembly GCA_045805225.1). GTDB lineage: Bacteria > Actinomycetota > UBA4738 > UBA4738 > HRBIN12 > AC-51. The sequence continues at coordinate 1,396 of JBJMLQ010000192.1, read as the reverse complement.
CCAGGCGCTGGTCGCCTTCCACCGGCGACCACGCGGCCGGATCGAGGTTGTGGCCCTTGTCCTCGAGGTCTGCCACGACCTCGCCGGTGCGCGTGTCGAGGGTCCGCAGGGCCGAATGGAGCAGGTCGCCGTGCTCCGCGTGTCGCATACACGTCAAGGTTCCGTCGGTCGACAGCCCACCGCCGTTGCCCGGTTCGAGCGTGCCGACGCCGGCCGCGCTGTCCTGTTCGCGTAGCACCCGAGTCGTGCCGTCGTGGTCGATGGCGTAGGTCCGGTACACCCCGCCGGCCTCGAGGGCGATCACGGCCATCCCGGCCGTGAACGCGTGGCCCATCAGCCACCCCTCCGGGACGTCGGGGAACACCGGCTCGGCCCGACCGCCGGCGTACGGCGTCGCCACCAGCATGCCCCGCTCGTCTCCCGTCGCGTCGCGCCACCAAGCGATCCGGTCGCCGGGCACCATCCACGTCGCTTCCACCCCAACCGGTTCGTCGCTGATCTGGCGCCATGAGCCGTCGCTGAGATCGTGGGCCCACACCTGGTTGGTGCCGCTGCGGTTGGTGACGAGGGCCAGGTGGTCCGGCTCGGCGTCGTCCCAAGCGGGGAAGCCGATCTCGGTCGCGGTGAAGCGGCGCTCCCAGTCCTGCTCCATCACGGCGGTCACCCTACGCGTCCGGTCCCTCGCCTTGCCACTTGCCGTCCCGCAGGGCTACCATCCTTAGCACTCACACCCATCGAGTGCTAGCAGTCGATGGGCCCGACTGGAACCCGGATCACAGGAGGTTGGAGGGGATGGCACCGAAGCTCATCTCGTTCGACGAGGACGCGAGGCGTGCGCTCGAGCGCGGCATGGATCAGCTCGCCAACGCCGTCAAGATCACGCTCGGCCCGAAGGGCCGCAACGTTGTCCTCGAGAAGAAGTGGGGCGCTCCCACGATCACGAACGACGGCGTCTCGATCGCTAAGGAGATCGAGCTCGACGACCCGCTCGAGAAGATCGGCGCGGAGCTCGTCAAGGAGGTCGCGAAGAAGACCGACGACGTCGCCGGCGACGGCACCACGACCGCGACCGTGCTCGCGCAGGCGATCGTGAAGGAAGGTCTTCGCAACGTCGCCGCCGGGGCGAACCCGATGGCGCTCAAGCGCGGCATCGAGGCGGCCACCGAGCTCGCGGTCGAGCGCATCAAGACCGTCGCGAAGGACGTCGACTCGAAGGACGAGATCGCCAACGTCGGCGCGATCTCGGCGGCCGACCCGGAGATCGGCGAGAAGATCGCCGAGGCCGTCGACAAGGTCGGCAAGGACGGCGTGATCACGGTCGAGGAGTCCAACACCTTCGGCATGGAGCTCGAGTTCACCGAGGGCATGCGGTTCGACAAGGGCTACATCTCGCCCT
>JBJMLQ010000191.1:0-6752 GCA_045805225.1 Actinomycetota bacterium | reverse complement strand
CGCGGCGAGGACCGCGTACAGCGCCGCCGGCCCGTGACCCTTGCTCACGATGAACCGATCGCGCTCCTCGGCGTCGGGTGTGTCCGGATCGATCCGGAGCACTCGGTCGTAGAGCACCCACAACGCGTCCATCGTCGAGGTGGTGCTCTCCTCGTGCTTCTCGTCGCCGGTCGCGCGCGCCATCAACGTTCGGACGTCGTCCAGCGTCGCGCGTCGCGTGTCCATGTCGGGCGACGCTACAAGTTAAAGTGAACTTGATGTCAAACGCAGCCAGTACGCGCAACGACCTTCTGCCGATCGGCGAGGTCGCCGCCCGCAGCGGCCTCGCGCCGTCGGCGATCCGCTTCTACGAAGCCGAGGGATTGATCCGCGCCGAGCGGACCTCGAGCGGCCGGCGCGTGTTCCGGCGGCACGTTCTGCGCCGGCTCGCCTTCATCTCGTCCGCCCAGCGCGTCGGCCTGAGCCTGAAGGAGATCGCCGACGGCCTCGCGGCGCTCCCACCCGACCGCGCGCCGACGAAGGCGCAATGGGCGATGCTGTCCCGTGGCTGGCGCCGGCATCTCGATGAACGCATCGCGGAACTCGAGCGGCTGCGAGACGACCTCACCGCGTGCATCGGATGCGGTTGTCTGTCTCTGCAGACATGCCGGCTGTTCAACCCGAACGACGAGGCCGCGGCGAACGGCGCCGGCCCGCGCTACCTCTTAGGAGACGATCGCGAGCAGGTGGCGCATCACCAGGTGTAGACCGCCGCCACCGCCGAGCCACGCTGCGTGACCTTCTCGATCTGGCCCCAGGGGAACAGCACCCGTACGGCGTCGTCACCGTCGCGCTGCATCACCTCGATGCCGAACTGGGTCATCTTGATCTCGGCGGTAGCGCCGAACGTCTCGACCCGCCCACCCAGGAACGTGATCTCGGTCTCCATCGAACCTCCCGCCGGCAAGGCTCCAACCGGCCCGCACCAGTATGCGCCCGGACCGTTCGGTCCGCCTTCGGGCGAAGGTCCCGACCACCCGGAATCGCTCGGGTACCGTGCAGCGCATGGACGAGCGCTATGAACGCGGCCGCGAGCGGTTCCTGGAGATCCACGACGAGAAGGCGTTGCGGACCATCGAGGGGCTCGGCGACCTCGGGCACCAGATCGTGTCGTTCGTCTACGGCGAGCTGTACACCGGCCCCGCGCTGTCGGACCGCGATCGTGAGCTCGGCGCGGTGGTCGCGCTCACGGCGCTCGGCCGCTCGTCCCAACTGCCGCAGCACCTGCGAGCCGCGCTGAAGGCGGGACTGTCCGAAGCGGAGCTCCGCGAGGCGATCATGCTGACCGCCACGATGGCCGGGTTCCCACCGGCGATGAACGCGACCGCGACGCTGAAGAGCGTGCTTGCGGAGCGCACCCGCACCGCGGAGGACCCACCGTGATGACGCGGCTCGCCGACGAGCGCGGCGGCGCGCTCGCCAAACTCCTCGGCATCCTCCTGGTGCTCGCCGTATGCGCCAGCGGTGCGGTCTACGTCTACGGCAAGACCGAGCAACCGTTGTCCGCCGACATCGCCCACACCGCAACGAGCGAGGGCGGACGCGAACCGACCACGGTCGCCGTCGCCCCGAACGTCGTCGTCTACGTCGCCGAGATCGTGCACAACGACGGCCGCCTCCCGGTCACCATCGAAGGCCTCGCGGAACAGGGCGACTCGACCGAGCCGTACGTGCCCATCGCGATCGAGTTGGGCGACGGGAAGACGCCGAAGCCGACGAACGGGGCCTTCGTCCCGCCGTCCCTCGACGCGAACACCGGGATCGGCGTCGTGGTGACGTATGCGATCAACCCGAACCTCGACTGCTCGTCCTACGGCGCGCGGCCGAGCGGACCGACGCCGTTCCCGCCGCTGCCGCTGCGCCTTTCGACCTACGGAGTCGACACGATGCAGACCGTGCGGCCCGATCTGGGCTTGCCGAAGGTGAGCGGGATCACGCGGGCGTCGTGCGAACGCGCGCTGCCCTAGACGTCGCGGGTTCGCTCGAGGGAGACGGCGCTCGCCCACACGCTCGCGACCCACACGGCCGCGAGCGCGAGCGATCCGGCCCATCCGAACAGCGCCGCCGTCTCTGTCGCGTGTCCGAACGCGCCGCTCACCCCCGCGAACGGCATGAACGTGGCGGATCGCGGCACGAGCGCCGTCCCCAGGGGCTCGACGATGAACAGCCAGCCGAGCAGACCCAGGATCGCGACGAGCTGGCTCCGTAGCGCGGCCCCGACCCCTACCGCGAGCGCCGCGCCGTACGCGCAGCGGAGCCCCTCCTGGCCGATCGCGCCGATCACCGACGCGCCGACCGGCACCGACCTGCCGTCCACGGCGAGCCAGATGACGGCGATCACAACGGTCATCGCGGCGGCAGCCATGCCGTACAGAAGACCGACGATCGCGCCCGCGATCGTCTTCGCGCTGATCACGCGGGCGCGAGACGGCACCGCGAGATAGGTCCCGCTCGCGGTGCCGTATCGGAACTCGGCGGTCGCCGTGGTCGCCGCGAGCACCAATACGAACGCGAGCGTCCCCGAGGCCTGGAACACCAGCGAGCGCAGGTCGTCGGTGGTGACGATCGGATGGACGCCGTTGGCCTGCGCGTTCGCCGAGTTCGACAGCGCGAGGAACAGGATGGTGCTCACGCCGGTGAGTCCGACCGCGCCGATCGCCATCCCGATCCACAGGCGCGTGCTCCGCACCTTCAACAGCTCTGCCCGGACGAGCTCGGTCATCCCGGCATCCTCGGCGTGGTCAGCGCGAGGAACGCTTGCTCGAGGGTCGCGGTGTCGCGACGCAGCTCGTGCAGCACGACGCCGCGGCTCGCCGCCAGCTCACCGACGCGCTCGATCGAGATCGCACGGATGGACAGCGCGCCGTCGGTGCCGACCTCGACCGACCCACCGGCATCGCGAACGGCACCGGCGAGCCCGTCGGGATCCGGCGTGCGGACGATCACGCTCTCGCCGCCGGCGTTGACCAACGCGTCGACCGAATCCTCGGCCAGGAGCTTTCCCCGATCGATCACGACCACGCGGTCGGCGACCTCCGCGACCTCGGTCAGCAGATGGCTCGAGACGAGCACGGCGCCGCCATCGTCGGCGAACCGCCGCAGGAACCCGCGGAGCCACGCAACGCCCGCCGGATCGAGCCCGTTCGCCGGCTCGTCGAGCACGAGTACCGACGGGTCGCCGAGCAGCGCCGCCGCGAACGCCAGCCGCTGACGCATCCCGAGCGAGTACTCGCCGACCTTGACCGTCGCGAACGCCGACATACCGGTTCGTTCCAAGACCGGATCAACGCGATCGGCCGGCAGGCCGCCCTCGACGCACAGGACGCGCAGGTGGGAGCGCGCCGTTCGCCCCGGATGGAAGCCGGTCGTTTCGAGCGCAGCGCCCACCGCAGCCAACGGACGTTCGAGTTGCTCGTACGGGCGGCCGAGGACGCGTGCCGATCCACTCGTCGGGTGCGCCAGGCCGAGGAGCATCCGCATCGTCGTCGTCTTCCCCGCGCCGTTCGGCCCGAGGAATCCGGTCACGCTGCCGTGCGGAACGGAGAACGTCAGTCCGTCGACCGCGACGGTCGATCTGAAGCGCTTCGTGAGTGCGCTCGCCTCGATCGCGGGCGCTGCGCCTGGTGGCGACGACATCGACGCAGAGCCTACCGGGGCCCCTCGATATGCTGCGTGCATGCCGCTGCTGCAGATCGAGGCGTTCCCCGACGACCTCGTGGCGCCCGTCCTCGTCGTCGCGTTCGACGGTTGGGTCGACGCCGCGGGCGCGTCCAGCGCCGCGACGGAGCACCTCGCGGCGGGCGGGACGGTGCTCGCCACGTTCGACGACGACACGTTGTTCGACTACCGCTCGCGGCGACCGACCCTCGACATCATCGACGGCACGCTCCAGAAGCTCATCTGGCCGGCCATCACGATCCACCGGCGCTCGATCGACGGCCGTGACGTCCTCGTGCTGCACGGCCCCGAGCCAGACTTCCGGTGGAAGGAGCTCGGCGGCGAGCTGAGCGCGTTCTGTCTTCGTGCGGGCGTGATGCAGTGGGTGAGCCTCGGCGCGATCCCCGCCGCGGTCCCGCACACCCGTCCCGTGCCGGTGCTCGCGACGGCCTCGCGCGACGGCCTGCTCCATGAGCACGACACGAAAGGGCCGCCCGGGTTGCTCCGCGTCCCGAGCGCCGCCCTGTCGGCGGTCGAGCTCCCCGTGAGCGAGGCGGGTGTTCCCGCGGTCGGGTTCTACGCACAGGTGCCGCACTACGTCGGGGGCCCGTACACGGCGGCGAGCGTGTCGCTGCTTCGCCAACTCGCCCGTCACCTCGGGATCGAGATCCCGTTGGCCGAGCTCGAGGGCGAAGCCGACGCGCAGCGCGCACGACTCGATGCGGCCGTGGCCGCCGATGACGACGTCCGTGAGCTGCTCGAGCGGATGGAACAGACCGACGAGGAGGAGTTGCCGAGCGGCGACGACCTCGCAGCGGAGATCGAACGGTTCCTGCGCGATCAGAGCTGAGCGTCGGGGCGCGAGGGCGTCAGCCGATCGCTGTGGACCGTCGCCGCGGTCGTGCGTTCGTACTCCCGCACCGCGTGCCACGGCACGAGGATCCGCCGCTGGCTCACCAGTCCGCGTTCGGCGTCGACCAGGTCGTCGACCAGCAGGCCCGCCGCCCACGGCGTGACGTCGAACCGCTCAGAGGCGACGACGAACTCCTCTCCTTCGAACGACCCGTCCTCGATCACAACGCGCACGACGGAGTGCGCCTGCTCGATCTCTCCCTCGCGGGGCGGCAGCGACCACGTGATCCGCTCGACCCGCTGCCACGGGATCACGAGCCTGCCGAACACGGCGCCATGCGCCGACTGCTCGAACTCAACGACGGGATGCGCCGCGTCCACCCAGGCACCGTCGGGCCCGATCGTGCTCACGACGACCGCACCGACCTCCGTCACGGGTCCGCTCTCGCTGTCCCCCATATGGCCTCCAGATAGAAGATTAGACCGGTACGCTTCGCGGATGCCACGGCCAGACCGAACGACCGTCCACCGGCACCCGGAGCGCGCCGACGCCGATCCGGCCGTCCTTCGGCGCATCCTGGACGACGCGCTGACGTGCACCGTCGCGTGGGCCGACGCCGAGGGGCGTCCCCGCGCCTTACCCACGATCCACGCGCGGATCGATGACACCCTGTACCTGCACGGGTCCCGGGCGGCGCGCGCCTGGAAAACCGCGGCCGCGGGAACGGAGCTCTGCGTCGTCGCGACGGTCGTCGACGAGCTCGTCCTTGCGAGAACCTCGCCGAATCACTCGATGAACTACCGGAGCGCGGTGGTCTACGGCCGGGCGCGCGAGGTGACGGATCGCGACGAGCTGTACGCGGTCGCCCGGGCGATCACGCGCCACGTACTGCCGGGGCGTGAGGACGACGCCATCGAGCCGGGCGAGGACGACTGGCGCGAGACGCTGCTGCTCGCGATGCCGCTCGACGAGGCCAGCGCGAAGGTCCGCACCGGCCCACCGGTCGACGATCCGGACGAGCTCGCGCTCGACGTCTGGGCGGGGACGCTCCCGTTGCGGACGGTCGCCGGCACGCCGCAGCCGTCGCCGGACCTCCGCCCCGGGATCGAACCGCCGTCCTACCTCGGCGAGTTTCGCCGGCCGTGACGATCGAGCCTCGGCCGGCCGCGCCCGCCGACCTGGACGACGTGGTCCAGCTCTTCGCCGAGGCGTTCGCCGCCGATCCGATGATCACGTGGCCGATGCCGCCCGGTGCGCCGCTTACGGACGTCGTGTCGCTGTTCGCGATCATCATCCGCGACGCCTACGGCCCGACGGGGACGGTCTGGGTGGTGGGCGAGACCGGCGTCGACGGCGCAGCCGTGTGGCTCCCGCCGGACCAGGTGAAGCGCTTCCAGGAGCTCGAGGCTTCGACGCGACCCCGGATCGCACCGCTCACCGACGACGGCGGCGCTCGCTACGCGACGTTCTGGGATTGGCTCGGCGGCCACCTGCCCGATGAGCCCTGCTGGTTCCTCGACATCCTCGCCGTCCGACAGGATGCACGCGGCCGAGGCCTCGCATCTGCCGTCATCCGCCACGGGGTCGGGCGCGCGCACGCCGCCGGCCTGCCCGCGTTCCTCGAAACGGGAAACCCACGCAACGTCCCGCTGTACGAACACCTGGGATTCCGGCTGGTCGAACGGACCGACGCGCCCGACGGCGGCCCGACGATCTGGTTCCTGCGCGCCGATCCGCCGGGCGCTTAGGACAACTTCACGACCCGCGGCTGCGAGCCATTGCGGGTGTGACATCGCCACCGGCCCCCGACGAGGCGGAACACCGCCGTCACGCGATGCGGCATGTGCTTCACCTCGCCGGCGCCGTCGTCCCACGTCGCGGTCCCGGCGGCATTCACCCAGGCAACAAGGCCGTCGACGGTCACGCGGTGCTCGGTGTAGTCGATCGTGAAGGAGCCGGCGAGCCCCGACATCCAGGTCGCGAACGACCGTAGCTCCTGCGGTCCGACGGCATGCTCGGCTTCGGCCGATCGCCAGAGGGTCAGGTCTGGATCGTCCGTGAATCCTTCCAGGACCGCCTCAACATCACCTGCAGCGAAGGCGTCGTCGAGCTCGAGGAAGGCCGTCCAGACGGCACCGGCCGCATCCATGGTGCCAGGGTAGCCCACACCGCCGTCGCGGTGTGCTATATATCTCTCCTCGCT
>JBJMLQ010000190.1:0-24055 GCA_045805225.1 Actinomycetota bacterium | reverse complement strand
GGGCGCCGCTGCGCACCGCCTCGACCACGAACTGCCGGTCGTCGTAGGCGGTCAGCATGATCACGCCGACGTTCGGGTGGTGATCGCGGAGCTCTCGCGCCGCCTCCAACCCGTCCATCTCGGGCATGCGGATGTCGATCAGCGCGATGTCGGGCGTCTCGGCCTCGACCAGCTCGAGCAGCTCCTTGCCGTTGGCTGCCTCGCCGACCACGTCGATGCCGTCGGCCATGTCGAGGTAGCGGCGGAGCCCCTGACGCACGAGGGAATGGTCGTCGGCGATCGCGACCCTGATCGTCACGGTTCCCTCCTATCCGTCCCGCACATCGCCTCGGGCCGCCCCCGGGCTGCGGCAATCCTAGTCGCTTTGGGGGGTCGCCGTGTGGTCACGACGTCCCGCCTTCTTCAGAAGACGAACTGCCAGTTGATGAACAGGAACGCAAGCAGCGCAAACCCCCCGGCGAAGGCCACAAGGATCGCCGTCTCCGGAGGACGTCGTCGGCCCGCCGCCAGGGCCCATCCCCACGACACCGGGAAGACCACCGCCATGAACCGCGGCATCGACAGCAGTGGCCGGCTCGCGAGCGGCAGCAACAAGGGCAGTGCGACGCTCGCCGCCGCGTACACGGTGTAGGTCGGCGCCACCCGGCGCGCCGCGAGCACGATCCCGATCACGGCGAGGCTGACCACCGTGAGGTCGAGCAACCACCACGTTTGGTAGCGCCACGCGAGCTCGACCGCGCTCACGATGGTTGCGATGGGCTGCTGGGCTCCGTCGGGACGCCACGCGCGCTGCGCATCCAGCGGCGCGAAGACGTCACGCGCCCGGAGCCACCACCACCCCGCGTACAGCGCCGGACCGATCGCGACGGCTCCGGCGGCGACGAACCGAGGCAGCATCGGCCGCCGATCGCGGCGGTACTGCGTGAACACCTCCACCCACAGAGCAAGGATCAACACGATCCCGATGCTGCGGGTGGCCGCAGCGACGGCGCCCGTCGCGGCCGCCCAGACCCAACGGTCGCGGCGGGCGTACCAGAAGCACGCCACCGACGCGAGCAGGAACAGCGACTCGGTATACGGCGCATACAGGAAGAACGCGGTGGGGAACAGCGCGGTGAAGAGCACCGCGCGCCGCGCCGCCGCATCGCCCAGCTCGAACCGGGTCAGCGCATTCAGCAGCAGCAGCGCGCCGAGCGCGCACGCGTTCGCCACGAGCAGGCCGGCGCCGAGCGGGCCGATGCCAGGCACCGCGTTCACGATCCGGATCGCGAGCGGGAACGCGGGGAAGAACGCGGCGCTGTTGTCGCCGTGGCTGTACCCGGCGGTCGCCAAGCGCAGGAACCACTGGGCGTCCTGGCGTTGCAGCGCGGTGACGGCCATGTGCCACCCGGGGTCCAGGGGCGGGTTCGGGAAGCCCGCGTCGGTCGGCGGCTGGCCGGGCGGCAGGGCGAGCATCCCCCCACCGATCACCGAGATCACGCTGACCAGCGCGCGTGCGCCGAGGAACGCCCACAGGGCGTCACGCCATCCGTCGCGGACGCGAACGCCGGGATTCATGTCGCGAGGGTCGGCATCGGCGCGGGTTCCGTGCCGCTCGCGAGCGAGATGGGCACGCGCTCGTCGCGGACCCATCCGACCAGGCACCAGATCAGCACGATCGCGCGCGCGCCGAGCGCGAGCTCGAACCACCATTGCTGCGGCAGCGCCATCACGCCGGTGTACGTCCCGAAGAACCAGAACCGCGTCACGAACACCGCCACGTCCGTGATCTCGAACGCGACGAATCGGCGCAGGTTCGGCATCGTGAGCGCGAACAACGGCAGCAGCCACAGCGAGTACTGAGGCGAGTACACCTTGTTGGTCAGCAGGAAGCAGATCACCAACGGCACGCCGACGGTCCACCGCGCGAACGACGGGTCGCGGCGCGCCTTCCACAAGATCGCGATGAACGTCGTGAACAGGAACAGCGCCAGGGCGAACAGGTTCACGTTGTCGATCGAGATGCACGCCGGTTGCCAGTGCCGGCACGCCACGTACCACGCGCTGTCGAAGTCGGGCGTCCGCCCGCCGTTGTACGAGAAGAACGTTGACCACGGCCCCCACCGGTAGGGAGGTGTCGCCCACCCGCCCGGCGGCAGCACGATGAAGGGAAGGTTGATAGCGACCCAGGTACCCGCGGACCACCACAGGAGCCGGATGGAGCGGTCGGGCTCACGTTCCTGCAGGCCCTGCAGGAACAACGGCACGAGGATGAGCGCGGGGTAGAACTTCGCGGCCGCGCCGAGCCCGATCAACACGCCGGCCCACCCGTCGCGTCGTCGCGACCAGGCGACCATCGCGCCGGTCGCCGCGGCGACGGCGGCGAGGTCCCAGTTGACCGTTGCGTAGATGAACAGCGTCGGTGCGAGCGCGAACCACAGCGCCCGTCGGCCGCCGAGCAGCCACAGGCACCATGAGATGAGCAGCGCGAACCCGAGCATCATCGCCGCGTTCGTATAGAAGAAGCCCTGATAGCCGCCCTGGATCCAGGCGGCGACCCGCATCAGGTACATCGTGAGCACCGGATACTCGTCGCAATTGTTCGCGCTCCGGGCGCACGGATCCAAGAAGGGCAGTCGCCCCCCCGCGAGCTGCTCCGTGCCGAGCAGCGGCACGACGTCCGTGTAACAGAGGTACCGGTACTGCCGGCCGTCGCCGTAGTGTCCCGTCGCGCACGGCGCCTTCGAGGCCGCTCCGAGCGCCACCGTGCCGAAGGTGCACGCCAGCACGACGAACAGGCTCACGCTCCGGCTCGCGTGCCGCATGCCGCGCATCGTATCCGGGTGGTCTCGGCCGCAGGTTCGGAGCGGGCGGTGTGAAGGTGTGAGTGCGCACTCGTAGAGTGATTGCTCGTGCGGTACCGGGTGGAGCAGCTCGCGGCGTCCTGCGACGTGTCGGTCGATACCGTCCGCTTCTACCAGTCCCGCGGGCTCTTGCGCCAGCCCGAACGGGAGGGACGCGTCGCCTGGTACGACGAAGAGCACGCCGACCGGATCCGGCGGATCCATGAGCTGCAGACCAAGGGGTTGACGCTCGCGGCGATCGGGCGGGTGCTCGACGGCGAGGTCGACGCCGACGACGCCGATCTGGCGGCCGCCGTCTCCGTCGCGCGCGGCGACGACGACCAGGCCGCGACGCTCACGTTGGACGAGCTCGCGACCGCGTCCGGCGTGCCCGCGTCGTTGATCCAGGCCGTCGAGCGCGAGGGGATCGCGGTCGGGTGGCGCGTCGACGGCGAGGTCCGGTACTCGATCGCGGACGTGGAGGTCGTCCGCACCGCGCTGCGGCTCCTCGAGTTCGGGTTGCCGGTTGGCGAGCTGCTCTCGCTCGCGCGCGATGCCGACGCGGCGCTCCGCACGTTGGCGGTTCGCGCCGTCGACCTGTTCGACGCGCACGTGCGCGAACCGATCCGCGACACGGTCGGCGATCCGGGCGGCGCACGCACCGCCGAGGCGTTCGAAGCCCTGCTCCCCGCCGTCACGGCGTTGATCGCGAACCACTTCCGCCGGGTCGTGCTCGAGGAGGCCGAACGGCGGCTCGAGCCGTGACCGATCCGTCCCTGCCCACGGGGGAACAGAAGGCCGTGACCGTCCGCTCGCTGTTCGACCGGATCGGACCGCGCTACGACCTCGTGAACCGAGTCATGACGTTCGGCATGGACGTCGGATGGCGGCGCCGCGCGATCCGCGAGCTGCATCTCGTGCCCGGCTCACGCGTGTACGACCTTGCGTGCGGGACCGGCGACCTCTGCCGCGAACTGCAACGTGCGGGGCATCGGCCGGTCGGGTTCGACTTCGCCTTCGGCATGCTCGCGAACGCGCGGACCGACGCTCCGCTCGTGCAAGCGGACGCGCTGCGCCTGCCGGTTGCCGACGCGTCCGCCGACGGCGTCACGTGCGGCTTCGCCCTTCGCAACGTCGTCTCGCTCGACGGCCTGTTCACCGAGCTCGGGCGGGTCGTCCGGCCCGGTGGGGCCATCGCGCTGCTCGACGCGAGCCGCCCCGACCACCCGGTGCTCCGCGCCGGCCACGCCCTGTACTTCCGGCGGGTCGTGCCGGTGATCGGCGGGTTGCTGTCGGACCACGACGCGTACGCGTACCTCCCGAAGTCGATGGCGTACCTGCCGCCGTCCGACGAGATGCTCGCGATGCTCCGTCGAGCCGGGTTCCCCGCCGCGCGACGGCTCCAGCTCTCGGCCGGGATCACGCAGCTGTTCGTCGGGGTGCGGGCATGAGCGCCGCGAGGCTCGGCGCGTCGTTCGACCTGCTCGCCGCCTGGCAGGAGGGCGGCGTGTTCCTCGACGCCGACGGCGTCGGGATCGCCACCGGGCCGGGGGAGTCGGTCGCACCGGTGGACGTCCTTGACGCGCTCCGCGATCGGCCCGAGGGCGCGGTCGCGGCGGGCGCGTTGCCCTTCGCCGGCGGCGGGAGGCTCGTGATCGGTGACGACCAGGTCCGCAGGACCGACCCGTTCGTGACGACGAAGATCGGCGGGGGCGGCGCCACGCTCGTGACGGGCGTCATCCCATCGGCGGCGTTCGGGGAGACCGCCGTCACCTCCGTTCCGCCGCCGGAGCTGTACGGCGGCGCCGTCCAGGAGGCCGTCCGTCGGATCCACGCCGGCGAGCTCCGCAAGGTGGTGCTTGCCAGGACCATCCAGGTCGCCGGCGATCGGACGTTCGACGCGCGCCGGCTCGCGCATCGCCTCCGGGCCGTCGACCCGCACGCGTTCTCGTTCATCGCGCCGGCCGAGGGCGGCGTTCTCGTCGGCGCGTCGCCGGAGCTGTTGATCGCACGGCAGGGGACCGAGGTGCGCGCCAACCCGCTGGCGGGATCCGCGCCCCGATCCGGTGACAAGGACGAGGACCGAGCGAGCGCGCAGGCGCTTGTGGCATCGGCCAAGAACCGCGAGGAACACGCCATCGTCGTCGAGGCGATCGCGGCGGCGCTCCAACCTCTCTGCGCGACGCTGACATGGGACCCCAAGCCCGTGCTCCTCGAAACCGCGAACGTGTGGCATCTGTCCACCCGGTTCCGAGGACGGCTCGTCGACCCCGCGCCTAGCTCGCTCGATCTTGCCGTCGCGTTGCATCCGACGCCGGCGGTGGCCGGGACGCCGACCGACGCCGCGCTGGCCGCGATCCAACAGCTTGAGGCATCCCCGCGCGGGTCCTACGCGGGGCCCGTCGGCTGGGTCGACGCCGACGGGAACGGGGTGTGGGCGATCGCCCTTCGGTGCGCGCTGTTGTCCGCGGACCGGGCCACGCTCTACGCCGGCGCAGGGATCGTGGGCGCGAGCGACCCGGCGGAGGAGATCGACGAGACGAACCGCAAGTTCCGTGCGTTCCTCGACGCGCTTCGCTGGGGCTGACGCCTCAGGCTGTGCGTCCGGGCGCGCGGATCGTCGCCTTCGGCCTAGCCGTCTCGCGCGAGCACCGCGGTGACCGCGTCATGAACCTCGGCTCGCCGGCGACGCTGCAGCTGTGGGTCGGCCGTGACCTCGACCACTTGGACGCCGCCGGTGCGCGCGGCGAGCTCCAGGGCGGGCACGAGGTCGCGCGAGCGATCCACGCGCCGATGCCCGACGCGTGCCGCCACGCACACCGCCTCGATGTCGGCGGGGTGCGGCGTGACGAACATCTCGTCGAGCTCGGGTAACGCGGCCTGGTCGAGCAACGAGAAGATCTGTCCGCCGCCGTTGGCGACGACCACCAACACGACGTCGGGGCCCGAGGCCCCGGCCCACAGGAGCGAGCCCGCGTCGACCAGGAACGTCACGTCCCCGACGAGCGCATAGGTCGGCCCGACGCCCGCGCGGGCGACCCCGAGGATCGTCGCGACCGACCCGTCGATCCCGCTCGCGCCGCGGTTGCCGACGATCCGGACGAGGTCGCTCGGGTTCCAGATCCGCGGCGGCCGGCGCGGCGCGAGGAACGCGTCGACATCGCGGATCGGCATCGACGACCCCACCCAGAGAACGCCGCCGTGCGGGACGAACGCGCCGACGTCGCGAGCCACGCGCCCTTCGAACGGCTCGTCCCATCCGTCGAGCAACCGGTCGACGGTGGCGTGGACGCGGAGGTCCGCCCGGCGCCAGACCTCGAGCCACTCGGCCGGTCGCGGGACGGGGTTGTCCTCGCGCCGGTCCCACGCGAGCGCTGCGAACGCCTCCGGGTCGACGGCGATCCGCCGCTCGGCGACTCCGTTCGGATCGGGGTCGAGGTGGTCACGATCGAGGACCACGACCGCGTCGGCCTCGGCAACGAGCCGCTGGGTCGCTCGGGTGGTGGGTGCGGCGCCGACCTGCAGGACCACCTCGGGCCGGTGACGTGATCGCCACGCCTCGTCGCCGATCAGGAGCTGCCCCGTCGCGAGCGCCCGTCCGGCCTGCGACGCATGCAGTCGCAGGCCGCTCAGGGGCTCGGCGAGCACCGGCCACCCGAGCAGCTCCCCGAGCGACAGGAGGGCGAGCGTCGTGGGCGGCCGAAGCGCGCCGATGGTGATCACGCCGCGGCGGCCGCCGTACGTCGCGCCGAAGGCCTCGAGCGCAGCGGCCGGCGCGTCCGCGTCCACGTCAGCCGCAACGGCGTCCGGCACGTGACGCCGAACCCACGCCGCTGCGCCGGTCGGGACGAGCGGCTCGTCGAACGCGCAGTTGATATGAACCGGTCCTGCGGTGGGACCGGCCGCCGCGTCCAGGGCGCGGATGCCCGTGTCGAACCAGGCCGGCGCGTCCCCCGCTGATGCCGGAAGCGGCGGCTCGAGGTACGCGCGGACGGCCCGTCCGTAGAGGTCCACCTGGTCGATCGTCTGGTTCGCTCCCGTGCCCCGGAGGCGCGCCGGCCGATCGGCCGTGAGGGTCAGCAACCGCACACGTGCCTGCGATGCCTCGACGATCGCGGGGTGGTACTCGGTCGCGGCCGTCCCGCTCGTGCAGACGAGCGCCACCGGCTCGGTCCGGGCCGTCGCCAAACCGAGCGCGAAGAACGCGGCGCTCCGTTCGTCGATGTGCACATGGACGGCGATCCGCTCGTCTCGCGCGAACGCCAGCGCGAGGGGCGTCGACCGCGAGCCGGGCGACACGCAGGCGTGGCGCACGCCGCCACCGGCGAGCGCGTCGACCAACGCGGTCGCGCACGCGAACGAGGCGTCCGCGACGGACATCACGACACCGTCGTGGCGAGCACGAGACCGAGCGCGATCAGCCCGCCGGTCGCCGCGTGCAGCTTCGCGGTCCCGAGCAGCACCGGGATCAACGCCGGTCCGGTCGCGCGCCGGGACGCCTCGATCGGCGTGATCGCGAGGAACCACCCGGCCAGGCCGACCAGTCCCCACGGCGTCATCCCCACGCTGTGGGACAGCAGGTACACGAGCGCGCCGATCGGGAGCGTCGCGAACGCCGCCACGATCACCGCCGCGTAGACGTTGCGCGCCGCCCGGTCGCCGATCCGAACGGCCAGCGTCCGCTTGCCCGCGACCGCGTCCGTCGCGACATCACGGATGTTGTTCGCCTCCAAGATCGCGACGGCGAGGAGGCCCGTGCACGCGCCGCACCACCACGCCGACGCCGGCACGGTTTCGACCATCACGTAGCTCGTGCCGCACGTCGCGACGATGCCGAAGAACACGAAGACCATCAGCTCGCCGAGACCGAGCCCGGCGTAGGGGCGCGGGCCGCCGCTGTACAGCAGCGCGGCGACGATCGCGACCGCGCCGACCACGAGGATCAGCACCGGAGAGGTGGCGAGCGCGAGCGCCAGCCCGGCGAACCCGGCGACGGCGATCGACACGAGTGCCGCGACCATCACCGCACGTGGCGTGGCGGCGCCCGTCTGCGTGAGCCGCGGCGGCCCCACCCGCTCCGGCGTGTCGACGCCTTTCATCGCGTCGAAGGCGTCGTTCGCGAGGTTCACGCCGATCTGCAGGCCGGCCGCGACGAGCGCGGCGGCGATGAACCGCCACCACACCACATGCCCCGCCGCCGCGGCGCCGACGAGCACCGGGACGAGCCCGGCGCCCAGCGTGCGCGGGCGCGCGCCGCGCCACCAGGTCGCGACGTCGGTCACGGCCGCTTCGGGAACCGCGAGAAGTCCGGCGCGCGCTTCTCCTGGAACGCGTCGCGGCCTTCCTGGGCTTCCTCAGACATGTAGTACAGGAGCGTGGCGTCGCCGGCGAGGTGCTGCACGCCGGCGAGTCCGTCGACGCCCGCGTTGTAGCCCGACTTGAGCAACCGGAGCGCCAGCGGCGACTTCTCGAGGAGCTCGTTCGCCCACGCGATCGTGGTGGGCTCCAACTGCTCGAGCGGCACGACCGCGTTCACGAGGCCCCAGGCCAGCGCCGTCGCGGCGTCGTACTGCCGGCACAGGAACCACACCTCCTTGGCGCGTTTCTCACCGATCTGCCGCGCGAGCAACCCGATGCCGTAGCCGCCGTCGAACGAGCCCACGCGCGGACCGGTCTGGCCGAACCGGGCGTTGTCGGCCGCGATCGTCAGGTCGCAACACAGATGCAGGACGTGGCCACCGCCGATCGCGTACCCCGCCACCATCGCGAGGACCGGCTTGGGGAACCGTCGGATCTGGATCTGCAGGTCGAGCACGTTCAGCCGGCCGATCCCCTGCTCGTCGACGTAGCCGTCGTCGCCACGGATCTTCTGATCGCCGCCCGAGGAGAACGCGTCGGGGCCTTCGCCCGTGAGGATCACGACGCCGACCGCCGGGTCGTCGCGCGCGACCTCGAACGCCGCGATCAACTCCTTCGTCGTCAGGGGGCGGAAGGCGTTGCGCACCTCCGGGCGGTCGATCGTGATCTTCGCGATCGAGCCGGACGTTTCGTACCGGATGTCGGTCCACTGCCCGCTCGGATGCCACTCAACCATATGACCATCAACTCCTAGAGCGCGTACTCGAATGGTTAGGCTACTCCACGTGGAAGGCACGGCGCATCGGTGGGCGACCCCCGGAGAGCTCGTCGCGTACGCCCTTCCACCGGGGTTCCACTGGTTGGAGATCCTCGCCGCACATCTGCATTCCGGCGCCTCGTTCATGCCGGTCGACGTGCGGCTCTCCGAGAGGGAACAAGCGCGGCTGATCGACCTGGCGCGTCCCTCGGTCGTCGTGCGACCGGACAAGGAGACGATCTTGGCCGACGCCGCGCCGATCGATCCCGAGCGTGCCTGGGCGGTCGTGCCCACCAGCGGCACCGGCGGCGCGCCGCGGCTCGCGCAACTCTCGCGCGCGGCGCTCGGCGCAGCGGTCGCCGGGTCGCTCGACGCGCTCGACGCCTCGGCGTACGACCCGTGGGTCGCGTGCCTGAGTCCGGCGCACATCGGGGGGCTGCTCGTGCTTCTTCGAGCCGCGTTCACCGGCTCGCGCGTCACGATCTTCGACCGGTTCGAACCGGGCACGCTGCTCGTCGAGGCGCCCGAGGGCGCGCACGTCTCGCTGGTGCCGACGATGCTCGAGCGGCTGGTCCGTGGCGGCGGCGACCTGACGCGCCTGGGGACGCTGCTCATCGGCGGCGCGGCGATCGAGCGGCAGCTCCGGGAGGCGGCCGACGCGCTCGGCGGCCGGATCGTCACGACCTACGGCAGCACGGAATCCGGCGGCGGCATCGTCTATGACGGCCGGATCTTCGAGGGCTCACAGGTGCGCATCGCCGCGAACCGCCCGGACGAACCGGGGGAGATCGAGCTCCGCGGCCCGACGATCATGGACGGCTATCGTGCCGACCCGGGCGCGACGGCCGTCGCGTTCACCGCCGACGGATGGCTGCGGACCGGCGACGTCGGCTGGCTCGACGCCGCGGGCGGCCTCACGGTGCGCGGTCGCGCCGACGATGCGATCCGGACCGGCGCCGAGACCGTGTGGCCCGACGAGGTCGAGGCGGTGCTCCGCACGCATCCGTCGGTCGCCGATGTCGCGGTCGCGGGCCGTCCGGACCCGGAATGGGGCGAACACGTGACGGCGTGGGTCGTTCCCGTCAACCCGCAAGATCCCCCGGCGCTTGAGCAACTCCGTGAGCATTGCCGCGACGACCTCGCGCGGTTCAAGGCGCCGCGAGACCTCCGCGTCGTGACCGTGTTGCCTCGGACGCCGAGCGGGAAGGTTCGCCGGGCGGACCTGCCCTGATCCTCGCCCTGAAATGGTTGAAGGCCCGAGCGAGGGAGGGGTTCGCTCGGGCCTTCAGTCTCCGGGTCCCGTCGAGGGGGTTGACGGGCCCTGAGGTCCTTGGCGTTACCGGAGACTTCGACCCTGGGGCTTCGCCGCTGCATACCCGGTTCCGGGTAACCACGGGGACGGCCGGGGATCAGGCCGGGATGAGGCCTGCGGTCGGCTCAATTGACCTGGATCGCGCCGTGCTTCACGGCGAAGGCGACGGCCTCGAGCTTCGAGTGCACCCGAAGCTTGCCCAGGATGTTGCGGACGTGGGTCTGGACGGTCTGGGGGCTGATGAACAGCTCCGAGGCGATGTCGTCGTTGCGCTTTCCCTGCGCAAGCAGTTGCAGGATCTGGCGCTCTCGCTCGGTGAGGTCGTCGAGCAACGCCATGGCGTCGCGCTGCTCCTCGCGTTCGCGAGCGACCTGGGCGAGCAATCGCGTCAGCGTCGCCGGATCGATCAGCACCTCGCCGTCCGCGGCGGCCTTCGTGGCGCGCAAGATCTCGTCCGCGGGGAGGTCCTTCGACAGGAAGCCTGAGGCGCCGGCCTCGACGGCCTCGACCATCAGGCGATCCTCGTCGTGCGCCGTCATCACGATGACCTTGGTCGAGGGGGAGCGCTCCTTGATCCGGCGTGTGGCCTCGATGCCCGTCATCTCCGAGCCCTTGAACATGATGTCCATCAACACCACGTCGGGCAGTTGCTGGGATGCGAGGACGACGCCTTCCTCGGGCGTGTGGACCGGCGGTCCGACGAGGCGAAGCGACGCGTCGACGCCGACGACCATCGACAGCGCGTCGGTCAGAACCTTGTGGTCGTCGCAGATCAGCAGCGACACGGTCGCGTCGGGCATCAGTTCATTTCCTCCAGCGGAAGGCGGATCTGCAGGATGGTACCCCCTTCGGGTGCCGCGACCACGGCGGCGTCACCACCGTGTTCGCGCGCGATCGACCGCACGATGAACAGCCCGAGCCCGCTGCCGGGGCGGTCCTCGTAGCTCACGGGGCGCCATCGGCAGAATTTCTCGAACACGCGCTCGCGCATGTCATCCGGGATCCCGGGGCCGCGGTCCTCGATCTCGATCACGGCCTGGGCGCCCTCGCGGCGGGAACGGAGCGCGATCGGCTCCTCGGCGGGCGAGAACCGCATGGCGTTGTCGATGCCCTGTCGCACAGCCTCGGCGAGCCAGCGATCGTCCACCGCGGCGTGAAGCTCGGGCTCGAGCTCCAGTCGCACGTCGCGCTGCCCGACCTCCGCCTCGTGCAGGCCCTGCAGGATCGGGACCTCGAGCTCGCGGTCGCTGCGTGTGAACGACAGCGTGCCGGCGTCGGTCTTCAACCCCAACGACATCTGGTCGGCGACGCGGAGCAGCCGGAGGGATTCCTGCTCGATCATCCCGACGAACTCCAGGCGCTCGGCGTCGCCGAGCCGCTCGTAGCTCGTCCGCAGCGACCCTGCGACGCTTCGGATCGTCCCCGCAGGACCGCGCACGTCGTGCGCCACGATGCTCGCGATCTCGGCGCGTCCCTCCATCACCTCGGTCGCGCGGTCGCTCGCGCGACGCATGCGTGTGGACTCCAGCTGCAGGCCGATCACGACGAACACGAGCAGCATCGACGCGGTGAGCCCCGTCGAGGCTGCGGTGGCTCGGGCGATCAGCCGCAGGACCTCCTCGCCGTTCAGCTTCTGGGCGCCGATCGCGGCGAGTCCGAGGATCGCGAGCGCGGCGCCCGCGGCGGCGACCCACCCGAACCTGCCGCCCCACCGGAGCGATCGAACCAGCACGATGCCGCCGCCGACGACGAGCGTGACCTCCGCCGTGGTGCCCAGCCACCCGAGGTCGGCGGAACCGGTTGCGAACCGGATCGGTTCGAAGACGACCGCGAGCACATCGAGCGCGATGAGGCCGGCGACGCTGGCCGCGATGACGACGCTCGGGCGCACGGGTTCGCGCCCGCGTCGGTCCTGCCACGGCACAACCGACATCAGGTTGCCGAGGAGCACCAGGAGCCCGGTCAGCGTCGTGAATCCCTGCAGGCGGAGCCACCCCTCGGTCACCGGGTGGAAGAGGATCTGGACCACCTGCACGACGATGTCGTGACCGACGAACGCGGCCGCGCCGACCCCGACCAGGAGCAACGGGACGTCGCGTTGCTCCCAGTAGACGACGAGGGCGAAGACGGCGACCGCGGCGAACAGACCGGCCGCGAGGCTTCCGAGGATGCGGGCGATCGCGACCGCGCCGGTGTCGCCGACGACCATGCTGAGGACGGTCACGGCGAGGACGATCGCGATCCCGAGGTAGGCCCGCCCGCCCTTCGTCACGGCCCGCAGTGTAGGCGGCAGCTCCTCCGCGCCCGGGAGGTCGCCGGCGCTACGAGTAGCTGTGGTCGGTGTCCGGGAACGCGCCCGTCTCGACGTCGTCCACGAACGACGTCACGGCGTCGGTCATGACGCGACGCAGATCGGCGTACTTCTTGGCGAGCTTGGGGGTCGTCTCGTTGATACCCAGAAGATCGTGGATCACGAGGACCTGGGCGTCGGTGCCCGATCCGGCCCCGATCCCGAT
Organism: Actinomycetota bacterium; assembly: GCA_045805225.1. Classification (GTDB taxonomy): domain Bacteria; phylum Actinomycetota; class UBA4738; order UBA4738; family HRBIN12; genus AC-51. The sequence goes on along the minus strand of JBJMLQ010000190.1, from coordinate 11,290 downwards.
CGTCGGGATGTGCAGCGCCGTGGTGATCTCGGCGCCCAGGTCGGCCGGCATCGCCTCCAAGACGATGGCGAACGCGCCCGCCTTCTCCAGGTTGGTCGCCTGGTCGAACATCTTCTGCGCCGCTTCGCCGCGGCCTTGGACCTTGTAGCCGCCCAAGCCGTAGACCGACTGCGGCGTCAGCCCGATGTGCGCCATGACGGGGATCCCGACGTCGACGAGCCGGTGGATCAGGTCGAGCTGCGGGCCCTCGATCTTGACGGCGTGCGCGCCGCCCTCCTTGATCAGGCGCCCCGCGTTGCGGACGCCCTCGTCGGCCGAGGCCTGGAACGACATGAACGGCATGTCGCCGACGACCATCGCGCGCTCGACCCCGCGCGACACGGCACGCGTGTGGTGGACCATCTCATCCATCGTCACCGGCAGCTCGTTCTCGTAGCCGAGGACGTTGCGGCCGACCGAGTCGCCGACCAGCAACACCGGCACGCCGGCGCGGTCGAGGATCTGCGCGGTCGGGAAGTCGTAGGCGGTGAGCATGGCCCAGCGCCTGCCCTCGCTCTTCCATGCGCGAAGGTCGTGGATCGTGATCATCTGCTCGCACCTCCTGAGAGTGCACGGCTCACTGCAGCGGAGTGTAGCGGTCTTCCGGCTCCCGTCCGTCCATGTCAGACCCGGCCCATATCGTGTGCTTCCGAACGAAGGAGGCAGCGAGATGACCGATGCGATGACCGATGCGATGACCACGCCGCACGCACACACCACCCCTTGGGCCGAGGTCCTGACGCTGGGCGACACGCGGTTCGGCGTTCTCGTCGGCGGTCCCTTCGACGGCCGGTGCTACCCCTTGCCCGACGGCCGCACGCCGGCCATTCTCGACGTGCCGGTGCTCGGCCCCGGCCCGACGCCCGCGCTACGGTATGAGCTTCGCGACGGCCTGTACCGCTACCGCACCGCACAACGTTCTGCGGCGTAGTCCAGACCAGGCCGGCGAGCGTGGCAGGGCTCGCCGGCCCGATCTCGGGCACGCGCCGTTCCCGTACACTCGTGGACAGCCCTCATGCCTACCTGCTCCCCCTCGCGGGGGGCCGTCCAGACCAGAGGAGGTGAACGTTGAGGGAGTACGAATGCATGCTCATCCTGCCCGCTGAGGCCGACGAGGCCTTGGTGACGACGGCGGTCGATCGCATCAGCAAGGTCATCAACCCAACCGGTGGTGAGGTGACCAAGCTCGACCGCTGGGGTCGCAAGCGCTTCGCATACGAACTCGCGCGACAGATGGAGGGGTACTACGTCGTCGTGCAGTTCCACGCGGAGCCCGCGACCCAACAGGAGCTCGACCGCGCGTTGAAGATCGCCGACGAGGTGATCCGGCACAAGGTCCTGCTCCTGCCGGACAAGTCCAACAAAGCGAAGGCAACAGCTTCCCCCGCCTCTGTCGAGGCGTGAGCGAAGAAAGAAGGGGGAAACGCTCCAATGTCGAGCGACAACCAGATCACCATCGTCGGCAACCTGACGGACGACCCGGAGCTGCGGTACACGTCGAACGGCGCGGCGGTCGCGAACTTCCGCGTCGCGTACTCGACGCGGATCCGCGACGCCGCCGGCAACTGGACCGACGGCGAGACGTCGTTCTTCACGGTCAACTGCTGGCGCGCGCTGGCCGAGAACGCGGCCGAGTCGCTCACGCGGGGCACGCGCGTGGTGGTCACCGGGCGCCTCAAGCAGCGCTCCTGGGAGAACCAAGAGGGTGAGAAGCGCACCGTCATCGAGATCGAGGCCGACGACCTCGGTCCCAGCTTGAAGTGGGCCACCGCAAGCATGACCAAGGCCAACCGCTCGTCCACGTCGTCGAGTGGCAACGACTGGGGCGCGGCCGTCGCGGCGCCCGTCGGGGCGGGATCGAACGAGGAGACACCACTGGATGCCGGGTAAACCATCGGGATCGAAGCGGCCCAAGAAGGACAAAGACGATAAGTGGCAGAAGAAGGGCAAGCGCAAGTTCTGCGTCTTCTGCAAGGACAAGATCGACTACGTCGACTACAAGGACGTGCTGGCCCTTCGCAAGTTCACGTCGGAGCGCGGCAAGATCCGCGCCCGCCGGGTCACGGGCAACTGCGTGCAGCACCAGCGTGACGTGGCTCAGGCCGTGAAGAACGCCCGCGAGATGGCCCTGTTGCCGTACTCGAGCCGATGAAGATCATCCTGCAGAAACCCATCGAGAAGCTCGGGAACCCCGGGGACACCGCCGAGGTCGCCGACGGCTACGCGCGCAACTATCTGATCCCGCGCGGGCTCGCCATCAAGGCGGAGAAGGGTGCCGTCCGCCACGCGGAGTCGCTCAAGCGGGCGCACGTCAACCGCCTGTCCAAGCGCAAGGGCGACTACGAGCAGCTCGCTTCAAAGCTGATCTCTGGCGGGCCGATCGTCATCCCCGCCCGGGCCGGCGACGAGGGCAAGCTGTTCGGCTCGGTCACCGCGGCCGACATCGTCGCCGTGATCGAGGGCAGGATCGACCACACGGTCGACCGCCACGACGTCAAGCTCGACGAGCCGATCCGTTCGGTCGGCACGCACGAGGTGAAGGTCAAGCTCTTCCACGAGGTAGAGCCGATCCTCACCGTCGAGGTCGTCGCGGCCGAGTAACGCACGAGCGACCGGGCAGGCCGGGGTTCGGGAACTGCTCGCCGCCTTCGGCGGCTCCGCGGGTTCCCTCACCCGACCGGCCCGGTCGCTTCCGTGTCACTCCGACTATTCACACTTGTGCACATGGCTTTCCACATGTGGAATCCGCAGGTCAGGTTCGGAATGACAACCTTTCTCGGGAGTTCACCTGCGGTTTGCCAATCCACATCGCTTCTCCACTGTCGCGCTGGTGACGAGAGGCGTACCGTCGCCCGTCGGGTGTCGGGGTCTGTGAGAGAGGGGTCGGGGCGTGGCGCGCGTCGCTGACGAAGTCGTCAAGATCCCCGGCCATCGGGTCCCGCCGCAGGACCTCGACGCGGAGCGTTCGGTGCTCGGCGCGATGCTGCTGTCGACCGAGGCGATGGCGGAGGTCGTCGAGCTCCTCGACGCCGAGGACTTCTATCGGTCGGCGCACGGCAAGATCTACCACGCCCTGCGCATGCTGTTCGCCCGCGGCGAGCCGATCGACGTGATCACCGCGGTCGACGCGCTTCGGCGTGGCGGCATCCTCGACGAGGTCGGCGGCGCGCTGTACCTGCGCGACCTGGTCGACGAGGTCCCGACGCCGGCCGGCGCGCCGCACTACGCCAAGATCGTCGCCGACGCCGCTCTGCGGCGCCGGCTGATCGGCGCGGCGGCCGACATCATCGACACCGCGTACGAGGGCGCGACCGACGCCGACGGCATCGCCGACGGCGCCGAGCAGCGCATCTACGACGTCGCCCGCCGCGAGGACACCGAGGATGCCGCGATCGTCGGCGACCTCATCAACCAGGCGATGTCCGAGCTGGAGTCGATCCAGAACCGGGAATCCGCCTACACCGGCTTGCCGACCGGGTTCCGCGACCTCGACGACCTCACGTCGGGGCTCCAGCCCGGCAACCTGGTGATCATCGCGGCGCGTCCCGGCATCGGGAAGTCCTCGCTCGCGATCAACATGGCGCGCAACGTCGCGGTCACCGGCGAACCCGTTGCCGTGTTCTCCCTCGAGATGAGTCGCTACGAGATCGGCATGCGGCTGCTCTGCGGCGAGGCGCGTGTGCCGTGGGACCGCATCCGCAACAAGCGGGTTGGGCCCGACGACTGGATCCGCGTCGTGCAGGCCGGCGAGACCTTGCACGAGGCGCCGCTGCACATCGTCGACGCCGGCAACGTCAACATCGTCGACATCCGCGCCAAAGCCCGCCGGATGAAGACCGGCCGCCAGGGCCTGTCGATGATCATCGTCGACTACCTCCAGTTGATGACATCGCCCAACGCCCGCCGCCCCGACAACCGCCAGCAAGAGGTCGCCGAGATCTCGCGATCCCTCAAGCTGCTCGCCAAGGAGCTGTCGATCCCCGTCGTGGCGCTTTCGCAGCTCAACCGCAACCCGGAAGCCCGCGCCGACAAGCGGCCGCAGCTTTCGGACCTTCGCGAGTCCGGCGCGATCGAGCAGGACTCCGACATCGTGCTGTTCATCCACCGCGACGACCTCGACCCCGAGAAGAAGCGTGAAGCCGAGCTGATCTTGGCCAAGCACCGCAACGGCCCGACGGGCAACGTGCGGCTGCACTTCGAGCCCTCGCTCACGATGTTCCGCAACGCCGCGCGCGATCAGGGCGTGTGAGCGCGCCCGAGCTTCCGAACGCGAACGCTCGTCGCCTCCGGGCGATCCACCGCCGGCTCGTCGCGCGCTTCGGCGAGCTGGTGCCGCCGCGCGCCGACGATCCGCTGGACGAGCTGGTCCTCACGGTGCTCAGCCAGCACACGAGCGACCTCAACGCCGACCGTGCGTTCGGATCGCTGCGGGCTGCATACCCGAGCTGGCAGGCGGTGGTCGACGCGCCTGCGACCGAGGTGGCCGATGCGATCCGCAGCGGCGGTCTCGCCAACACGAAGGCGCCGCGGATCCAGGGGATCTTGCGCGAGGTCGCTGAACGTGAGGGCTCGTATTCGCTCGATCGACTCCGAGGCATGTCCGACGCCGACGCGCGCGACTACTTAACGTCGTTGCCGGGGATCGGGCCCAAGACCGCCGCCGTCGTGCTGAGCTTCGCGTTGGGACGCGACGCGATTCCCGTCGACACGCACGTCCATCGCGTCGTCCGGCGGCTCGGCATCGTTCCCGACAAGGCATCGGCCGAACGCGCCGACCGGATCTTGCACGACCTCGTACCCGCGGGGTTGCGGACGCCGCTGCACGTCGCGTTCATCCGACTGGGAAGGGAGATCTGCAAGGCGCCGATCCCCAGATGCGCGCAGTGTCCCTTGAAGGACCTGTGTCCGACCGCGCCGACGTATCTGGGCACACGGCGGCGGCAGGTGGGCCGAAAGAGCGGGTGAGGGGAATCGAACCCCCGTTTCAAGCTTGGGAAGCTTGCGTTCTGCCATTGAACCACACCCGCGTGGTCCCACCGCCCGGGGGCGGCGAGCCCTCAGTCTAGCGACGCAACGAAGCGGTCGCGCCCACGCACGGGCGGTAGCCTTTCCGCCCTATGGCGCACGAAGATCTGTGGCCCGACGTCCTCACCGAGCTCTCACACCGGCGAGGCCTGGACCGCGATCAGGCCTCTGCGGCGATGACGGCGGTCATGGAAGGCGACGCGACCGAGGCGCAGATCGGCGCGTTCCTGCTGGGGCTTCGCACCAAGGGCGAGACGGTCGAGGAGATGGAAGCGCTCGCCGCGACGATGCTCTCGTTCGCAGTTCCGGTTCGAGCGCCCGAGCCCGTGATCGACACGTGCGGGACCGGCGGCGACCGGGCAGGAACGTTCAACATCTCGACGGTGGCGGCGCTCGTCGTCGCGGGCGCCGGCGTCCCGGTGGCCAAGCACGGCAACCGCGCGGCCACCAGCCATTGTGGCTCCGCCGACCTGCTCGAGGAGCTCGGGGTCAACATCGAGCTCGATGCGGCCGGCGTGGAGCGCTGCCTCGACGAGGCGGGCATCGGCTTCATGTTCGCCCGGCGCTTCCATCCCGCGATGGCGCACGTGGCGCCCGTGCGGGCCGAGCTCAAGGTCCCGACGGTCTTCAACTTCCTTGGGCCCCTGTCGAATCCGGCCCGGCCCTACGCGCAGGTGGTCGGGGTCGCGGACGAGCGGATGCTGCCGTTGATGGCGGAGGTCCTTGCGCGCCGCGGCACGCGCGCCCTGTTGTTCCGCGGCGTAGACGGGCTGGACGAGCTCACGACGACCGACCTCTCGACGGTGTACGACGTCAAGGACGGCACCGTGCGCGAGACGCATCTGGACCCCGCCAAGTTCGGCCTCGGCAAGGTCAAGCCGGAAGAGCTCGCCGGCGGCGACGCCCCCTACAATGCCGACATCGCCCGCAGGATCATCGACGGTGAGAAGGGCGCGTGCCGCGACGTCGTGATCTTGAATGCCGGTGCGGCGCTTCGCGTCGCCGGGTTCGCCGAGAGTCTCGAGGAAGGCATGGCCACGGCCGCACGCGCGATCGACGACGGTGAGGCCGCCAAGACGCTCACCAGGTGGGTCGAGGTCTCCAACGCCGGGTAGCATCCGCGCCGATGATCCTGTCCGACCGTGACATCCGCAGTGAGCTCGACGCCGGGCGCATCGTCATCGATCCGTACGACGAGCGGTGTTTGCAGCCGTCGTCGGTGGACCTGCATGTGGACAGCCAGTTCCGCGTGTTCGCGAACTCGCGTTACCCGTTCATCGACGTGCGCCAGGAGATGCCCGACCTGACCGAGCTCGTCGAGGTCAAGCCCGACGAGCCGTTCATCTTGCATCCGGGGGAGTTCGTGCTCGGTTCGACGCTCGAGCGCGTGGCGCTGCCCGACGATCTGGTCGCGCGTCTGGAAGGGAAGTCCTCGCTCGGACGGCTCGGGCTGTTGATCCACTCGACCGCGGGCTACGTCGACCCCGGCTGGGACGGGTTCCTGACGCTCGAGCTGAGCAACGTCGCGAACCTGCCGATCACCTTGTATCCCGGGATGAAGATCGGGCAGATCTCGTTCTTCAAGCTGACGTCGCCGGCCGAAACGCCGTACGGGTCCGCCGGGAACAAGTATCAGGGCCAGCGAGGGCCCACGCCCAGCCGGTTCTACCGCGACTTCGGCAGTTGACCTTTACTGCTCCGTCAGGAGCGCGCCCGGCACCGGCCCGACGCCCATCTGCACGGCCATCATCGCGGCCTGCGTGCGGTTCGTGACCCCGAGCTTGCGGAAGATCGCCGCGAGGTGCGCCTTGACCGTCTTCTCCGAGAGGTATAGCCGCCCCGCGATCTCACGGTTCGACCGGCCCTCGGCGAGCAGCGCGAGGATGTCGTGCTCGCGCTGGGTCAGGCTGTATTCGCTGCGACGCCCGTTCGACGACGCGTTGGACGACTCTTGGTCTTCGAAGAGGTTCTGGATCACCCGCGGGCTGAGCACGTTGCCGCTGCCGGACATCGCGACGTTGATCGCCTGGCTGAGGTCCTCGGGCGTCGCGTCCTTCAGCAGGTACCCGGCCGCGCCGTCGGCGAGCGCGCGCTTCACGTACGGCGCGTTCTCGTAGGTCGACAGCATGATCACGGGCATCGTTTCCCACTCGGCCTTGATCGCGCGCAGCAGCTCGAGTCCGTCGAGATCGGGCATCCGCACGTCGACAAGCGCGAGGTCGACCTTTCCGCCGGACCGAAGCGCGTCGAGCGCGGCCGCCGAGGACTCCGCCTCGACGACGTCCGCGTCCGGGAAGCCCTCCTTCACCACGTAACTCATCCCACGACGCACGAGCGCGTGGTCATCCACGATCAAGATCCTCATCGTCCTTCACCTGCCCTCACGACGGGGAGCTCCGCCACCACGGTGGTGCCGTGCCCAGGGGTTGATGTCATCTCGAGGGTCCCGCCGATCGACTCGGCGCGGGCCCGCATGATCCGGATCCCGAAATGCGGATCCTCGTTGGTCACGGCGACCATGCCCCGACCTCGGTCCTGCACCTCGATGTGGAGCCTGTCGGCGTCGATCGTCAATGCGACGACCGCACCGGGGGCTCCCGAGTGCTTGGCGGCGTTCGCGAGCGCTTCACTCGCGATCGCGTACGCCGCTTCCACCGTGGCGTCGTTCAACGCCTCGATGTCTCCCTCCACCCGCACGGTCACCGGCATGCGCCAGCGAGCGGCGAAGTCCTTGATCAGCGCGGCGAGCGTCGCGTCGCTCGAGATGACCTCCTCTTCGGTCATCTCGAACAGCAGCTCGCGGATGTGGCGCAGGTCGGCCCGGATCTCGGTTTCGATCTCGTGCAGGATCCGCGTCGCCGCGTCGGGGTCGGTCTCGATCAAGTGCCGAAGCGTCTGCAGCTCGAGCACCGCGGACGTGACGGACTGCGTCAGCCCGTCGTGGATCTGCATCGCCCAGCGGGTGCGCTCCTCGAGCAGGATCGACTCGACGGCGTGACGCACCGTGGGATGCCCGCCCGCCACCGCGCTTTCGCGTTGGGGCGTGTTCGAAGCACCGACTCGCACGTTCGTTCCTTCCGGCTTGTGGCCAAGACCTTCGGTACTAGTGCCTTATTCGGACGAAGGTCTGGGGTGCTTGACCCTTCCGGCCCTGTTCTTCCGGACAGCCACCCGCACAGCTGGGGATGCTGCAGCCGCTATCCGTCCACAGCACGTCGCCGGGCGCTGAACCGCTGGAGAACCCTGTGCCGCAAGCCGCATCGCAGCGATACAGGCAAAGTTGTCAATATCGCGCTCAACTTTTATCCTGCACCCAAGCGCAGGGCGTCTCTCAACAGCAGTCGCGAACCCGGGTGGCCCGCAAGGGTCGCCGGAAGAAGGAGGAACCAGATGGCACGAGCGGTCGGTATCGACCTGGGCACGACCAACTCGGTCGTGTCCGTACTGGAGGCCGGCGAGCCGGTCGTCATCCCGAACGCGGAAGGGTCCCGAACGACCCCGTCCGTGGTCGGGTTCGCGAAGAACGGCGAGATCCTCGTCGGTGAGGTCGCGAAGCGCCAGGCGATCACCAACCCCGACCGGACGATCCGTTCGGTCAAGCGGCATATGGGCGACAAGGGCTGGACCGTCGACATCGACGGCAAGGGCTGGACCCCCCAAGAGGTCAGCTCCCAGATCCTCCTCAAGCTGAAGCGCGATGCCGAGGCGTTCCTGGGCGACACCGTTACCCAGGCCGTGATCACCGTTCCCGCGTACTTCGACGACGCCCAGCGCCAGGCCACCAAGGAGGCCGGCCAGATCGCGGGCCTCGAGGTGCTTCGCATCATCAACGAGCCGACCGCGGCCGCGCTGGCATACGGCCTCGACAAGAGCGACGCCGACCACACGGTGCTCGTGTTCGACCTCGGCGGCGGCACGTTCGACGTCTCGCTGCTCGAGATCGGCGATGGCGTCTTCGAGGTGAAGGCGACCCACGGCGACACGCAGCTCGGCGGCGACGACTGGGATCAGCGGGTCATCGACTGGCTCGTGAAGTCCTTCAAGGACGCTCATGGCGTCGACCTGTCCCAGGACAAGATGGCGCTGCAGCGGCTGAAGGACGCCGCGGAGAAGGCGAAGATCGAGCTCAGCCAGGTCGCCGAGACCACGATCAACCTGCCGTTCGTGACCGCGACGGCCGAGGGGCCGTTGCACCTCGAGCAGAAGCTCTCGCGCGCCGAATTCGAGCGCCAGACCGAGGACCTCGTCGAGCGCTGCCGCGTGCCGTTCGACCTCGCGGTCAAGGACTGGGGCAAGGACGTCTCGGCGATCGACCACGTGGTGCTCGTCGGCGGCTCGACCCGTATGCCGATGATCCAGGAGCTCGTGAAGAAGCTCACGGGCGGCAAGGAGCCGCACAAGGGTGTGAACCCCGACGAGGTCGTCGCGATCGGCGCCTCCGTGCAGGCCGGCGTGCTCAAGGGCGACGTCAAGGACATCCTGTTGCTCGACGTCACGCCGCTGTCGCTCGGCGTCGAGACGCTCGGCGGGATCGTGCAGCGCATGATCGAGCGCAACACGACGATCCCCACGAAGAAGACGGAGACGTTCACTACCGCGGCCGACAACCAGACGCAGGTAGAGATCAACGTGCTGCAGGGCGAAGGTGAGACCGTGATGAGCCCGGGCGTGAAGTCCCTCGGCCGGTTCAACCTGGTCGGGATCGCGCCGGCGCCACGCGGCATGCCGCAGATCGAGGTCAGCTTCGACATCGACGCGAACGGCATCGTCAACGTGAGCGCCAAGGACGTCGCCACCGGCAAGGAACAGGCCATGACGATCACCGGCGGCACGGCGCTCGGCAAGGACGAGATCGACCGCATGGTGAAGGAGGCCGAGAGCTTCGCGGCGGAGGACCACAAGCGCCGCGAGGCCGCGGAGGCTCGCAACCAGGCCGACCAGCTCGTCTATCAGGTCGAGAAGTTCGTGTCGGACAACGGCGACAAGGTGCCCGAGGCCGACAAGGCGGAGCTGACGACGACGACCGATGCCCTCAAGGAGGCGCTGAAGGATCAGGACGCCGACGCGGCCAAGCTGAATGCCGCGAGCGAGTCGGTCATGACGGTGTTCAGCCGGGTCGGCCAGGCGATGTACCAGCAGGCGCAGGCCGGTTCGACCGAGCCGTCCACAGCCGGTGACACGGGCGGCGCGGCCGGCGACGCGACACAGGGGTCCTCGTCGGACGACGACGAGGTCGTTGAAGGGGAGATCGTTGAAGAAGGAGGTGCTTCGTGATGGCGATCACGAGGTGGGATCCGTTCCGTGAGTTGCTGAGCATGGAGGACGAGCTCGGGCGCGCGCTTGGGCGCTCGGGCGACCGTCAGGCATGGGCGCCGACGATGGACGTCCGGGAGACCGAGGACCATTTCGAGGTCGCCGTCGATCTGCCGGGTCTCGAGCCCGAGGACGTCTCGGTGACGTTCGAAGACGGCGTGCTCGCGATCAGCGGCAAGCGCGAGATCTCGACGGAGCGCGCCGGCGACACGTATCACCGGATCGAACGGAGCTACGGCTCGTTCGCGCGGTCGCTCCGCCTGCCGAGGACGGCGGACGGCGAGAAGATCGAGGCGTCCTTCGACAAGGGCGTCCTCACGGTGACCGTGCCGAAGGCGGAGATCGCGAAGCCACGGACGATCGAGGTCAAGACGAAGTGACGGACGAGCGCGACGACGAGGCGCCGGTGATCAAGGTCACCGACAAGCGCCGGTTCGCCGATCTCGAGCGTGTGGAGGCGGGCGAGCCGCCCGCCTCCCCGCCCGAGGACGACGCGTCCGAGGCGTCGAGCGCCGTCGAGGTCGAGGAGTACCGCGCGCACCTGCAGCGGCTCCAGGCCGAGTTCGACAACTACCGCAAACGCGTCCTTCGCGAGCAGACGACCGCGGTCGAGATGGCGGCCGAGCCGGTGATGCGCCGGCTGCTCGAGGTGCTCGACGACTTCGAGCTTGCGCTCTTGCATAGCGGCGAGGACGTCGACCAAGATCGGCTGCTGAAGGGCGTGGAGCTCGTCTACGCGAAGCTCGTCGACGCGCTCGCCGCCGAGGGCCTCGAGCGGATGCACGCCGAGGGCGAGCTGTTCGACCCGTCGCTGCACGAGGCACTGATGCAGACCGGCGAGGGCGACGGTGAGCCGCGCGTCGCCGAGGTCTTCCGGCCGGGCTACACGCTGCGCGGCCGCGTCATTCGGCCC
>JBJMLQ010000189.1:0-3928 GCA_045805225.1 Actinomycetota bacterium | reverse complement strand
GTTCATCGCGAAGCTGACGGTGTTCGGCGCGGCCATCCGCGCCGGCAACTGGCCCCTCGTGGTGGTCTGCGTGCTCGCGAGCGTGATCGCGGCGTACGCGTACCTTCGGGTGGTGCTTCGGATGTACTTCCGCGAGCCGCACGTCGCGGTCGAGGACGATCGGTCGCTCCTGCCACAGGTGGCGGGGTTCGTGCTCGCGGTCGCCGTGGTCGTGCTTGGCGTATTCCCGCGTGTGTTGTCGAGCGTGATCGAGTCGGCCTCGATCTTGAAGTGGTGAGCGCCAGCGTGGTGAGTGCCGGAGTGGTGAACAGATGCGACGGGTGATCCCGGGGTTGGACGCGCTGGACGAGCGCCTCGAGGGCGAGATCCGGCCGCGGCTGGACGGCGTCGAGGACGCCCTGCGCAAGGCGGTCGAGGCCGAGTCCGACGTGCTCGGCACGACGGCGGGGTACTTGCTCGCCGCGGGCGGCAAGCGCTTCCGGCCGACGCTCGTCCTGCTCGCCGGGTACTTCGGCGACGCGACCGACCCCCGGCTGATCCAGGGCGCGGCCGCGATCGAGCTCACCCACGTCGCGACGCTGTACCACGACGACGTGATGGACGAGGCGGCGTCGCGCCACGGCGTGCCGTCGGTCAACACCCGGTGGGACAACACGATCGCGATCCTCACCGGCGACTTCCTGTTCGCGCGGTCCTCCGAGCTCGCCGCCGACCTCGGCCCCGACGTCTGCCGCCTGCTGGCGCAGACCATCGCGATCTTGTGCGAGGGCCAGATCCGCGACGTGGCGAGCGCGGGTGACGTCGACAAGACCGAGCAGGATCACCTCGAGGTGATCCGCCGGAAGACCGGCGTGCTGATCGCCTCGTCGTGCCGGATGGGGGGCATGCTGTCCGACGCCGCACCCGACGACCTCGAGACGCTCGGCGCCTTCGGCGAATCGCTCGGCCTCGCCTTCCAGCTCTCCGACGACATCATGGACATCACGTCCACGCAGCTGGAGCTCGGCAAGGAGCCGGGGACCGACATCCGCGAGGGCGCGTACACGATCCCGGTGCTGCACGCGCTCGGGCACGGGCCGCATCGCGACGAGCTCCGGCGCATCCTGGCGGCGGGGCCGCCCGACGGCGAGCTGCTCGACCGGGCGCTCGAGATCGTCCGAACGGGCGGTGCGATCGACCATGCGCGGGCCGGCGTGGCGACGGAGGTCGCCCGGGCGATCGAGCTGGCCCGGCGGCTGCCGGAGGGACACGCGCAGCACGCCCTCGTGTCGTTGGCCCGGTTCCTGGCGGAGCGCTGCGGCGCAGACGTCGAGGCCAGGGGGGCGGGAAGCGCGCTGTTAGGATACGGCCGCGCTGGGGAAGGTGCGGACGGGTCTTGACCTATTTCGGTTCCTACGGAGTGGTATTCGCGGTGGTGCTCGCCGGCGCGCTGCTCGTCGTCGTCGCCTTCCTCACCGCCCGTCTGATCGCGCCGAGCCGGCCACGACCCGAGAAGCTGCTCACCTATGAGTGCGGGATCGATCCCGTCGGTGAGGGCTGGTCGCAGAGCCAGATCCGCTACTACGTCTACGGGTTCCTGTTCGTGATCTTCGACGTCGAGTCGGTGTTCCTGTTCCCGTGGGCGCGGGTGTTCGAGTCGCTCGGGTACACCGCGGTGGTCGAGATGGCGATCTTCATCGGGATCTTGGCCGTCGGCCTGCTGTACGCCTGGCGCAAGGGGGTCCTGCGGTGGGCGTGATCACCGAGAAGACGCCCCTGCCCAAGGTCAAGCCCGTCAAGTTCATCCTCAACTGGGGGCGCCGCTACAGCTTGTGGGTCTTCAACTTCGGGCTGGCGTGCTGCTCGATCGAGTTCATCTCGGCCTCGGCGGCCAAGAACGACTTCATCCGCCTCGGCGTGATCCCGTTCGCACACGGGCCCCGGCAGGCCGACCTGTTGCTCGTGGCCGGCACTGTGACGGACAAGATGGCGCCGGTGATCAACCGGCTATACGAGCAGATGCCCGACCCGAAGTACGTGATCTCCTTCGGGTCGTGCTCCAACTGCGGCGGCCCCTACTGGGACAGCTACGCGGTCACGAAGGGCGTCGACCAGATCATCCCCGTCGACGTGTTCGTGCCCGGCTGCCCGCCGCGCCCCGAGGCGCTGCTGCACGGCATCGTGCAGCTCCAAGAGAAGATCAAGAACGAAGACATCCAGGAGAAGTTCCGGAGTGGGACGTCGGCTGTCTCCTGACGATCTGGGATCGCGGCTCCGGGCACGCTTCGGCGACGACGTCGAGGTCGCCGACACGTTCGGACAGGCCGTCGCCACCGTCCCGGTCGATCGCTACCACGACGCGGTCCGCTACTGCCGCGACGAGCCCGAGTTCGGGTGCGACTTCTGCGACTTCACCGGCGGGGTCGATCTCGGCGACGACGGCGGGTTCGAGGTCGTGACGCAGCTGTTCTCGACCACCAACAAGCACAGCGTGCGCATCAAGGTGCGCCTGCCGCACGACGAGCCGTCGGTCCCGACGATCAGCGACCTGTTCCCGACCTCGGACTGGCACGAGCGCGAGCTGATGGAGATGTTCGGGATCGTGGTCGAGGGCCACCCCCGGCCCGTCAAGCTGCTGCTGTCCGAGCCGTTCGAGGGACACCCGCTCCGCAAGGACTTCGCCCTGATGAGCCGCGAGGCCAAGCCCTGGCCGGGCGCGGTCGAGGGCGAGGAAGACGAGGACGAGTGATCCTCGCCCAGACCTCCGCGGTCGACACGACGTTCTCGAACTACTGGCTCGCGCTGGTGATCAAGGCGCTTGCGGTGCTCATCATCTTCCTGGTCGTTCCGCTCGCCGTCGGCTACATGGAGCACAAGGTGCTCGCCCACATGCAGGCGCGCCTGGGCCCGATGGAAGCCGGGAAGTTCCACGGATGGGCGCAGCTGATGGCCGACGGCGCGAAGTTCATCCAGAAGGAGGACGTGATCCCGTCCGCGGCCGACCGCACGGTGTTCTCGATCGCCCCCGGGGTCGCGCTGGTGCCGTACCTTGTGGTGCTGGTCGTCATCCCGTTCGGCGGCGACATCTTCGCGCTCAACCTCGACATCGGGATCTTCTTCGTGCTGGCGATGTCGTCGATCGGCGTGCTCGGCGTGCTGATGGCCGGCTGGTCCTCGGCGAACAAGTTCTCCCTGATGGGGGCGCTCCGCGCCGCCGCCCAGCTGATCGCCTACGAGCTGCCGCTCGTGCTGGCCGCGGCCGCCGCCGTGATGCTCGCCGGCACGCTGTCGCTGGTCGGGATCGCCGAGGCGCAGCAGCGGATCTGGTACGTGATCCCGTTGTTCCCGCTGTTCCTCGTCTTCATGGTGGCCGCCGTGGCCGAGCTCACCCGGCCGCCGTTCGACATGCCGGTGGCCGACTCCGAGATCATCTTCGGCGCCTACACCGAGTACACCGGGCTCAAGTTCGCGTTCTTCCTGCTGTCGGAGTACGGCGGCATCGTCGTGATGTCGGCGGTCGCCTCGGTGCTGTTCCTCGGCGGCTTCCTGCCGCTGCCAGGTCTGTCGATGATCCCGGGGCCGATCTGGATGTTCGGCAAGATCTTCGCGCTGTCGTTCGTGATCGTGTGGCTGCGTGCGACCTTCCCCCGGTTGCGTGAGGACCAGCTCCAGCGGTTCGCCTGGATCAAGCTGGTTCCGGTCACGCTCATCTGGATCCTCGGGATCGCGTTCGTGAAGGTGGCGACGGGTTAGCCATGGCGACAACGGAGACGAGGGGGCCCGAACAGAACAAGCAGAAGGAACAGGGCATCGGCCTCGGCCTGCTCCAGGGGTTGTCGGTGACGCTGCGCACCATGCTCAAGCGCTCGGTCACGGTGCAGTACCCGCACGTGAAGCCGGACCTGCCCGCGCGCACGCGCGGCGTGATCGCGCTCAAGCAGGAGAACTG
>JBJMLQ010000188.1:0-3851 GCA_045805225.1 Actinomycetota bacterium | reverse complement strand
GCGCTCACGCATCCGGCGGATCTCGAGCACGCGATCGATCGTGATGCCGTCAGGGGGGTACGCGAGGTCACCGGCCGCGAGCGTGAACCGCTTGCCGAGCGCTTGGTCGCCTGCGACCGCTCGCGCCCTGAGCAGCGCCTGGAACTCCCAGGGCTCCGCGTACCGCTCCCAGTACTCGAGGAAGCCGGCGATCGACCGGGCGAGCGGCCCGTTGCGGCCCTCCGGCCGGAGGTCGGCGTCGATCTCCCAGCCGGCGTCCCGAACGTTGCGCATGACCCGTTCGGCGGCCTCGACCGCTTCGCGCTGCTCGTCCGCCCCCTCGCCCTCGTAGACGAAAACGACGTCAAGATCGCTGGCGAAGCTGGGTTCCCGCGCGCCGAGCTTGCCCATGCCGATCACGGCGAGCGGGACGGTTGGTGCGGCGGCGTCGACGGCTTCTCGCAGGACGCGGTCCCCGACGGCCGCGATCTCTGCGCCCGTGGCGACGGGGCTCAGCTCGCGACCGGCGTACCGGGCAACCACGCGGACCATGTCTGCCTGCGCGTCGTCGGCATGGATCACGCCGTCGGCGAGCGCTCGGATCCGCTCGGGATCGGCGACGAGCGCGTCGGTCGCGAACCGGCTCGCGCCGACCAGGTGCGCGAGGCGCCAGGCGGCTTTGGGGTCGGTGGCAAGCGCGTCGGCGGGACCGCTCCGCTCTCCGACAGCCTCGGCGACGCGTTCCAAGCGAACGAGCGCCGCGTCGGGATCGGCGGCGAGCGCGATCGCCGGCGTCATCACCGGGATCACATGGCCGAGCACCTTGCCGAGGCGGGTGGCCGGGTCGACCAGCCGCGCCAGCACCTCGTAGCTGCGGACCGGTTGGGCGAACCCGAGCCCTTCGAGCAGTTCTTGTGTGGCGGTGCGGTCGACGCCGGGCGGTGGCTGGGCGGGCCCGGCGAACGCCTCGAGCAGCGGCCGGTAGAACAGCCGCTCGTGGATCGAACGGACGAGCCCGGTCGTCCGGTCGTATTCCTCCTGCAAGCGCTCGGCGTCGATCAGGCCGAGCGACCGCGCGATCGTGGTGCGGGCGTGCGGGTCGGCCGGCAGGTCGTGCGTCTGCAGGTCCCGGACGATCTGCAACCGGTGCTCGAGCTGCCGCAGGAACCGGTACGCCTCGGCCAGCGCGTTCGCGTCGGATTCGGCGACGTAACCCTCGTCGGCGAGCGACTGCAAGGCCGTGAGCGTGTTCGGGCTCCTCAGCGCGGGGTTGCGGCGACCGTGCACGATCTGGAGCAGCTGCACCGCGAATTCGACGTCGCGGATGCCGCCGCGCCCGCGCTTGACCTCGATCAGCTCCTTGCCGCGCTGGCGGATGTATTCCTCGAGGCGCACCTTGGTGCGTCGCACGTCGTCGATCGCGGCGGGCTCGAGCCGCTCGGGGTACACGAACGGCGACACGCCGGTGATGAACGCGTAGCCGAGCATCTGATCGCCGGCCGCCGCACGCGCTTTGATCATCGCCTGGCGTTCCCAGGTGGCCGACTCGCCGTCGTAGTACGCGAGGGTGGCGTCGAGCGATCGCGACAGGACGCCGGCGCGGCCGCCGGGCCGGAGCGCGGTGTCGACGCGGAGCGCGACGCCGTCGGCCGTCTGGTCGGACAGCAGCCACAGGAGCAGGCCGGCCGCGTGCTCGGCGGCCTCGTTGTCGGCGGGCGACGAGCGGTCGTGCACGAACAACAGGTCGACGTCCGACGAGTAGTTCAGCTCGCGCCCGCCCCACTTGCCGAGCGCGATCACGGCGAGACGGTCCGCGCCGGGCGTGGCCGCGATCGCCGCGCCCCAGCACGCATCGGCGATGTCGGTGATCTCGTGGACGACCTCGTCGAGGGTCGCCCCGCCGAGGTCACGCGCAGCAACGCGGATCATCGCGCGGCGCCGGAACCGGCGGAGGCCCACCGAGGCCCCGTGGTCCTCGACGTCCGCGGCGACCTCGCTGTCGAGGTTGGCGCGCGTGCGCGCCGTCGCCGTTGCGAAGAGCCCGGCTTCCTCCGGGTACTTCACCAGGAAGTCGGCGGCCGCCGTGGAGAGCCCGAGCACCTGGATCGCGACCGGCGCAACGGTCGGCCGCTCGAGGATCGCGCGAGCGCGTGCGTCGTCGCACACGCGTTCCCACGAGGTGTGGGCGAGGATCGGATCGGGCGCGGCGGCGAGCGCGCGCTCGAGGTTCATGCGGGAGCGTCCGCGTCGGGACCTTCGGGCCCGAGGTCGCTCGTGGGCGGCGGCGCGAGCGGCCCGGCGCCGAGGGCGCGCGCGGCTGCGTCGCCGACCTTGGTCGAGCGGAGCGCACGCTTCATCCGGGTCGATGCGCGCTGTTCGTGCAGGCGCCAGAGCTTGTCGACGTCGGCCTCGGCGCGGTCGGCACGGATCCGGTGCCAGTTGTAGTGACGGTCCCCGGCGTGGATCTTTCGCCAGAGCGCCGTGTAGCGCGGACCGACCGACACGATCTCGTTGTTGAGGCTCGCGTTGTAGTCGGCCAGCTCCTGTTCGCGCTGCGCGGCGGCGCGCTCCTCTTCACGGAGACGCACGCGGAGCACGCGGTCGGTCCGGCCGTCGGACGGCGTGCCCGCATCGAGCAGCTTGGCGAGCTCGTCCAGCGCGGCGTCGAGCTCGGCGAGCTGCTCGGCGATCGCGGCGGCGCCGGGCAGGTGCGTGCGTGCGCGGTCGACGGCGGCGCCCAGCGGACCGCCACCGGGTGAGATCGCGAACGCGGGCGCGTGCTCGGTCGGACCGGTCCACACGGAAGGACGGCCGTACGCCGTCGCGATCGCGCAGCCAGTAGGCGACCCACCGACGTAGACGGCGGCCTGGGCGATCGCGGCGGCTCGCTCCAGCGGCGTCCACCGCGGCGGCGCGCCGACCGCGGGCAACCGCGCGCCGTCGGGCACGTCCACGACGACGTCCTCGTCCAGCGCGACGTAATCGCCGGGCGGTAGGGCGGACGCGGCGCGGAGGCGCTCGACCACCGCGGGGGTCTGCGCCGCGGCCGCGAGCCTGGGGAGTGCCAACGCGGGGTGCGGCACCACCTGTGCCGAGACGCCGAGCTCGGCAAGGCGCTCCCCCGACCCGTGATCGCACACCGACACGGCGGCTCGGCGCGACAGCGCGTCGCGAGCGTCGGCGAGTTCGCCGGTCGGCGCGACGCCGAACCACATCACCGGCACCTCTGCCTCGAACGGACCGAGCCCGTCCACCAACAGCTGCGCCGGCGATCCGTACGCCCGACCGATCGTCACCGTTCCCGCGACGACCACGGCGTCGAGTGTCGCGGCAAGCTCTTCCCTGCGCAGCGGCGTGGGGGCGACGAGCGCCTGATCCGTCCACGGCGTGTGCTCGGTCTGCCCGATCGCGGTCGAGGTACCTCCCGGCGTGTAGACGTGCAGCTCGAGCCCCGGCAACCGCGCCGCGAGCTCTGCTCGGAGCACCGCCGCGACCCCAGCATCCGGGCCATCGAACGCGCCGAACACGCCAACCCGCACCATGACGCAGGCAGCCTACGGGAGAGTTCACACGCCCGTAACCGCTGCCGCGCCGGGCATGGCTAGCCTGCCGACATGCTCACCGCCGAAACGGAATACGTGCTGCGCACGATCGAGGAGCGCAACATCCGGTTCGTCCGGCTGTGGTTCACCGACGTGCTTGGGTTCCTCAAGGCGTTCACGATCACCTCGCAGGAGCTCGAGGGCGCGTTCCGCGACGGGATGGGCTTCGACGGCTCTTCGATCGAGGGTTTCAGCCGCATCCAGGAGTCGGACATGATCGCCATCCCCGACCCGGGGACGTTCCAGATCATCCCGTGGAAGACTGAGCAG
>JBJMLQ010000187.1:0-9134 GCA_045805225.1 Actinomycetota bacterium | reverse complement strand
CTCGAGGATCGCGCGATCACGCAGCGCGACCGCGTGCTCGATCGGATCGTCGGCATCCTGGATGTCCGGGCTCTCGACCAGATCGGCCGCCTCACCCGCACGAAGCACCGTCGGCAGGCGGTTCGCGACCTTCGGCCTGCCGAGCAACAGCGACGGATCGCGGGCAACCGTGCCGTCATCGACCGCCCAGCGATAGAAGGTGTGGATCGCACCGACGCGGCGCGCGATCGAGGCCCGCGCATACCCGAGCGCGTGTTGCTGCGCGAGGAACCGACGAAGGATCGCATGATCGGCATCCTCGAGCGAGCGGGACGAGCGATACAGGAACGTGGCGACATGCAGAAGATCCGTTCGATACGCCGCGACGGTGTTCGCCGACAGGCGGCGCTCGAGGCGCAGATGCTCGGTGAACCCGTCGATCAGCTCGAGCTGGGGTCGCGGAAGCGCACGGCCATCGGATGCGGGCGACACGAACCTCTCCAGGCACGCCGGCGTGTCCGGCCGCTGCCGCGCGTATCGTCCCAGCGGCCCGGGGGCGACGCAATCACCCGGATGGGCGTCGCCCAGCATCGCCGGCGATCTCGGCAGATGCCGGCTTCCTGCGGCGTCGGCGTTCGCCGCTACCCGGGTTGCGGTACCTGCGGCGTTTCGACGGCCTGGGCGCTGGCGCGATAGCGCCCGCCTTGCCCTGCGATCAGGCCACGCATCTCAAGGCCGATCAGGGCGCCCAGCGCCTGGGGAAGGGTCAGGCCGGCGGCGACGGCGACCTCCTCGGCCATCATCGGCCGCTGGAGCGCCTCGAACACCGCCGACTCCACCGCGGGAAGCCCCTCCGGCGTGACGGCTCGCTCGGTCCGCTCGATGCCGAGATCGTCCAGAAGGTCGCCCGCCGAGCGGATGAGGCGGGCGCCGTCTCGGATCAACGCGTTCGGCGCCTCGGACAGCGAGCTGGTCACGGCGCCCGGCACACCGAACACGTCGATCCCGAGCTGCGAGGCGAAGTCGGCGGTGCTTCGCGTGCCGCTCGAGGCCACGCCTTCGACGATCACGACGCCGATCGACAGGCCGGCGATGAGCCGGTTGCGAGCGGGGAAGCGGAACGGCTCGGCCGGCACGCCGGGCGGGTACTCGCTCACCAAGGTGCCGCGGGTCTCGATCTCTCGGAACAACGGCCGGTTCGTCGCGGGATAGTCGCGGTCGATGCCGCACCCGAGCACCGCCACCGTGGAGCCACCGACGTCGAGCGCGCCCTCGTGGGCCCGCGCGTCGATGCCGAGGGCGCCGCCGCTGGTGACGACGAGACCCGCCATCGCGACGCCTCGCGCGAGCGACCTCGCCACGTCGATGCCGACGTCGGAGGGCCGCCGCGATCCGACGATCGCCACCCGCCGGTGCTCGCGCGACAACGCGCGGCCGCGGCAGAAGATGCCCACGGGCGGATCGTTGAGGCGAAGCAGCGCCGGCCAATACTCCGGGGCGCCGGGGCGCGCGAAGCGCGCCCCGGCGTCGGCGAGCTGTGTCCGGAGCGCCGAGGGCGAGGCGCGGTCGAGCCAGTCGCGGTCGCGATCCGAACCCGCGGCTCCGGCGAGGATCGCGCGCATCGCCGCAGACGCGGCGCCCTCGCGCCAGATCAAGCGGTGGAGCGTACGCGGCGAGATCCCGAGCAGGCAGCGCAGGAGCAGGACGGCATCGGCCTCGCCCGGACCCTCGCCGAATCCCGGCGGGAACCCGCTCGGGACCGACTGGTCCTCGCTCGGGATCTCAGCTGGCACTGCGAACCCGTCCGATCTCATCCAGCGCTTGGCGATACGACAGCGCCTCGCCGACGTGGTCGACGTCGACACGGTGCGCGCCGGCGAGATCGGCGATCGTTCGTGCCACGCGAAGCACGCGGTCGAAGCCGCGGCCGGACAACGCCGCCTTCTCGACGGCTCCGCCGAGGAACCGCTCCGCGGCCGAGGTGAGGCCGGCCTCACGGCGAACGATCGGCCCTGGCAGGTGCGCGTTGCAGGTGATGCCGAGCGACTCGTACCGATCGAGCTGGCGTTCGCGCGCCGCCACGACCCGCGTGCGCACCGCCGCGGACGGCTCCCCCTCGCCGGCGCCGAGAAGCTCATGCTTCGTGAGACGCGGAACGGCCAGTCGCAGATCGATCCGGTCGAGCAGCGGGCCGGAGAGTTTGGCCCGATAGCGCGCCAGCTGGTCGTCGCGACACGTGCAGACCCGCACCAGATCTCCGCGGAACCCGCACGGGCACGGGTTGGCCGCGGCGACCAGCGTGAAGCGCGCGGGGAACGCCACAGAGCCTCCCGCGCGCGCGACCACGACGGCGCCGTCCTCGAGCGGCTGGCGAAGCGCTTCGAGCGCGTCGCGGCGGAACTCCGTGAGCTCGTCGAGGAACAGCACGCCGCGATGCGCGAGGCTCGCCTCGCCCGGCCGCAGCACCGTCGAGCCGCCGCCGAGCAGTCCCGCGGTGCTGATCGTGTGGTGCGGTGAGCGGAACGGACGCTCGCGGAGCAGCCCCCTGCCGGCGAGCAGCCCCGCGACGGAGTGCAGCTGCGACGTTTCGAGCGCCTCGTCGCGGGTGAGCTCCGGCAGGATCGACGCGAGCCGGCGAGCGAGCATCGTCTTGCCCGCGCCCGGTGACCCGACGAACAAGAGGTTGTGCCCGCCCGCCGCTGCCACCTCGAGGGCGCGGCGCGCTTGCGACTGCCCGCGGACATCGGCCAGGTCGACGTCCGGCGCCTGCCATCCTTCGGCCGGTGAGCCCGGCGTGTCGCTCGGTTCCCAGCCACCGCGCAGGTACGCGACGGCGCGGTCGAGCGTCGCGACCGGGACGACGTCGATCCCGCCGACCTGCGCGGCCTCCACCGCGTTGGCCTCCGGGACCACGACCGCCCGGTACCGCGCACGGACGGCGGCGATCACGACCGACAGGATCCCCGGGGTCGGCAGGACCTCGCCCCGGAGCGACAGCTCGCCCGCCAACACGACGCCCGCGAGCCGGTTCGACGGGACCTGGGCGGTCGCCGCCAGCACGCTCACCGCGATCGGGAGGTCCAGGCCGGCCCCGTCCTTGCGCAGATCGCCGGGCGCGAGATTCACGACCACGCGGCGTAGCGGCCACTCGAACCCGGCGTGCTCGACCGCGGGCCGGATGCGCTCGCGAGCGTCCTGCACCGTCGCGCCCGGCAGGCCCGTGACGATCAACGAGGGCAGGCCCCGTCCGACGAAGGCCTCGACCGTCACCGGCCGGCCGCCGACGCCGACGACCGTCATCCCCATCACGCGCCCGTACACCGCGCGGACGGTATGCGCACCATGGCGCGCCGGCTGTGCGGCCCGTCACGGATCGCCCTTAGTAGCCTCCCCGCGATGCGCGACGATCTGCCGAACGTGCCCGATCCCGCGCTGCTCGACGTCCGGGATGAGGGCTCGCGCGAAGCGCTCGAGCGGCTCGTCTCCGATACGCATCGCGAAGCGTTCGACTGGCTCTTCGGCACGGCGCTCGACCGCCCGATCCACCGCGAGAGCTACCCCGAGTCGCGCGCCCGTTTCTTCGGTCCGACCGGAGCGCCCGCGCCGGCGCCCGAACATGGCGCCCCCGCGACGGACGTGCTCGCGGTCTTCCGCGAACGCGTCGCGCCGATGACGTTCAACGCGCAACACCCGGCCGCGTTCAGCTACTTCACGCCCCCGCCGCTCGCGATGTCGGTCGCCGGGGAGACGCTCGCGCAGTGGCTCCAACAGGGCGTCGACGTCTGGCACGCGGGCCCCATCGGTGCCTTCGTCGAGGAAGAGGTCACCCGGTGGCTCTGCGATCTGGTCGGGATGCCGCCCGAGGGGTGGGGCGTCCTGACGAGCGGCGGCGTGATGGCGAACCTCATGGCGCTCGCCGTCGCGCGCGAGGTTCACCTCCGGACGGTTCTCGGGGTGGATCGCCCGCCGCGCGGCGGTGACCTCGACGGCGCGCGCGTGTACGCGAGCGATCAGACGCACTTCTCGGTCGCCCGTGGCCTCGACGTCCTCGGCTTCCCGCCCGACACGCTGCACGTCGTCGCGTCCGACGAGCGGTTCCGCGGGCATGCGGAGCCGGTCGCCTCCGCGATCGCCGCCGACAGGGCGGACGGCCGCACACCGTTCGCCATCAGCGCGGTCGCCGGCTCGACGAACACCGGCTCGGTCGACGACATCGTGGCCCTCGCGGCGCTCGCGCGCCGCGAGGGCCTGTGGTTCCACGTCGACGCGGCGTACGGAGGCGCCGCGCGCCTGTCGGCGCGCGACGCCCCCCGCGTCCCGGGGCTGGAGCTCGCGGACTCGGTCACGATCGACCCGCACAAGTGGTTCTTCCAGGCCTACGACATCGGCGCGCTGCTCGTGCGCCGCCGCACGGACCTTCGAGCGACGTTCAGCCGCTCACCCGAGTACTACGCGTCGAGCCGGCCGCAGGACGAACCGCTCAACTGGTACGAGTACTCGATCGAAGGAACCCGCCGGTTCCGCGCCCTGAAGCTCTGGATGAGCTGGCAGCACCTGGGCACCGAAGGCCTCGGTGGCCTGATCGAGCACAACGACGATCTCGCTGCGTACCTGGCCGCACGGCTCCGCGACGCAGACGACTTCGAGCTGGCGTGCGAGCCAGAGCTGTCGGTCGTGTGCTTCCGACACGTTCCGGCGGCGCTCGCGACACGCGACGCCGCCGTGATCGATCGCTACGAGGCGGCGTTGCAGCGCGCGCTCGAGGTCGACGGTTCCGCGTGGGTGAGCGTCACGACGCTTCGCGGGACGACGTATCTGCGCGCGGGCATCGTGAACCCGCACGCGAGCCGCGCGGAGATCGACACGCTGCTCGCCGCGCTGCGACGGCTGTCAGAAGGCGTCATCGAAGATCTCGACCGCCGCTGAGCCGTCGGCCCGAAGCCACACGCTCGCGACGTCGAACCGGATCGACGACGTGCCGATCGGGTGCTGCAGGCAGAACGTCTCGGCAAGCGCTCGCAGCTTCTGCCGCTTGCGAGCGTCGACCGCCTCGAACCCGCCGCCGAACCGCGCGCCTCGCCGTGTCTTGACCTCGCAGATAACGAGCGTGGCGCCGCGCGCGACGACGAGATCGAGCTCGCCGATCCGGCACCGCCAGTTGCGAGCGACGACGCGGTAGCCGCGCGCGACGTAGAGGCGTTCGACGGCCGCCTCGCCGCGACGGCCGACCTCGGAGCGCTCGTCCACGACCCGACGATAGGGTCCTGGGCTGACATGGCCGAGCTCGTCACGATCGTCGACGGAACCCCGACTCCCGAGGAATACGCCGCGTTCCGTTCGCACGTCCGCTGGCCGGCCGTCGATCCCGCGCAGGCGGCGGAAGGGCTTCGGGCCTCGCTCGCCTCGGTGCTCGCCCGTGATGTCGACGGCACGCTCGTCGGGATCGGCCGCGTCGTTGGCGACGGCGGCGTGTACCTCTACCTGCAGGACGTCATCGTGCTCGAGCGCTGGCGCAACAACGGGATCGGCACGCGCATCACCGAGGCGCTCCTCGATCACGTCCGCGAGCTCGGCGGTCCCGGCACCTTCGTCGGCCTGATGGCGGCCGCCGGCGCCGGGCCTTTCTACGAGCGGTTCGGCTTCCACCCGCGCGGCGAGGACCGCCCGGGGATGTGGCTCACGCTGTGAGATCTACGTCTCGATCTCCGGCGTATCGGGGATCGTCGTGTCGTCGCGGCGGAGCTCCTCGACGTTGACGTCGCGACGCGTCATCACCTGAACGCTGGAGACGAACCGAGCCGGGCGGAACATGTCCCACACCCACGCGTCGGTGAGCTGCACCTGGACCCAGCCCTCGTCGAGCGGCAGCATCTCCACCTTGTTCGCGAGGTAGAAGCGGCGTTCCGTCTCGATCACATACGCGAACATCGGGAGCACGTCGCGGTACTCCCGGTACAGCTCAAGCTCGCGTTCTTCTTCGAAGCGCTCGATGTCGCCGTCGTCCATCGCCCGGTCATGCTCTCACGCCAGGGCGGCATCGGTCTGGCCGAACCCCGGCAGGAACGGCTGGCCAACCCCCGCGAAGCTCAGCCGGTGCACGGGCGAGGGGCCGTGCAGCTCGATCGCGCGACGATGCTCGCTCGTCGCATAGCCCTTGTTCACGCAGAACCCGAACACCGGATAGCGCCGGTCGAGGCGCTGCATGATCCGGTCGCGGGTCACCTTCGCGATGATCGACGCGGCCGCCACGCTCGCGCTCACCATGTCGCCCTTCTTGATCCCGAGCGCCGGACACGGCATCCGAGGCACGGGGAACCCGTCGGTGAGCGCGTAATCGGGCTCGAGCGCCCGCGCGGCGCGGCGCAGCAGCGCGATGTTCGACCGGTGCAGGCCGCGCCGATCCAACACCGGCGGCTCCGCCTTCGCGATCGCGAACGCGCAGCCGGCGACGATCCGCTCGAACGCCGCCTCGCGTTGCTTCGCCGTGAGGAGCTTCGAATCGCGGATCCCCGTCGTGTCGAACCCCGGCGGGATCACGACGCCCGCCGCGACGAGCGGTCCCGCGAGCGCGCCGCGTCCCGCTTCATCGACGCCGACGATCCGCGAGAAGCCCTGCGCCCACAGACGCTCCTCGTACCGGTCCAGGCCCGCGTCTACAGCCATCCCCACCTCGACGGCGGATACACGATCACGAACGCCTTCCCGATCACCGTGTTCTCCGGAACGTAGCCGAGCCCCGTCGGCGGCGGGAAGCGGGAGTCCCCCGAGTGCGCGCGATCGTCCCCAAGGACGAAGAGCATGCCAGCTGGGACCGTCACGGGGCCGAAGGGCCGCGTATCGATCTCGCTGTTGAGATACGGCTCGTCCACCTTCTCGCCGTTCACGAAGAGCTGCCCGTCGTTCAGCTCGACGACGTCGCCCGGCAATCCGATCACCCGCTTGACGTAGTCCTTGTTCTCCGGCTGGGCGGCGCCGAGCCCCTGTCCCAACCAGTGCAGCAGCGCACCGACCGGACCTCGGTCGACACCCGGAGCCGGATGGGGATCGGAGAACACGACGATGTCGCCACGCTGGATGTCGCTGAGGTGCAGGCAGATGCGGCAGACGAGGATCCGGTCGCCTCTGTCCAGCGTCGGCTCCATCGAGATCGACGGGATGTAGAAGGCTTGGATGAGAAACGTCTTGATGAGGATCGCGATCGCGAGCGAGACCAGCAGCAGGACCGGCAGCTCGCGCCAGAAGCGATCCGGCTTCGTGCGATCGGGTGGCTCCGAGGCGTCGCGCGCAGTGGCCACGCCGACGGACGGGTCGGTCGGCGGAGCGTCGGACGGGACGACGTCGTCGTCCGCGTCGTCGGGCACGGTCAGCCCTCGGCGGGCTGCCCGTCGGCCTCGGTGTCGGCGTCCGTGTCGGTGGCCCCGGCCTCGTCCGGCTCGGTACGGTCGCCCTCGCCCTGCGCCGTGACCTCGGCCGCCTCGTCGGTCGCGGACGCATCGAGGTCGTCGGCGTCCTCCGCGGAGTCCGCCTCGGCTTCGGCCGCCCGTGCTTCGGCCGCCTCGGCGGCCGCGGCTTCCATCGCCGCCAGCTTCGTGTCATCGATGCGGCGCTCGCGGATCCGGGCCTTCTTGCCGCGGAGATCGCGCAGGTAATAGAGCTTGGCGCGGCGCACCCGGCCGCGCTGGACGATCTCGAGTTTCGCGATCGAGGGCGAGTGCACGGGGAACGTCCGCTCGACGCCGACGCCGAACGAGATCTTGCGGACGGTGAACGTCTCGCGGATGCCGCCGCCGGAGCGCGCGATCACCACGCCCTGAAAGACCTGCACCCGCTCACGGTTGCCCTCCACCACGCGAACGTGCACCTTGACGGTGTCGCCTGGGCGGAAGGCCGGGAGATCGGTGCGCAGGAACGGCTGCTCGATCAGGTCGGTCGTGTTCATGGCAACGGTCGGCGATTGTACCAGCGGCTTTGCGCGCGCCCGAGCTCAGCGGTGCAGGTCCGGGCGGTTCCGCGCGGTCTTCGCCTGCGCCGCCCCGCGTCGCCAGGCCGCGATCGCGGCATGGTCGCCCGAGAGCAAGATGTCGGGCACGCGCATCCCGCGGAAATCCTGTGGGCGCGTGTAGACGGGATGATCCAGCAGGCCCGGCTCGCTGAACGAGTCGCTCCCAGCCGATGCGTCGTTGCCCAGCACGCCCGGGACGAGCCGCGTCACCGCCTCGATCAACACCAGCGCGGGGAGTTCCCCGCCGGACACGACGTAGTCGCCGATCGACACCTCCTGCGCCGGGAGCCCGTCGATGACACGCTCGTCGAACCCCTCGTACCGGCCGCACAGGATCGTCAGGTGCGGCTCAGTTGCGAGCGCCGCCGCGAGGGCCTGATCGAGCAGGCGCCCCGCGGGCGACATCGCCAGGACCCGTCCACGATCGGGGTCGAGCGATTCCACGGCGGCGAACAACGGCTCCGGCGTCAACACCATCCCCGGGCCCCCGCCGAACGATTCGTCGTCGACGCTTCGATGCCGGTCGGTCGCCCAATCGCGCAGGTCATGGATGTGCAGGTCGAGCGTGCCCGCGGCGACGGCCCTGCCGATCAGGCTCTCGGAGAGCACGCCCTGGACGAGCGACGGGAAGATCGTGATGACGTCGATCCTCATGCGGGAAGGCTAACCGGCTCCCGGTTGCGCTGAACGGTTTGCCATGCGCGGCATCCGTCGACAACGATGCCCCCGACAGAGGCTTCCGGGGAGGGACAGTGCGGTTCCTGATCTTGGGCGCGATCGCGCTCGCGGGGTGCATCGTCGCCGTGGACTCGATCCGGCAGCGGCGCGCCCTTCGTCGGATCGTTCCCGTCCGGGCGGTCGTCGCCGCCGCGCTGGCGCGCGCCCCGGCGGCCGCCGCGGGACCCGTCGTGATCCCGGACCCCTCGGCGTCGGGCGGGCTCGACCTGTGGGAAACGCTCGAGGACCGGGTGGACCCCGAGGCGTTCGTCCCACTGTTGGCCGCGGGCACCGAGGTGAAGACGTCGATGTCCATCAGGCAAGCTCGCCCAGGAAGCCGAGGTCCACGTCGATCTCCGCCGCGTCGACGTCAACCGAGCGCACGGCATCGGCGATCAGGGGGATGAGCAACTCGGGGGCGTCCGGGCGGTCCACG
>JBJMLQ010000186.1:0-24953 GCA_045805225.1 Actinomycetota bacterium | reverse complement strand
TCGCGCGAGGAGCTCGAACAGATCGCCGAGCTCTGCGTTCGCCACGATGCGATCGCGATCACCGACGAGATCTACGAGCACATCACCTACAACGGCGCGACGCACGTGCCGATCGCCACGCTCGCGGGGATGGCCGAGCGCACGGTCACGATCAGCGCGCTGTCCAAGACGTATGCGGTGACCGGATGGCGGGTCGGCTGGGCGATCGCCGCTCCGCCGCTGATGGCGGGGATCCGCGCGACGCACGACTTCCTGACCGTCGCGGCCGCGACGCCGCTGCAACTCGCAGGCGTCGCGGCGCTTGCCCTGCCGCCGGAGTACTACGAGCGGACGCGCGCGGCGTATCAGCAGCGGCGTGACGTCATGATGCGCGTGCTGGGTGACGCCGGGCTCGCCGCCGATGCGCCGGCCGGCGCCTACTACGTGATGGCGGACGTCTCGTCGCTCGGGTTCGGTGACGACACGGCCGCGGCGCGACACCTGGTCGAGCGCGTGGGCGTCGCCGCGGTTCCGGGCTCGTCGTTCTTCTCGGAGCCGGCGCTCGGCTCGCATCTGCTTCGGTTCGCGTTCCCGAAGCGGCTCGAGACGCTCGAGGAGGCCGGCCGGAGACTCCGCGCGGCGACGGGCGGGCGCTCGGCGGGCAGCGCCTAGCTCGACCACGCGCCGGGCGCGAGAACGCCGGCCGGGTCGAACGCCGCCTTCAGGCGGCCGCCGATCGCGAGCGTCACCGGATCGGCCGGGCCGGGGCCGCCGGGCCCACGCACCACGGGTGCGATCCCGCCGAGCGACGCGACGCGTTCACGGAGCCGCGCGAGCCCCCGTTCGTCGTCGCACGGGATCCACGCGTAGCCAACGCCCAGCAGGGCGCGGAAGCGGTCGGAGCCGTCCGCGCACGCCGCGAGCTTTGACGGGACCACGGCGGCCCGGGCGAGGATCGCTGCGTCCGGGAAGGCCGGTTCGAGCCACGCCGACGGGTCCGTGTCGGCGAGGACGGCGACCTCGTTGGCGAGACGAGCTTGCTCGGCCACCTCCTCCGGCCAGCCTTCGAGACGCAGCAGGACCCGGTCGTGCTCGGCGACCACGGCGGCGGGGAGCGGCACCGCCTCGAGCAGGCGTGTCGCGAGCTCGATCCCTCCCTCGCGGGTGACCAGTGTTCGCGCCAGCTTGGGCAAGGGCCGGACCTTGAGCGCGACCTGCGTGATCACCCCGAGCGTGCCGAGCGACCCCGTCAGCAATCGGTGGAGGTCGTAGCCCGTGACGTTCTTCACGGTGCGAGCGCCGCTGCGGATCCGCCGTCCGTCGCCGGTGACGAACGCCATCTCGACGACGGTGTCGCGCAGACAGCCGACCCGGAGCTGCCGGGGGAGCGCCACGTCGGCCGCGATCGCGCCCCCGACGGTCGCGTCGTCCGGTTCGTCGACGGGCCATTCTTGATCGCCGTCGGCGAGGAGTCGCCGGAGGGTCGCGAGACGCATCCCGGCCTCGACGACGCACAGCATCTCCGCCGGGTCGTAGGCGACGACCCGATCCAGCCCGGTCGTCCACAGCTCCGCGTCGGCCTCGGACGGGTCCGCCGCGTGCATGTGCTGTCGGCCGCCGACGACCAGCACGCCGGTTTCGGCGGCCGACGCTGCGCGCATCGCGTCCGCGACGCCGGCCTCGTCGGACGGATGGATCAGATCCACGTGCCCTCCGGGAGCGCGCCGGCGCGCGCCAACGCTGCGGCCGCGAAATCGCCGCAGCGGGCGCCGGCCGGCAGGACCTTCTGCGGGTTCATACGCCCGTCGGGGTCGAACGCCGCTCGGAGGCACGCTTGCGCGTCGAGGTCCTCGGCGGTGAAGACCAACGGCATGAAGTCGCGCTTCTCCAGGCCGATCCCGTGCTCGCCCGACAGGGCGCCGCCGGCGTCGACACACAGGCGCACGACCTCATCGGCGGCGGCCAGGACGCGCTCGAGCGTGCCGGGCACCGACAGGTCGAACGAGAACAGCGGGTGCAGGTTGCCGTCACCCGCGTGGAACACGTTGGTCACGATCAGCTCGTGCTGTTTCGCGATCGCGTACACGCCGACCAGCACATCGGTCAGCTTCGTGCGCGGCACGACGCAGTCGTGGAGGTGATAGTGCGGGGCGATGCGCGCGATCGCGCCGAACGCCGACTTCCTTCCTTTCCACATGAGAGCGCGTTCGTCGTCGTCGGCGGCGACACGGACCGTGCCGACGGCGTGCTCCCGTGCGGCGGCCTCGACCTCGCGCGCCTGGGCCGCGACGGCGGCGTCCAGTCCGTCGACCTCGATGAGGAGCACCGCGGCCGCATCCGTGGGATAGCCCGCGTGCGCGAACGCTTCAACGGCTCGAACGATGCCGCGGTCCATCATCTCGAGCGCCGCCGGCACGACGCCGCGCGCGACGATCGACGACACGGTCGCGGCGCAGTCCTCGACGCGCGCGAAGTCCAGCAGCATCGTGCGCACGGCCGGGGCGATGGGCGTCAGCCGCACGCACGCCGCCGTGACGACGCCGAGCGTGCCCTCCGATCCCACGACGACCCCACGGAGGTCGTAGCCCGGTGCCGCCGGTCCCTCGGCGCCGACCCGTACACGCGTACCGTCGGCGAGCACGACGTCGAGCGCGAGGACGTGCGCCGAGGTCACGCCGTACGCGAGGCAGTGCGGCCCGCCGGCGTTGGTGTTCACGTTGCCCCCGATCGAGCTGACCTGTTGCGACGAGGGGTCCGGGGCATAGGTGAATCCCGTCGGCGCCAGGTGGTTCGCGAGGTCGAGGTTGAAGACGCCCGGCTCGACCCACGCGAGGCGGTCCTCGGGCCGGACCTCGAGGATGCGGCGCATCTTCGTCGTGACGATCACCATCGCGTCGTCGAGCGGCGTCGCGCCGCCCGCGAGACCGGTGCCGCTGCCGCGGGGCACGACCGGCAACCCGTGGTCGCGCGCCACCGCCATGCACGCGGCAACCTCCTCGGCGCTCGTCGGGAACACGAGCAATCCTGCGGAGCCCTCGACGAGCGACGCGTCACGCGCGTAGAGCCGCCGTTCGAGTGGGTCATCGACCACCGCGCCGGGACCGACGGCGGCCTCGAGGTCCCGCCGGGCGCCGACCAGGTCCGTCACCGGGACAGGCTACGCCGCTTCAGCGCCGGACCATCGCCACGACGGTCGTCGCGCCGTCGCGCCCCGACGCCCGCTTGCTGTACCGGTATCGCGCGGGATGCTTCCATGCGGCGAGGTCGGCCGGCTGGGCGTTGGGATGCGCGACGAGGTACCGGACGAGCGCACCCTTCAGCGACTTGTTGTCGTGGGACACCGCGACCAGAGACCCATCCCGCTGCCGGTCGAAGAACCGCACGACGTACTGATCTCGATCGGCCGGCGGCGCCCAAGCGGCGTCGTGTTCCTTCGGCAGCAGGTTCCAAACGGGGCGGCCGCGCGCGAGCTCGACCACAGCGGCGGTCAGCGGGTCGCGCCACCAGCTCGAGAGCTTGCCGAGCTTGGGGAGCGTGGCGCTCATCTTCAGCCGGTAGGCCGGCACCGGATCGCCCGGCATCACGGCGCCCCAGAGGCCCGAGACGATCACCACGCTCGCGCCCAAGCGTGTGCGCTGCGCCCGGGTGAGCGAGAGATGATCGAGCGTGTCGTACAGGACGCCGGTGTACCGCTCGATCGCAGGCAGTGTCGGGCTCTTCGTCACACGCCGATCGGCCGCGCTCGCGTCGGCGAGCGTTCGGCCCGAGACGCCGAGGAGCTTCGCGCGCTCGGCCTCCGTCCCGCGCATCGCGCCGGCCAGAGCGGCGATCACCGTGCGCCGCTGGTCGTCGAGGTCGATCGCCATGGCGCCGGGCGTCCACGCCGCGCCGGTGCCGCCCAGCGCTTTCCCTTCGGACGGAGGAAGCAGGATCAGCGGAAGCGGCGCCGCCATCGACGACGTGCGCTCAGGCGACGCGACCGGGGGAGCCGTCGGCGGCCTCGAACGGCAGACCCGCCGCTTCCCAAGCCTCCATGCCGCCCTCGACGTTGTGCGCGTCGAACCCGCGCGCCTGCAGCATCATCGTCGCGAGCTCGCTCCGGTTGCCGGTGCGGCAGATCACCGCGACCGGCGCGTCCTTGTCGAGGTCGCCGCCGGCGCCCGACATGATCGCGTTGACCGGGATGTGGATCGCCCCGTCGACCCTGCCGGCCTCCCATTCGTAGGGCTCGCGGACGTCCACCAGCTGGATCTCGGGCAACCGGTCGTGCACGTCTCGAACGTTGGAGAGGTCGCTCATCGGTACGTGATGCTAGCAGCGGGCTCGGTTCACCCCGGCGTCGCGGCGGCGGCCTCGAACGCGGCGAGCGACCGGGCGTCGAACAGGACGAAGCGCACCTCTCGCACCGACGTCTGGGCCTCGCGGACCGCGCCGACCGCGACGGCGGCTGCGTCCTCCACCGGGTAGCCGAACGCCCCGGTCGAGATCGCGGGGAACGCGACCGTTCTCGCCCCGAGCTCGTCGGCGACGCGCAGGCTCGAAGCGTGGCACGCCGACAGCAGCGCCGCGTCGATGTCGGTTCCCGAGTAGATCGGCCCGACGGTGTGGATGACCCACCGCGCGTGCAGCGCGCCGGCCGTGGTGGCGACGGCGTCGCCGACCGGCAGGCCGTCGGGCAGGGTGGTCGCGCGCAGCCGTCGGCACGCCTCGATGATCGCGTCGCCGCCTCGCCGGTGGATGGCGCCGTCGACCCCGCCGCCACCGAGCAGGGAGCGGTTGGCCGCGTTCACCACCGCGTCGACCTCCTGCGCGGTGATGTCGCCCCGCACGAGACGCACCGAGGGCACGGTCGCATCGTAGCGATATCGCCATGGCGTAAGGTGCTCGGGTGGCGGGCGACCTGGACCTGCTTGTGCTCGGCGACGCGAACCCCGACCTGGTGCTGCACGGCGGCGACGTCGTCCCGGCGTTCGGTCAGGCGGAGCATCTCGTCGACGACGCGCGCCTGTCGATCGGCGGCTCGGGCGCGATCCTCGCGTGCGGCGCGGCGAAGCTCGGGCTCCGCGTCGCGATCGCCGCGGTGGTCGGCGACGACCTCTTCGGGCGGTTCGTGATCGACGGTCTGGCCGCCCATGGCGTCGACGTGGCCGCCGTGCAGGTCGATCCCGAGACACCGACGGGTGTCACCGTCGTGCTTTCGGGCCCCGACGACCGCGCGATCCTGACGATGCCCGGCACGATCGCCGGGCTCTCCGCCCAGCGCATCGAGCCCGCGTTGCTCGAGCGGGCGCGACACGTCCACGTGAGTTCGTACTTCCTGCAGGCCGCGCTGATCGGATCGCTGTCCGACGTGTTCCTCGGCGTGCGGGGGCGAGGCGGCACGACCTCGGTCGATCCCAATTGGGACCCGAGCGCGCGCTGGAACGGCGGCCTGCTCGACGTCCTTGCGGTGACCGACGTGTTCTTGCCGAACGCGATGGAGGCGACACGGATCGCGCACACCTCCGACCTCGACGCCGCCGGGCGCGCGCTCGCGGAGCGCGCAGGCGTGGTCGCGGTTAAGAACGGCGATCGCGGGGCGATCGCGTGCAGCGGCGGCGTGACCCATCGCGTCGACCCGGTGCGTGTCACGCCGATGGACTCGACCGGCGCGGGCGACTCCTTCGACGCCGGGTTCCTTGCCGCGTGGCTGGACGGCGCGCCGCTCGAGCGCGCGCTCGCGCTCGCGAACACGTGCGGGGCCTTGTCCACCCGCGCGATGGGCGGGACGACCGCGCAGGCGACGATGGACGAAGCGCTCGCGTTCCTCGAAGGGACCCCAGCGTGATCGTCTGCCTCGCCGCGAACCCGTCGATCGACAAGCTGTTCGAGATCGACCGATTGGTGAAAGGCGACATCCACCGGCCGCAAGGCTTCGTGCAGGTCGCCGGCGGCAAGGGGCTGAACGTGGCGCGAGCCGCCCACGCGCTCGGCGGCGACGTGACCGCCGTTGCGCTTCTGCGCGGCCACACCGGCCGGTGGCTCGAGGAACAGCTGGCCGCGGAGGGCGTGCGCGGCGCGTACGTGTGGACCCACGCCGAGAACCGCTCGTCGTTGTCGGTCGCCGACCGCGAGACGGGGAGCTTGACCGAGTTCTATGAGCATGGCGCCGTCGCACCGGAGTCGTCGTGGACGGAGCTTGTCCACGTCGCGTCCGAGGCATGGGCGCCCGGTGGATGGCTCACCATCAGCGGGTCGTTGCCGCGCGGCGCGCCCGACGACGGCTACCGCGATCTCGTCGCCGAGGCCCGTGCTGCAGGCGTCCAGGTCGCGCTTGACGCCGAGGGCGAGCGGTTGCGGCTCGCACTCGAGGCGCAACCCGACATCGTCAAGGTCAATCAGGCGGAGGCGCGTGAGCTGCTCGGGGTGCCGACGGCGCGCCGCGAGGAAGCGCTGACGGCCGCGGCGAAGCTCCGCGACCTCGCGGGTGGCGACGGCCACGCGGGGCTCGTGACGCGTGGCGCCGAAGGCGTGGTGCTCGCGGCGCCCGACGGCACCCTCTACGAGGGCATGCTCTATGTGCGCGGGCGCTACCCGGTCGGCAGCGGCGACGCGTTCCTCGCCGGCCTGATCACGGGGCTCGATCGCGGCGACGGGTGGGAGCGTTCCCTCTGTCTCGCGCTCGGAGCCGCCACGGCCAACGCGGAGATCGCCGGCGCCGGCAAGCTTGACCCCGCGCGTGGGGTTGCGCTCGCCGCCGAGGCCCAGGTCAGGATCGTCTGAGGAGTTCGAGCCAACGGCGTGAGCGGAGGCCCTGCGGGACCCCCGCTCACCCGCGTCGGTCAGGCTTGCGCGGCCTGCATCCCCTCGAGGTTCTTCGCGATCACCGCGACGGTTTCGGCAAGCCCGTCCGTCGGGCTGAACTCGATGGTCTCGGTGCCCGCCGTGAACAGCGGCAGGTGCCCGGGCCGCGCGTAGTACGCGTCACCGGCTCGCATCGTCTCCGACGTGCCGTCGCTGTATCGGTAGGTGAGCTCGCCGGTGACCACCGTGCCCCAGTGCGGGCATTGGCAGTGGTCGTCCGGGAGCCCCTGGAACAGGGGCGCCGGATCTTGGTCGCTCGTGAACGACTCGTACGAGACGGTGTAGCCACCGAGGTCCTGGGAGCGGCCCTCGTAGCCCTCCACCGCCATGACCTCGCCGGCCGTGTTCTTCGAGACCTTCGCCATGTCGCACCTCCTGTGCGCTCGGGAACGATGCGAAGGTAGAACCCAGCCCCGGGCGCAGCATCGGTGCCGACACGCAACGCGACACGCAGGCCTCAGACGAGGGCGTGCTGGTGCGCGTACGCGGTCGCGACGGCCCTGGCGTGGCGGCCGTCGGCGCCGAGCTTCGCGTAGATGTTGGACACGTGCCGCTCGACGGTCCTGATCGACAAGACGAGCCTGCGCGCGATGTCGTCGTTGGAGAGCCCCGACGCGATGAGGGCCAAGATCTCTCGCTCGCGCGCGCTGAGCCCCGCCGGGTCGTCGACGGGAGCGGCCGCCGCGTCCGGGATCCACGACGGCCGGGCGCCTCCGATCGACTCGAGGGCGCCGGTCGCGATCCGGTCCTGTTCCTGCGCTCGATCCGACCGGCCCGACGCACTGAGGGCCGCGGCGAGCAAGGCCCGGGCGATCGCGGCGTCGTACGGCGCGCCGGCACGGTCGAACCGGTCGACGGCGTCCTCCAGGGCGGTGCGTGCCCGCTCGAGCTCGCCCGAGGCGAGGCTCGCCGCGCCGTCGGCGAGCGACGCCGACGCGAGCACCGCGGACGTCCCGAGCTGCTCGGCGATCGCGCCAAGCGTTGCCGCCGTTGCCCTCGCGGCCGATGGGGCACCGCCGGCAGCGTGCGCGCGGGCGAGCAGCTCGAGTCCGGCGGCGCGACGCGCGCGCTCGTCGTCTTCCAGCATCCGGAGGTAACGCTCGGCGTCGTCGACCGCGCCGGCCGTGTCGCCGCGCGCCAGCGCGAGCTCGCCCCGCCCGAGCGTTGCGAGCGGCTCGGCTTGCGTTCGGAACGGCTCGCCGTGGAGCTCTCGATACAGCGCCTCCGCCTCGTCCAGCCGGCCCTGACGACGGCGGAGATCGGCCAGCCGGACCAGTCCGTCGGCGGCCATCGCGGGGCGCGTCGCGCGCAGGCGTCCGGTCGCGTCCTGCAACGACGACTCCGCCTCGTGCCATGCGCCGCGCGACAGGAGCACGCCCGCGTACAGCGTCCGGCACTGCTGGCCCATCGCCTCGTCGCCGGTGCGCTCGCAGTACGCGGCCATCGCGTCGCACCACTGGCCCGCTCGGTCGACGTCGCGGACGCGCTCGCACGCGTTGATGACGAAGCAGTAGATCGTCGAGGCGAAGACCGGCTCGGCGACCTCGCCGGCGGTCACCGCGGCGCTCGCCTCGTCGAGCATCCGCATCCCCTCGGCGACATCGCCGAGCGTCACGTGCGCCAATCCCTCGAGCGCGAGCATCGTCATCTCCGGTCCGGTTTCGCCTCGGTCGTGCGTCACGCTCCGGGCCTCGTGGATCAACGGCAGCGCCGCCGCCGGCTGCGAGTCGCGCAGCAACGTCATGTACCCGTCGAGCCCGACGGCCAGGGCGTGGACACCCGCCGCATCGGGGTCGTTCTCGGTGAGGCTTCGTGCGCGGGCAAGCCACCCGCGGACAACGGCGAGCTGTCCCCGGAAGTCGTGGACGGCCATCGCCGTGAACGCTGCGACCCGTGCGGCCGCGATGTCGTCGCCGGCCTCGCGATAGAGGCGATAGGCCTGTTCGTAGGCGTCGATCGCGCCGTCGTCGTCGAGCCACGAGCTTGCCTCGGCGAGTCCCTCAAAGGCGTCGGGGCGGTCGTGTACGGCGAGTGCCTCGGTGAACGCGTGCCGAGCCTCCGTCCACGATCGCCGCGCCAGCGCCGCCCGCCCACGGGCGACGGCCTCGTCATCCGCGTTCATCGCCGGACGGTACCGCGAACCGCGGGGCCGCGGTTGACCTACAGCGCCGCGCCCGTGGCCGCGTCGAACAGGTGCACCGTGATGGGATCGACGTGCAGGTGCAGCGTGCTTCGTTCGGCGGGTCGCATGTCGGGCTCCAGCCGGACGGTCACCGCCGCGCGATCCGACGTCTGGACCAGCAGCGTCGCCTCCTCGGGCTCGATCTTCACGCCCGCGTCGCGCGCCGCGACCGTCCCGTGCACCAGGACCTCGTCGCCGAGCGGCTCGACGACGTCGACCTGCACCGCCAACCCGGGCCCGGGGTCGGTGTCACCGACCGGTCGAAGGCCCTCAGGCCGGATGCCGACGATCACCGTGCCGTCGGTCAGGCCGTCGCGCGCGAACGTGAGGTCGCCCGCCTCGACCTGGCCGTCGCGCACCGTGCCCTGGAGCAGGTTCATCGGCGGCGATCCGATGAACCCGGCGACGAACACGTTCGCCGGGCGGTCGTACACGTCCTGCGGTGCGCCGAGCTGCTGGAGCTTGCCTGCGGACAACACCGCGATCCGGTCGCCGAGCGTCATGGCCTCGACCTGATCGTGCGTGACGTAGATCGTCGTGATCTCGAGCCGGTGATGCAGCTTCTTCAGCTCCGCACGCATCTGCACCCGGAGCTTCGCATCGAGGTTCGACAGCGGCTCGTCGAGCAGGAACACTCGCGGCTCCCGGACGAGCGCCCGGCCCATCGCCACGCGTTGCCGCTGCCCGCCCGAGAGCTGCCCGGGCCGGCGCTTCATCAGCTCCTCCAGGCCGAGCAGCTCGGACATGGAATGGACGCGCTGGTCGAGCTCGTCCTTCGGCATCTTGCGCTGGCGCAGGGCGAACCCGAGGTTCTTCTCGACCGTCATGTGCGGATACAGGGCGTAGTTCTGGAACACCATCGCGATGTCGCGGTCCTTCGGCGGGATGTCGTTGATCACCTCGCCGCCGACGACGATCTTGCCAGCGCTGATCTTCTCGAGCCCCGCGACCATGCGAAGCGCCGTCGACTTCCCGCACCCCGAAGGCCCGACGAGGATCAAGAACTCGCCGTCGCCGACGTCGAGCGACAGATCGTCGACCGCGACCATCGGGCCCGGGAAGACCTTGGAGACGTTCTCGAAGACGACGTCGGTCACGGCCTCATCCCTTCAGCCCCTGGGTCGCGATGCCGCGCACGAAGTACCGCTGCGCGGCGATGAACAGGATCAGCATCGGCAGCATGCTCATCACGTTGCCGGCCATCAGCAGGTTCGTGTCGTTCACGTGCGACCCTTGGAAGCTCTGGAGACCGAGCTGGATCGTGAACACGTTCTCGTTGAAGATCGTCACCAGCGGCCACAGGAAGTCGTTCCACGTCCACAGGAACTGGATCACCGCGAGCGTGGCGAGCGCCGGCAGGGACAGCGGCAGGACGATCCGGAACAACACCGTCAGCCGCGACGCGCCGTCGATCCGGGCGGCCTCCTCGAGCTCGATGGGCAGCGTCCGGAAGAACTGCGTCAGCAAGAAGATCCCGAAGACGTTCGCGAGGTTCGGCACGATCAGGGCCCCGAGCGTGTTGATCAGGTGCATCTGCTTGACGATCAAGAACGTCGGGATCAGCACGACCTGGATCGGGATCATCAGCGTGGCGAGCAGG
Source organism: Actinomycetota bacterium (assembly GCA_045805225.1). Taxonomy (GTDB): domain Bacteria; phylum Actinomycetota; class UBA4738; order UBA4738; family HRBIN12; genus AC-51. The sequence continues at coordinate 14,349 of JBJMLQ010000186.1, read as the reverse complement.
AAGAAGTAGGCGACGCCCTTGCCGAAGAACCGGATCCGCGCGAACCCGTAGGCGGCGAGCGAGCAGAGCAACAGGTTCGACGCGACGACCGCAACCGTCACGACGGTCGTATTGATGAACCACGTGCCGAATGGCACCGAGGACCAGGCGTGCGGATAGTTCGACCACTGGAACGAGCCCGGCCACAGGATCGGCGGGAAATGCTGGGTCTGAGCGAGCGTCTCGAGCGACGTCATGACCACCCACAGCAGCGGCACGAGCATGATGATCGCGACCGGCATCAGCACGAAGTGCCACGGGCTGAACGGCAGCCACCGGGCGCGCCGTCCCTCGACCATCCCGGTCTCGCCTCGCAGTGCGGTGGTGTCTGTCGCCGTGGGGATCGTTCCCACCGCCCGGACGTCGGGTTTCACGCTCATGACGAGTAATGCACCACCCGGTTGCCGAGCCAGAACTGGACGAGCGTGAGGATCAAGATCACGACGAACAGGACGTACGCGAGCGCGGCTGCGTAGCCGGCGGCGCTGAATCCGTAGTTGCTCGTGAACGCCAGCTTGTAGATGTAGAAGACCGGCACGCTCGTGCGTCCGAGCGGCCCACCGCGCGTGACGAAGAACACCTCGTCGAACAGCTGGACCGCGCTGATCGTCGACCAGACGACCAGCAACAGGGTCGCGGGGCCGAGCAAGGGGAGGGTCACGTGACGGAAGATCGTCCACCGTGACGCGCCGTCCACCGCGGCGGCCTCGACGAGCTCGTGCGGCACGCCCTGCAGCGCGGCCAGGTAGATGATCGCGTCGAACCCGAGCCAGCCCCAGACCGTCATGATCACCAGCGAGGGCATCGCCCCCTGCGGTGAGTCGAACCACCCGAACGGCCCGAGGCCGGCCGCCCCGAGCGCCCAGTTCGCGAGGCCGAAGTTGGCGTCGAACACCCACATGAACATCACGCCCGTCGCGATCGTCGAGACGGCGACCGGGATGAACACCGCGAGACGGTAGAAACGGACGAACCGGATCCTCTGGTTCAACGCGATCGCGAGGAACAGCGCGATGATGATCGAGATCGGGACGAACAGGAAGGTGTAGTACACGGCGTTCACGGCGGCCTGTTTCGCGAGCGGGTCGCTCGCGATGTGCGTGTAGTTGTCGAATCCGACGAACGGCCGATTCGGCGAGATCAGGTTCGCCTTCTGCAACGACAGGATGAAACCCCAGATGATCGGGAAGATGCTGAACAGCGCGACGAGGAACACTGCGGGCGCCACGAACAGCCAGCCGGCCAGATGGTCGGAGGTCATGACGCGCCGGGCGAAGCCCGGCGCGTCACGATGCGGCCGTGCGGCGACCGCCGCCATCTAGCCTCCCGCCAGCGCCTGGTTCACTTGGTTCGCCGCATCATCCAGGGTCGCCTTGGGATCGCCTTGTCCGAGCATCACCTTCACGATGGCTTGTCCCATGATCGTGCTGATCTGGTTGTAGCTCGTGATCACCGGCCGCGCCTTGGTCACGTTCGCGAGGTTCTCGGCGAAGAGTCCCTCACCCGGGAACTTCTTGTCGAACTGTTGGAGGAATCCCGGCTCCTTCACGACGGAGTTCCGGATCGGGAGGTGACCGCTCTCGAGCGAGTCCGCCTTCACCTGTTGGGCCGCCGTGAGCCACTGCATGAACTGCCACGCGGCCTCGCCGTGCCCATTATTGTCGAACATCACCCACATGTCCGGGCCCGCGATCGTCGCATGCGATCCGCCGGCGTACGACGGCATGATCTGCACGCCGTAGTTGATGTCGGGGAGGCTCGAGAGATCCCACGGGCCGGTGACCAGCATGCCGATGTTCCCCGCGTTGAAGAGCTGCTCGATCTTCCCCGTGTTCTGCTGGTCGAGGTACACGGACTTGTCGGTCACGGCCATCTGCTGCAACGTCGTGAGCGCTTCGACGCCTGCATCGGAATTGAACGCGGCCTGGGTGTTGTCCGAGTTCAGGATGTCGCCCCCGGCCTCCCACAGCATCGCGTCGTAGTGCCAGACGGTGTCTTCACTCGCGTCGATCGGGAACGCGAAGCCGTACTGCTTCTTCGAGGGGTCCGTCAGCGCCTTGGCCGCCGCGGTGAAGTCGTCCCAGGTCCAGTTCGCCGTCGGGGGGGAGACGCCGGCCTGCTGAAACAGATCCTTGTTGTAGACGATCGCGAGGTTGTCGATCAACGCGGGAATCCCGTACACGTGGCCGTCGACCGTCGCGGCCGCGCGCGCGCCCTCCGAGAAGTCGTTCCAGTTGTAGCTCGGGTCCTGCACCTTGTCGGTGAGATCCATGATCCCGGGCGCCGTCGCGAGCTGCGGCATCGACGTGCCGTATTGGTAGGTGATGTCCGGCTGCTCGCCGGCGTTCAGCGCGACGGTCAGCTTGTCGAAGGCGTTGTCGTTCGTCCCGATGTAGTCGAGGTTCACGTGCACGCCGGTGTTCATCGCGTTGTATCGGTCCACGAGGTCGGTGAGCGACTTGGCTTCGTAGTTGGTCTGGCCCTGGTTGTCGATCACCTTGCCGTAGCCGTGCCACATCGTGAGCTCGATCGGTGCGCCGGATCCTCCCGGCGATCCGCTCGTCGAGCCCGAGTCCGACCCCGACGTGCACGCGACGGCGATCAGGGCGATGGCAGCGACCGCCGGCACGATCAGCGTGCGTGTCTTCCTGCGGCTCCTCATGGGGTTCCCTCCTCTTGGAGCACCACCGACCGAGTCAGATGGCGCGGATGATCGGGGTCGAGCCCGCGGGCCTCCGCGAGCGCCACCGCCGTCCTGTGGATGAGTACGAGTTCCGCCATGGGGTCGAGTTCACCGACCCGGACGGTTGCTCCGGTCGCGGCCACATCGTCGGCGACGCTCGCGTCGGGGGAGCCGAGGATCCAGACCAGGCTGGAGGGCCCCGCCACGCTGATCGGGCCGTGGCGGTACTCCATCGCGGGGTAGCTCTCGGTGTGCGCCTGTGCCGACTCGCGGAGCTTGAGCGCTGCCTCGTTGGCCAGCCCGACGCTCCACCCCGCGCCGAGGAACACGAAGTGGTCGAAGCTCGCGGGGTCGTGCGGCAAGGGCATCGTGACGGCGCGCTCGGCGTCGGCGATCGCCGGCTCGAGGTCCTCGCCGAGATGCGTCCGGAGCAACGCGAGGGCGCTGGTCGCGAACCGCGTCTGGACGACCGAGCGTTCGTCGGCGAATTCCAGCGTGATCAGGTGCCCCGCGAGCTGGGCGGCCGGCGAATCCGGCACGGCCGTGATCACCGTGGTGAACGTCGCCTCCGCCTGCATCCGTTCGATCGCATGGATCGCTTCGGTGGTGGTGCCGCTTCGGGTGATCACGATCGTCCGGTCGATCGGCCGCTCGATCGGGAGCTCGGTCGGCGTGTATGCGTCGGTGACGCCAAGGGCCCAGTGGAGCTCCGCCCGGCGGGCGGCGTACGCCTGCGCGACGAACCAGCTGGTTCCGCACCCGAGCGCGACGACGCGTTCACCGGCGTAGGGGAGTGCCAGCACCGACTCGGCCGCCAGCGCCGCCGCCTCGCGCCAGCACGCCGGCTGCGAGGCGATCTCCTCCGAGGTGAGGCTCATCTGTGCCGCAGGCTATTGCTCGATATTGTTCGGAGTCAAGCCGGAACGTGCATGAACGTACAGACCGGGTGTATCTTCCGCGGCGTGCATCAGGCCGAACGACTCTCGGCGATCCTCGCGGACCTTTCGACCGACGGGAGCGTCGAGGTCGCCGACCTTGCCTCGCGCCTCGCCGTGTCTGCGGCGACGATCCGTCGCGATCTCGAGCTCCTCGAGGAACAACGACTGCTCGCGCGCACGCATGGCGGCGCGGTGACGATGGGTGTCCTCTACGAGCTGCCGCTCCGCTACAAGGGCGCGCGGCATCACGACGAGAAGCGGAAGATCGCGCAGGCCGCCGCCAGGCTCGTCACCGACGGCATGTCGCTCGGTCTCACCGGCGGCACGACCTGTACCGAGGTGGCACGCGAGCTCGTCGATCGCGAGCGGCTGACGGTCGTGACGAACGCGCTCAACATCGCGAGCGAGCTCGCCGTGCGACCCAACCTCAAGCTGGTGGTCACCGGCGGCACCGCGCGCCCGGAGTCCTACGAGCTCGTCGGCCCGCTGGCCGAGGCGTCGCTCGCCGGGCTGCATCTGGACCTGGTCGTGATCGGTGTCGACGGCATCGATGCCGACGCGGGATGTACCACCCACCACGAGGTCGAGGCGCACACCGACCTCGCGCTCATCGAGCGTGCACAGCGTGTCGTGGTCGTCGCGGACTCGTCGAAGATCGGCGACGTCGCGTTCGCCCGCATCTGCCCCGTGTCGCGGGTCGACACGCTGATCACCGACCGGGCCGCGAACGTCCGGTCGCTCCGCGCGCTCCGCGAGGCCGGCGTCACCGTCGAGACGGTCTGATGCGCGATCTGCCGCTCCGGGCGTATCGGCCGCGGCAGATGGTGCGGCGCACGCTGACGGAGCTCGACGCACGACCGCCGTCTCCGCTGATCGACGCGCACAACCATCTCGGTCGCTGGCTCACCGGCACGTGGTCGGTGCCCGACGTCGGCGAGCTGGTCGCGCTGATGGACGAGCTCGGCGTCGAGGCGATCGTCAACCTCGACGGCATGTGGGGTGATGAGCTCGACGCGAACCTCGACCGTTACGACCGCGCCTACCCCGGACGGTTCGCCACGTTCGCGCAGTGGGATCGGGCGCTGTTCGCACGCGACGGCTGGGCTGCGCTCGGGGCGTTGATCGCCGACGCGTTCGATCGCGGCGCGCGCGGCCTCAAGGCGTGGAAGGACCTCGGGCTGCATCTGCGGGACGCGAGCGGCGCGCTCGTGATGCCCGACGACCCGCGGCTGGATCCGGTGTGGGACGCCGTTGCCGCGTCGGGGCGGCCGGTGACGATCCACGTCGGCGACCCGGCAGCGTTCTTCGAACCGTTGGACGACCGGAACGAGCGACTGGAAGAGCTCCTCGAGAACCCCGACTGGTGGTTCGGCGACCGCGAGCGGTTCCCTGCGTTCGATCGGATCCTCGATGCGCTCGAGGCGTTGGTCGCGCGTCGGAGCGACGTGACGTGGATCGGTGCGCACGTGCTGTGCGCGGCCGAGGACCTCGCGTTCGTCGATCGGATGCTCTCGACCTACCCGAACGCCTTCGCCGACGTCGCCGCCCGGATCGCGGAGCTCGGGCGTGTCCCGCGCGCGGCGCGCGACCTGCTCGAGCGCCATCCCGATCGCTTCGTGTTCGGCACCGACGCGTTCCCGCCGGATCGGGCGACGTACGTTGTGCACCGCCGGTTCTTCGAGACCGCCGACGAAGCGTTCGCGTACGACGCCGACCCCGACGAGGCGCCGAGCCAGGGACGTTGGACGATCAGCGGGCTGTCGCTGCCGGGCGATGCGCTCGCCGGCCTCTACAGCGCGAACGCACGGCGCCTGATCGTCGGATGATCGTCGTCCGGCCGTTGGATCGCTCCGACCTCGAGGCGGTGATCGCCGACCTCCCTGCTCGCGCGCCCGACATGCACCGGCGGCGGCTCGAGCAGCATGAGTCCGGCGACAGCGTGTGGTTCGTCGCGTGGCTCGGCGGCCGTGCGATCGGCTTCGTCGGAGTCGGGATGCAGAACGACCGCGACGTCGACGAGATGGTCGAGGCGCGCGGCTATGCGCTGGTCGAGGACCTGTACGTGGAGGAGGCATACCGCCGGCGCGGCGCGGCGCGCGCGTTGATGGACGCGATCGAAGGCGTCGCCCGCGAGGCAGGCATGCCGGGCATGATCCTCGACACAGGCGTCGACGAGTACTTCACCCCCGCGCGGGCGCTCTATTCCTCGCTCGGCTACGTCGACCAGGGCGGCGTCTATCTCGGCGGCTGGAGCGATCCGGATCGGCCCGGCGTCAATCTCGTCGATCCGCTGACGGCTTGGATCAAGCACTTCTGACCGGCGAGTCGTTCCGCGATTCATGCACTCGTCGACTCGTGGCGGCGGCGGTCCCCTGATCAGTGGCTGAGCGCGGCCTTCGTCTCGACGATCGCCACGCCGATCGCGAAGACGATCGCCGCCTCGACGAACGCTCTCGTCCATCTCGCCCCTGCGCTGCGGGCGAGCGCCAGCGCGATGAGCGATGTGCCGATGACGACGCCCCAGCGCGACACGATGAGCGCCGCCGGCGTCTCGAACACCAGGAACGGCAGGGTCAGTACGAACGCAACGGCGGTTGCCGCGCCGATCTCCCGTAGGCCTTCCACAGCGTCGGACCTGCGGAAGGCGCCGCGCGCGATCGCGGCCGTGATCGTCTGGGCGTACCAGTGCGCGAGCGCCAACCCGACGGCTGTCCCCCACAGCGTGCCGATGAGGATCGCCTTCGAGTCATCCGACGACGCCGCCGCCAGCTCCGCGGCGAGCGTCACCGACACGTAGAACGCGACGGTCGTGACCTCCCGGGCGCGGTTGCGTACGGTGGACAGAGCGGACGCGGCCGTCATCGGCCGAGCCTAGCCCGTCTCGTCGCCCGGACGGCGGGAGTAGACGCGCTCGTCGCGCGGGGTGTCGCGCCAGCCTTCGACGTGTTCGAAGACCGCCGCGCCGCGATCGATCCGTTCGAACCGGAAGCCCGCGCGCTCGGCGGTGCTCGCCGACGCCACGTTGTCGACGTCGCATCGAAGCTCGATCCGGACGAAACCGAGCCGGTCGAGGCCCGCATCGGCGAGCAGCCTCACCGCTCGAGCGCCGAGGCCGCGGCGCCGGAACGCCGGGACGATCGCGTATGAGATGCCGGCCGTGCCGTCGGTCTCCGGTCGAAGCTCGGCCATCCCGGTCGCGTCGCCGTCGGACGCAAGCCGCACGGCGAACGTGAGCTCTTCACCCGTCCTCCAGGCGCGGTGCCAACGCTCCGCCACCTCCTCGCCATGCCGACGCCGGACGTCCGCGTCGGGGTCCACCGCGGGCTGGTCGAACCAGAGGCGATGCGCCTCGTCGAGGTTGAAGTCGCCGATGGCCGTTCCGTCGGCAACGGTGAAGGGTGTGAGCCACACCACCCCGTCGGTCAGCGTGGGCTGGTCCATCGTCGCGGGCGTCAGCCGCGGCGGATGGCCTCGGGGATCAGGTCCCCGTGCGCCTCGATCAAGTCGTCAACCATATTGACTATCTGCTTGGTGGACAGCGTCGCGGCGGTGTTCGGATCGAGCAGGGCGGCGTGATAGACGTGCTCGCGCGATGCCTCGACGACGGCGCGCACCGTCAGCTCGACCGTGTTCAGGAACGTCCGGTTGAGCCCCAAGCACTGGGACGGGATCGGCCCGACGCGATGCGGTTGCACCGCGCCGTCGGCGACGGTGACCGGAACCTCGACGCACGCGTCCGTCGGAAGTCCGTCGATCAGGGCGTCGTTCCGAACGTTGCCGTAGAGCGTGGTCGGCGTCCCGGTCTCGAGCGCGAAGATGTACTGCGAGGCGAGCTCATCGTTGCGCTCGAGCTCGATCTCGGTGCCCGCGTCCAGCTGCGCCTTCAGCGCCGCCCACTCCTCGAGGTTCTCGTCGCTGCGACGGATGTACTCGTCGATCTCGCTGCGGAAGTGTTCGACCTGGTCTGGCAGGTGCAGCACCCAGGGGACGTACTCACTCGAGTGTTCGGAGCTCTCGGTGGGGAAGTACCCGAACCGTCGGAAGATCTCGACGCGAACGCGCCGCCCGAGGCCGTCCGGATCCGCGTCGACCGCCTCGCGGATCCGCGGGTAGAGGTCCTCGCCGGTGTTCTTGTCGCGGAACACGTACACGAAGCACTGATGGTTGAACCCGGCGGTGAGGAACTCGACCTGGTCCTCGGGCACACCGGCGAGCTCGGCGAGGAAGCTGTGGGTGTCGCGCACGCTGTGGCACACGCCGATCGTGTTGGCGGCCGGCCACGCCGACCCCGCCCAGATCCCCCACGGCACCATCGCCATCGGGTTGGTGTAGTTGAGCAGGAGGCCCTCGGGGCACAGCGTCGACATCTCGTTGCCCATCTCGATCATCACCGGGATGGTGCGGAGCCCGCGCATGATGCCGCCGATGCCGATCGTGTCGGCGATGGTTTGATGCAGGCCGTAGCGCTTGGGGATCTCGAAGTCGCGGACCGTGGCGTCGTATCCGCCGACCTGGATCTCGTTGACCAGATAGTCGGCGCCGTCGAACGCCTTTCGCCGATCGGCGTTGGCGTGCACCTTGTAGCCGGCGCCGAGCCGGTCGACCACCTGGTTCGCCGCGCGCTCCGCGTACGCGAGCCGCTCCTCGTCGATGTCGTGGAGCGCGAGCTCGAGCGTGCCGTGCAGCTCGGGCGCGCTGCACAGGTCGGTCAAGATGTTCCGAGTGAATTCGACGCTGCCCGCGCCGATGATCGCGACCTTGGCCATAGCCGGAAGTCTGCCAGCGGGAACGACCCGCCGTCGAACCCGAACGCGCAGCGGGCTGCGCGTTCCCGACCGGCCACCGTTCCGGCACGCCGATAGCATCCGCGGCGATGGCGACGTTCATCCTGGCCTTCGACCACCGCCGATCGCTCATGACGAGCTTCTTCGAAGCCGGCGACGAGCTCGAGCGGGGCCAGGTTTCGACCGCACGAGAGATCAAGACGGTGATCGCCGACGGCCTGCTCGCGGCGATCCGCCGGTCCCGGGTCGATCGTCGTGACGCCGGCGGTCTCGTCGACGCGACCTACGGCGGGATCGCGATCGACCGGCTCCGCACGTCGGGCGTCCGGTTCGCGGTGCCCGTCGAGGCGAGCGGGAAGCGCGAGCTCGAGTTCGAGCACCCCGACTGGCGCCAGCGGCTCGAGGCGATCAAGCCGACCTGGGCCAAGGCGCTGATCCGGTACAACCCGTCGGGCGACGCGCCGATGAACGCGCGCCAGCGCGACCGCCTGCTCGAGCTGCAGGCCGCCGCGCGTGAGATCCGGGTCGGGTTCCTGCTGGAGCTGCTCGTGCCGCCCGAGCCGTCGCAACGTGCGGACGACTACGACGCCGCGGCGCGGCCGGGCCTCGTCGTCGGGGCGATCGACGAGCTTCGCGGCGCCGGCATCGAGCCGGGCTTGTGGAAGATCGAGGGCCTTGAGCGCCAAGAGGACTGCCGCACCGTCGCCGACCACGCCGGCGCGCCGTGCGTCGTGCTCGGCCGTGGCGCCGACACCGAGGCGGTGGAGCGATGGCTCCGTGCCGGCGCCGGCACCTTCGACGGGTTCGCGATCGGCCGGTCGATCTGGTGGGACGCCGCGCGCGCCTATGTCGAGGGGTCGGCCGACCGCGACGCGACCGTGACGGCGATCGCCGACCGATACGGGCATTTCGTCGACGTCTACCATGCGAGCGTCTGAGGTTCGACCCGCTGTTAGCGTGGTCGGATGCACAGGCCTCGCGTCTCCGACGCCGCCCAGATCCAGGGGCTGTTCCTGTGCATCGGGCTCGCGATCGCGGCGTTCTTCCCGTTCCTCGCGCTGTACCTCGAGCGGTACCACGGGCTCGACGCGGCGCGCATCGGCGTGGTGATCGCGTGCTGCGCCGCGGCGCGGATGGTCGCGAACCCGTTCTGGGGGCACACCGCCGACACCCGGTGGGGGCGGCTGACGGTGTTGCAGATGTGTCTGGCGGGTTCGGCCGTCGCGGCACTGGCGCTGAACGTCCACTGGGCGTTCGCCGGGATCGTGATCACGGCGGCGATCCACTCCGCCTTCCTCGTCGGTCCCGGCCCGAACATCGACGCCCTGGCGCTCGCGCATCTCGGTGAGGAGCGGATGTCGGACTACGGCCGGATCCGCGGTTGGGAGAGCCTGACCTACGCGGCCGGGTGTCTGGGTTTCGGACTGATCCTCGAGCGGTTCGGGATGGGCTGGACGATGCCGCTGTTCGCGATCTCCGCATTGGTCGTCTTGGTGTGGTCGACCACCGTGGAACGGGATCGGCCGACGGTCGAGGAACACGGGCGGCTCGGTGCCGTCGGCGCGGTCTTCCGCGAGGCGCCGCGTTTCTGGGGGTACCTCGCTGCGGCGTTGCTGGTCTGGATCGGCTTCAACGCGGCGTGGAACTTCCTCGCGTTGCGGATCGCCGACAACGGTGGCGGGGCGTTGTTGATCGGTCTCGGCACCGCGCTCGGCGGTGTGATCGAGGTGCCGACGATGCGGAGCTCCTCGCGGCTGCAGCGGCGTCTCGGCCTCCGGCGCGTCTACATGCTCGGGTGCGCCGTGTACGCGCTGGGGTTCCTGTTGTGGGGATCGGTGTCGAGCCCGACGCTCTTGTCGGTGCTGACCATCCTGGAGGGCGTCGGGTTCAGCCTGTTGTTCACGACCGGTGTCGTGATCATCGGACGGCTCCTGCCCTCGAGCCTGTATTCGACGGGGAACGCCGTCTCGGCGATGGTCGCGTTCGGGATCGCGCCGATCATCGGCGCCGGCATCGGCGGGTTCATCTATGAGCATCTCGGCGCGCCTGTGTTGTACGGATCGGCCTCGGCGCTCGCGGCCGGGGCGGCGGTGGTCGCGTGGTTCGCGCTGAACACCCCGGCGCTACGCGACCCGCGCGCCGTCGAGGAAGATCCCGTGCCGCTGACGCTGCCCGACACTGGGCCGACGGTATGAGCGGCGACGTCGATCCGCGCGCGCGTGTCGCCTCGGCCTTCCCCGAGTTGGCCGCGGGGGACGTTCGCCCGATCGGGACCGGCTGGGCAGTCGACACATATGAGGTCGCCGATGGGTGGATCGTGCAGTTCCCGCGCGACGACCGCGCCGCCGAACGCATGCGCGCGCAGATCGAAACACTCCCCGAGCTCGCCGCGGAGCTTCCCGCGTTGGTGCCGGAACCGATCCACATCGATCCGGACGGTCCGGCGATGGCGTATCGCAAGATCGACGGTGTCCCACTCGACGAAGCGCCCGACGGGCTGTGGCCCGAGCGGCTCGGCCGCTTCCTCTACGACCTACACCTGATGCCGCCGGAATACGTCGGAGCGCGCGGCGGCACGGCGTCCGACGTGCGCGCTGCGATGCGCTCGGAGCTCGACGGCTTCGCCGAGCGCGTGCTGCCGTTGCTCGACGCCGAGGAGGCCGCGCACATCCGGTCGCGCTTGGCCGCGTTCGTCGGCGCCGACGCGCTGTGGCGGTTCGCGCCCTGTCTCGCCCATCGCGACCTCGGCCCCGCACATGTTCTCGTGTCTGCGACCGGCGATCTCGCGGGTGTGCTCGACTGGGAAGAGCTCGGTGTCGACGACCCCGCGGCGGACTTCGCCTGGCTGCTGCACGAGATGCCGGAGGAGGGTGAACGCGCGCTCGGTGCCTACGGCGGCGCGCCCGATCCGGCGTTTCGAACGCGCGCCGGCGTCCGGTACGCGCTGATGCCGTTCCACGAAGTTCTCCACGGGTTGGACACCGGCCGGCAACGGTCTGTGGGCAGCGGCATCGACGGGGTCCGGCGGCGAGCTCGCTGGCTCGAGATCTAAGTTGAGGACCTGCAGGTTTGCGGTTGACGATAACCGACCTGAGCATGTGGACATCACCGCACGAGGAGGCCCCGCATGGTCACTGCGTACATCCTGATCCAGACCGAGGTCGGCAAAGCGTCACAGGTCACCGACCAGGTTCGCGAGATCGAAGGCGTGATGGTCGTCGACCCGGTGACGGGGCCCTACGACATCGTCGCCCGCGCCGAGGCCGCCGACCTCGACCTGCTCGCAAAGGGCACCGTGATGCCGATGCAGGACCTCGACGGGATCACGCGCACGCTCACCTGTCCCGTCCTGCAGCTCTGAGTTCGTCGTCCACCCGCACCGGGAACGGCAGCGCGACCGGGTCGACGAACGGCGGGTTGCCCGCGTCGTCGAACCGATCCATGCGGAAGTCCTCCACGCGCTCCACCACACGCGTGCGCCGTCCGAGCGCGAGGTCCGTGGCGATCCGCGACACGGCCGGGCCCCACATCATCCCGTGCCCGCAGACGCTCGCGATGGTCGCACCGTCGAGCGTCGTGCCGTCCCGCTGCACGAGCGGACCGACGAGCGGCAGGTGGTCGGGCGTGTACTCGATCGTGGCCGCCCACGCCTTCTTGATGCCGAGGTCTCGCGTCGCGGGGACGAGCGTCGCCAGCCGGCGTTGCATCTTCCGGACGTAGGTCCAGTCGATCGCGCGACCCGGACCGGGTTCCTCGTCGGGGTTCGACATGCCCCACAGGAACCCGCCTTCCTCCGGTCGCCAATAGATGCCGGCGCCCATGTCGAACGCCATCGCCGTCGTGTCGGCATGCAGCGCCGGTGACGGCTCGGTGACGACGACCATGTGGCGGGCGTAGCCGACCCACGCGCGCGCGCCGGCCGCCGCCGCGACCGACTGCATCGCCGGGCCACCGGTGAGGATCACCGTGCCGGTCGAGATCGTCCCCGCAGACGTCTCGACGCCGGTCACGACGCGGTGGCCGCGGCGCCCCGCCTTCGTCCGCAGCCCGAGGTAGCTGACGCCTTCGCGGAGCTCGACGCGGCGGCGCTGCATCGCCAGGCCGTACGCGCGCACGTTGCGGACCGGATCGACCCACCCGTCGGTCGCGACGTAGGAGCCGCCGCGGAACCGTCCGCCGGTCATCGCGGGGATCAACCGGCGCACCTCGTCGGCGCCGGCCCATCGGACGTCGAGGCCGACGTCGCGTTGCATCGCGATCCGTTCGTGCGCCGCGCGTTCCTCGGCCGCGGTCGTCGCCATGATCACGTAGCCGCGCCCGACGAACCCCGAGTCGGTGTCGTAGCGCTCTCGCTGTTCCTCGTAGAAGGCGATCGACCACCGGCCGAGACGCACGGTGTCGGGGGTGCCACCCTGTGCGCGAACCATCCCTGCGGCGCGGCTCGATGCCCCCGACCCCGCGATCTCGCGCTCGAGCACGACGACACGTTTCGCACCCGCTTCGCGCGCGAACACCGACGCCCAGCCGCCGATCGTCCCGGCGCCCACCACCACGACGTCCGCGCGCTCGCCCGCCATCGGCCGCGACCCTACCGCGCACCCCGGCGAAGCGATATCCGGTGGCGGCTACGCTTCGACCGATGGCACAGGCGCCCACGCGGCCGGACGCGCGCACGATCCGGGGCGAGATCCTCGTGGTGCTGTCGCTGTCGCTGCTCGCGAGCGCGGCGTACGCGATCGTCTCGCTGTTCCAAGCGCCGCTAAGGGGCGTCACGGTCTCGGCCGCCGACCAGAACCCGTTGTTCGCCAACCAGCTCCTCGGGTTCGTGTTCGGCCTCGCGCCCGTGGCCCTCGTGGTCCATCTGCTGCACCGGGACGGCGAGCGCGTCGGCGCGATCGGGCTTGCGTGGGACGATCCGCCGCGCGACCTCGCGCGAGGGGTCGCGCTGTTCGCCGTGGTCGGCACCGTCGGCCTCGCGATCTATTACGCGGCCGTCAAGCTCGGTGTGAACCGGTTCGTCGTGCCTGCGCCGCCGCCGCACCACTGGTGGACGTGGCTCGCGGTCGTGATGACTGCTGCCGGCGCGGCGCTGCTCGAAGAGATCGTGGTCCTCGCGTACCTCATCACCCGGCTGCGACAGCTCGCGTGGTCGCCGCTCGCCATCATCGCGACGTCGGCGCTGCTGCGTGGCTCCTACCACCTGTACCAGGGGTGGGGCGGGTTCGTCGGCAACGTGTTGATGGGCGCGCTGTTCGGCGTGCTGTTCCTGAAGTGGCGTCGCGCGTGGCCCTTCGTCGTGTGTCACTTCTTGCTGGACGCGAGCGCCGCCGCGGGCTGGCTGCTGTTCCACGGGCATCCGCCCGGGCTGTGACCTACTGGCCGTCGCGCGGGATCACGCGGTCCCAGCGTTTCGTGAACCGGTCGGCGCCGTCCTCGTATGCCGTGAGCTCGATCGCCACGGTGTAGGCCTCGGCAGTGGAGTCGACCCGCACCCGTGAATGCGTGCGCACGGTTGCCTCCGCGAACGCGATCTCGAACTCGCACTCGCCATCGGAGAACGCGACGCCGGGGTCCGCTGTGGACACGCCGACCGTTCCTTCGTAGCGGTCGCGGTAGGCGCGCGCGTCGCCTTGGTCCGTGCCCATGCTGCCGTAGCCGGTGCGTGCCAGGCGCGTGCCTTCATGCGGTTCGTCGACCTCCCAGCGCCACCACCCGTCGTCGGTGCTCTCCGTGCTGTGCTGGTGGCCGGTGATGACCTGAACGCCGGGCGGGTCGGCGACGGGGGGTCCATCGAGCACCGGCAGCTCGAGCGTCGCGCTCGGGCGGTCGATCGTGAGCGTCGCCGCGTACGGCGGCGGCCATGCGTTCGGCCAATCCGCACCGGCGAGATCGAGGCGGATCCGGT
>JBJMLQ010000185.1:0-5677 GCA_045805225.1 Actinomycetota bacterium | reverse complement strand
GCGGAGGAAGCCGGCACCGTCTACCACATCGAGCATGAGGCGCTCGTCGAGCTTGCGGAACAGGCCGACGTGCATCTTGACATGACGGTTGGAACGGGCATGTTCATCCCTGAAGGCGCGCCCATGTTTCGGTACGGGGGCGACGGCCACCGGGTCGATGAACGATCCGCTCGCCGCGCGGTGGCGATCGGACCGGAACGGACGATGGATCAAGACGCCGCCTTCGGGATCCAGACGCTGGTCGACATCGCTGAACGAGCGCTGAGCGAAAGTTTCAACGACCAGACCACCGCGTCGCAGGTCGTCGATCGACTGCACGACATCTTGCGCCAGCTGAGCACACGGCGGATCCCGCAGGGCACCTTCGAGGGCTCGGACGGCAGCGTCCGGCTCACGGTGCCGACCTTGACGTGGGACGGATACGTCGGCCTGGCGTTCGACGACCTCACGTTGGCGGCGGCGGGGTCACCGTCGGTCATCCGCCGGATCGAGCTGGCGCTGGAGGACCTCGCGGCGATCGTCCCGAGGCCGCGGCGCGCGGCGATCCTCGCACGACTCGATGCGTCGCGCGCAGAGGCCGCGCCGACGCGTGACCGAGCCCAACGCTGACGCCGCTCGCGTCTGCCGTTAGCTCGAGTGCGACCGGAGGAAGTCGAGGACGCGCTCGGTCAGAAGGGCTGTGGCCCCGGCATCGTACGAGGCAAGGCTCGAGTCGGCGAAGTAGTGCTGATCACCTCTATAAAGGAACAGTTCGCCGTCGTCGGACGCGTCCACGACGTCCCGGGCGGCGTCGATGTCGCCCTCGCCGACGAAGACCGGGTCGGCATCCGTGCCGTGGATCTGCACCGGCACCTGGGCCGGCCAGGCACCGAACGCCGACGGCGGCACGCACGAGTAGAAGAGCAGCGCGCCGCGAGCGCCTGCGCGGGTCTGTGCGAGCTTCTGTGCGGGCAGCACCCCGAGGGAGAAGCCCGCGTAGACGAGCGCGTCTGGCGATCCTTCCGCCGCCCGCTCTCCTCGCCGCAGGATCTCATCGGGAAACCCGATCTCCTCCGCGAACGCCATCCCTTCGTCGATGCTGTCGAAGGTGCGACCGCCGAACAGGTCGGGCGTATGAACCGTGTGACCCGCGCTTCGCAACTCCTCCGCGAATGAGGTGAAGCCGGACGTCTGGCCCTGCGCGTGGTGGAAGAGCAGCATCTCCGTCATCCCGCCCTCGCCCTCCTTCTAACCGGTCGAGCCGCCCTGCATCGCCTGCATGTTCCTCATCATGACGGACTCGGCATTGCGCAGTTCTTCGCTCGGACTGAACGACACGAACTCGGTGCCCGGCTCGTTCGCCACCGGGATGTGGCCCGGCGGCGTGTAGAAAGCGTCACCTGCCTCGAAGACCTCTTCACGATCGGCGTACCGAGCGGTCATATGTCCCTTAATGACGTAGCCCCAGTGCGGGCACTGGCAGCGGTCGTCGGGGAGTCCTTTCATGAAGGGCGTCGCGTCGATGTCTTCAACGAGCGTCGTGAACGTCACCGTGTAGCCGTCGAGGTCGCCGCGCAGATCCACCACCGGGCCGGCCTCCTGCCGTTGAGGCGCGCTGTCACTTGAGACCTTTGGCATCTGTTTCGCCTCCTTCGTCCGCCTCGTTGCGCAGACCAGATGCCGAGAGGCTATCGTCGCGACCGAACCTCGACGTCCCACGTGCGGGCTGAAACCGTTGTTGCACCGTGAGGCGTCGCGGTCGGATCCCACGGACCCCGTGGGTCGTCTCGACGGCTGAAACGCCTTGGGGCGTATCGAGGCGCCCACGTAAAGTGATGCCGATGCCGGTTCGTCCTGCGCTCGTCCTGTTCGACATCGACGGCACGCTCATCACGAGCGGCGGGGCCGGCGCGCGCAGCTGGCGCTTCGCGTTCGAGCAGCTGCACGGCATCCCGGCGGATATCGGGTCCCACACCGAGGCCGGAGAGACCGATCCGGTCGTGGCGCGCAAGACGTTCGAGGGCGCCATCGGCCGCGAGCCGACCGAACCCGAGCTCGCCGCGATCTTCGCGCTCTACCTGCGTCGGCTCTCCGAAGAGGTCGCAACATCGGAGGGTTACCAGGTGTTGGAGGGTGCCGCCGAGCGTCTCGAAAGCCTGTCCGACGCCGGCATCATGCTCGGCATCGTCTCGGGGGCGATGGAGGGCGCCGCGCGCGTGAAGCTGAGCCGCGCGCGCCTCGATCGCTACTTCCTGTTCGGCGGCTACGGGACCGACTCGGCCGACCGAACGAAGCTCACCGCCGCGGCGATCGCGCGCGCGTCGATGCTGCACCACCACCCCTTGAACCCGGCCCACGTCTTCGTCGTCGGCGACACGCCGCTGGACGTCCTCGCCGCGAAGGCCGCGGGCACCGTCTCCGTCGCGGTCGCGAGCGGCAAGTACCCCGTCGAGGAGCTCACGGCCGCCGGGGCCGACCACGTGCTGCCGACGCTTGCCGGTGCGTTCCCCGCGATCGATGAGGCGCCTCGGTGACGCGACCCCTCACCGACCGCGAGGCGTGGAAGGCGCTGCAGCGGCATCACGCGACGATCGCCGACGTGCACCTCCGCGACCTGTTCGCCGACGATCCCGGCCGCGCCGATCGGATGGTGGTCGAGGCAGCCGGTCTGTACGTCGACTATTCGAAGCACCGGCTGACCGACGAGACGCTGTCGCTGCTCGTCGACCTCGCGGACGAGTCGGGCGTCCGCGAGCGGATCGACGCGATGTTCCGCGGCGACCACATCAACGTGACGGAGGATCGCGCGGTCCTGCACGTCGCGCTGCGGATGCCGCGGTCGGCGAATCTGATCGTCGACGGCACCGACGTCGTGGCGGAGGTGCACGAGGTGCTCGACCGCATGGCAACGTTCACCGACCGCGTGCGGAGCGGCGACTGGACGGGGGCCACGGGCGCCCGGATCCGCAACGTCGTGAACATCGGGATCGGCGGCTCCGATCTCGGCCCCGTGATGGCGTACGAAGCGCTGAAGCACTACGCCCCCGACGACATGACGTTCCGCTTCGTGTCGAACATCGACGGGACCGCCTTCGCGGAGGCGGTCCGCGGCCTGGACCCGGCCGAGACGCTGTTCATCGTCTGCTCCAAGACGTTCACGACGCTCGAGACGATGACCAACGCGACGACCGCTCGCGAGTGGCTCCTGTCCGGCCTGGACGACGACGCCGCGGACGCGGTCGCGAAGCACTTCGTCGCCGTGAGCACGAACGCCGATGCCGTCTCCGGGTTCGGGATCGATCCCGACAACATGTTCGGCTTCTGGGATTGGGTCGGCGGGCGCTACTCGATGGACAGCGCGATCGGCCTCTCGACGATGCTCGCGATCGGCGCGGACCTTTTCCACGAGATGCTCGACGGGTTCCACGAGATGGACGAGCACTTCCGCACCGCGCCGTTCGAGCGCAACGTCCCGTTCCTGATGGGGGCGATCGGGTTCTGGTACGCCGACTTCTTCGATGCGCAGACGGTCGCGGTCCTGCCCTACGACGAGTACCTCAAGCGCTTCCCCGCGTACCTGCAGCAGCTCACGATGGAATCCAACGGCAAGCACACGACGGTGGCAGGAGCGCGCGTCGACTACGACACGGGCGCGATCTACTGGGGCGAACCGGGCACCAACGGGCAGCACAGCTTCTACCAGCTGCTCCACCAGGGAACGCGGCTGGTGCCGTGCGATCTGATCGGGTTCGCCCGGTCGCTCAACCCGATGGGTCGCCACCACGACCTGTTGATGGCGAACGTGTTCGCGCAAGGCGAAGCGCTCGCGTTCGGCAAGACGCCGGACCAAGTGCGGGCCGAGGGAACGCCGGAGGACCTGGTGCCGCACCGCGTCATGGAAGGGAACCGACCGACGACGACGATCCTTGCGGACGAGTTGTCTCCCCGGACGCTGGGAAGCCTCGTCGCGCTGTACGAACACGTGGTGTTCACGCAGGCCGCCTTGTGGGACATCGACGCGTTCGACCAGTGGGGGGTCGAGCTCGGCAAGCAGCTCGCCGGCGTGATCGCGCCGGAGCTCGAGACCGACGAGGAGCCGAACCTCACCCACGACGCGTCGACGAGCTCGTTGATCCGTCGGTACCGAGCGATGCGACGCGCCGCGGGATGACGTCGGTGGGCTCGGCCATGAACGACGCGCGGCGCCTGATCGTCTCGCGCGCCGATCTCGCGGCATCCTGGCCGGATCTCCGCGCGGCGGCCGTGATCGGGCTTGATCTGCGCGACGAGCGGATCGACTGGTCCGAGGGCTCGCTCGACGGCGCCGCGTTCTTCGGATGCGTGTTCGCGCCGGGTGTGTCGGACGTGGTGACGGCATCGGGTGCTGCGACGTTCTCGGTCTCGAGCGAGCTGCCCTTCGAGCCCTATCGCGCCGAGCTCTACCGGTACGACGAGCTGACGAGCGGCCACGAGCGCGGGGTTTCCGAGAGCCTGGACCTCCGCATCTCGTCGTGGTTCACGGCGTCCTCGCCAACGTCGCTGCCGGACCTCGCGGTGCGAGCGCTCCACGACGCGACCATCGACGCAGCGGTCGCGCGCCTCGTCGACGGGCGCCGCGTGGTGGGCGTCATGGGCGGTCACGACCTGCCGCGCGACGCGGAGCTCTATCGGACGGTTGCGGAGCTCGGTCGCGCGCTCACGCGCGAGGGCTTCTTGGTCGCCACCGGCGGAGGTCCCGGCGTGATGGAGGCCGCGAACCTCGGCGCGTGGTTCGCGCCGTTCGACGACGATCAGCTCGAGGCCGCGATCGGCATCTTGGCCGACGCGCCGATCTACTCGGCCGATCGCGAGCGATACATCGATCGAGCGCTCGACGTCGGGAGGCGATGGGCGGCCGGCGGCGAGAGCCTCGGTGTCCCGACGTGGGTGTATCTCGACGAGCCGACCACCGGGTTCGCGACGCACATCGCGAAGTACTTCACGAACAGCATCCGCGAGAACGGCCTGCTGGCGATCGCGCGATCCGGCGTGGTGTACGCGCCAGGCGGACCCGGCACGACGCAGGAGATCTTCACCGATACCGCGCAGAACAGCTTGACGCTCTATTCGGTCCGGAGCCCGATGGTCTTCCTCGGTCGTCGGTTCTTCGAGGCCGACCGCCCCGAGCTCGTCGCCGCCGCGCGGACGCAAGCGGCTGTGGCCGGCTGGGAGGAGCTCATCTCCGTCTGCGACGATCCGCTCGAGGCGGTCGCGTTCATCACGGCCCACGACCCCGACACCGCGGGCGCCGGTCCGGTCGAGCGCCGGCGCGCGCACGCGGACGGTTGAGATGACGAAGGCGGTCGTTCGCGCTCCCGTCGAGCTGCCGCCGTTCCGCGACGCGTTCCGGCGTATCCGAGGCGACTTCGACATCCCGGCGGACTTCCCGCCGGCGGTGCAGGAAGAAGCGGAGCACGCGGCCACCCGAGGGCCCGCTATCCCCGACGGTGCGACGGCGAACGAGCGACGTGACGCCCGTGACGTGCCGTTCGTGACCATCGATCCGGCGGGAAGCCGCGACCTGGACCAGGCCTACCATGCAGAGCGTCGAGCCGCGGGCTTCCGCGTGCGGTACGCGATCGCCGACGTCGCCGCGTTCGTGGCGCCCGGTGGCGCCGTCGACGCCGAGTCGTTCCAGCGAGGGGTCACCGTCTATCTC
>JBJMLQ010000184.1:0-4334 GCA_045805225.1 Actinomycetota bacterium | reverse complement strand
CTCGACCAGCGCCCGCGCGATGCCCAACCGGACGGCGCCCGCCTGGCCGGCGATGCCGCCGCCGCGGATCGTCGCCGAGACGTCGTAGTCGCGCTCGTGGCCGAGCGCCGTCAGCGGGCCCCGGGCGAGCATGCGGTGCACGCGGGTCGGGAAGTACTCGTCGACCGGCCGGCCGTTGACCGTGAACCCGCCGTCGCCCGGCGCGAGCCGGACGCGCGCGATCGCGCCCTTGCGGCGTCCCGTCGTCAGCTTCGGTGCGATCACGGCCACGTGCTTACTCCTCGGTGTCGGTCTTCTTCTTGGCCGCCGGCTTCTTGCCGGTGGCCTTCGTGGCGCTCTTCGCCTTCGGCTTGGCGGTGCTCGCCTTCGGCTTGGCGGTGCTCGCCTTGGCGGCGCTCTTCGCCTTCGGCTTCGCGGCCGCCGTCTTCGGCGTGGCCGAGGACGCCTTTGGCTTCGATGCCTTCTTGGCCTTCGGCTTGGTCTCCGGCGCGGGCTTCGCGGGCAGGCCGTTCCACGCCGGACGCTCGCCGAGCGCCAGCGCCACCGGCATCTGAGCGGCGTGCGGGTGCTCCGGCCCGGGCACGACGTGCAGCTTCTTCAACATCTGGCGCCCGATCGTGTTCTTGGGGAGCATGCCGCGGACGGCCTTCTCCACCGCCGCGACGGGGCGCGCCGACATCAGGTCCTTGTACTTGACCGCGCGGATGCCGCCCGGGAAGCCGGAGTGTCGGTACGCGTACTTGTCCTCGCCCTTGTTGCCGGTCAGCTCGATCTTGTCGGCGTTGACCACCACGACGTGGTCGCCGGTGTCCATGTGCGGCGCGTACATCGGCTTGTGCTTGCCGCGCAGGATCGTTGCAACCTCGGAGGCGAGCCTGCCCAGCACAACACCGCTGGCGTCCACGACGTACCAGCGGCGTTCGATGTGCTCAGGCTTCGGCGAGTAGGTCTTCATAAACGTGGAGATGTCGGCCCACAGGGGCCGACCGGCCATTCAGGTTACCCGCGCGGCTACGAGCCCGTCAAAGGCGGATGAACCCGGCGCAGATCGTGGCCGTCGACGCGAGAGCCCCAAGCGCCGCAACGTTCTTCCTGCCCCGGCCGAGCCGCCCGGAAGGCTCAGTGGGTCCGGCCACGACCGAGGCGAAGGACGTCGGACAGCCGGCGCCGGGCCTCTGTGTTGAAGGAGTAGTAGACCCAGACCCCCTGCTTGTCCCGGTCGAGCACCCCCGCCTCGTGCAGCTTCTTCAGATGGAAGCTGACCGTCGGCTGCGACAGGCCGAGCGGTTTCTCGAGGTCGCAGCCACAGACCGCGTCGGCCTGCGTCGCGAGGATATGCAGGATCCGCACCCGCGCCGGGTCGCCCAGCGCGCGGAACAGCTCGGCGATCGCGACGGCCTCGTCATCGCTCAGACCCGGATCGGCGATCGGCGCGCAACAGGCGACGGCGGACGTGGGCTCCAGGACGGCGATCGGTGCACGCATACGGGGCATATTGACAGATTTCGATGTCTTGTGGCAACCTGCCTGCGCGTTCAGACATCGATGGATATCGATGTGTGCGCCCGGAGCGCGCCACGGAAGGAGGCGACGATGCGATACGGCAACGAGCCCTGTTGCCCGTTCGGCTGCTGCTGATCGGGACGCCACGCCCGGAGGGACCGGCCACCCCTCCGGGCGCCGTTATCGCCGCCGCCCGTACACGACGCGTTCCAGCGTGAGCCCGCGGGCCGGCGCGGCCTTCGGAGCCAGGGAACGGTTCCGTGCCGCGAGGATCCGCCGCACGTCCCCCGGCGAGAGCCGGCCCTCCCCCACGTGAACGAGCGTGCCGACGAGTATCCGAACCATCTGGTGCAGGAACGCGTTCGCCCGGGCTCCGATCACGACCAGATCGTCGCCGCGTCGAACGCTGAGCCGCTCGAGGTCGCGCACCGTCGAGCGTCCCGCGCCGGGGTGGCGGCAGAAGCTCGTGAAGTCGTGCGAGCCGAGCAGCACCTTCGCGGCATCACGCATCTGCGTCACGTCGAGCGCGCCCGGCCGATGCCAGGTGAACCGGCCGGTGAAGGGGTCGGGCGCCTCGGATCCGTCGATCACGTAGCGGTACTCACGCGCGCTCGCCGAGAACCGCGCGTCGAACCCGGCCGGGACGTCGCCCGCCCTGCTGATCGAGATCTCCGGCGCAAGGCGACCGTTCAGGAAGTCACGGATCTGTGCGGGCGTGCGCGCGGACGTCGTCCGGAACGACGCCACCTGTCCGCGAGCATGGACGCCCGCGTCGGTCCGGCCCGCGACCGACAGGGAAACGGGTTCGCGCAGCAGCTCTTCGAGCGCCACGGTCAGGACGCCCTCGACCGTTCTGATCTGTGGGTCGCGTTGCGCCGCCCACCCGCGGAACCCTGCGCCGTCGTAGGCGAGATCCACACGGATCGTTCGGGGAACGTTCACGCGACGGAGTATGCCGCGTCGGACCCGTTCGATAGGTTCGGCGCATGGCCATCGACGTTCGCCCCGCGACCACCGGCGACGCCGCGGTTCGCACCTTGCTCGGCCATCTCCACGAGCGGCCGGCCGACGTGGCGTGGTCGTCGGCGACGTGGGGCCGCATCCTCGGCGACCCCAACCGCACGCTCCTCGTCGCCGAGGATCGTGGTGAGTTCGCCGTCGGCACGGCCGACGTGCTGGTCGTCCCCAATCTGACGCACGACGGCGCGGCGTGGGCGCTCGTCGACAACGTGGTGGTCGATCCCGGATGGCGGCGACGCGGCGTCGGCCGCGCGCTGATGCGGGCCGCCGTCCGCGTGGCCGACGACGCCGGCTGCTACAAGCTGCAGCTGACGTCGTCGAACCACCGCGGCGGCGCGCACTCGTTCTATGAGCGCCTCGGGTTCACCGCGACGGCCACCGGCTTCCGGTGGTCGTTCGCCGACCGCGAGCGCGCCGGCGCGGCCTAGGTCTGCTCGACCAGCTCGATCCGCGCCATCTGGGCGCCGTCGCCCTTGCGCGGCCCGAGCTTCAGGATCCGCGTGTAGCCGCCCGGACGCTCCTCGAACCGCGGCGCGATGTCGTGGAACAGCAGCGCCACCACGTCGCGGTCGGGGATGTCCTTCAGCACCTCGCGGCGCGCCGCCAGGTCACCCTTCTTGGCTTTGGTGATCAGCTTCTCCGCGTAGGGGCGAAGCAGCTTCGCCTTGGCCTCGGTGGTGTTGATCCCCTGGTGGATGAACAGCTGGCTGGCGAGCGTCGACAGCATCAACCGTTGGTGGTCGGGGCCGGAGCCCAGACGCGGTCCCTTCTTCGGGGTCGGCACCGCGCCCTCACTCCTCCCGCAGGCCCAGGCCGAGCTCCTCGAGCTTGAGCTTGACCTCGTCGATCGACTTCTGGCCGAAGTTGCGGATGTCCATCAGCTCGGACTCCGACTTCTGCACGACGTCGCCGACCGTGTTGATGCCCTCGCGCTTCAGGCAGTTGTAGGAGCGCACCGACAGGTTGAGCTCCTCGATCGTGATCTGGTAGTCGCTCGGGAGCTCGTCGGCCTCGGCCGGACCCACCGACACGCTCTGCGCCTCGGCGAGGTCGGCGAAGAGGTTCACGAGCTCGAGCAGCGTCCCGCCGGCGGACGCCAGCGCCTCGCGAGGCGTCTGCGAACCGTCGGTCTCGACATCGAGGATCAGCTTGTCGCGGTCGGTCATCTGCTCGACGCGGGTGTTCTCGACCGTGTAGCTGACCTTTCGGACCGGCGAGAAGATCGAGTCGACCGGGATCACGCCGATCGGATCGCGCGGCTTCTTGTTCTTGTCGGCCATGCGGTACCCGACGCCGCGCTCGACGGTCATCTCCATCTCGAGCGAGCCGCCCTTGCCGATCGTGGCCAGGTGCAGGTCCGGGTTCAAGATCTCGACGCCGGCGGGCGGCGCGACGTCACCGGCGGTGACCTCGGCGGGACCCTTGGCCTTGAGGTACATCGTGGTCGGCTCCTCCAGGTCGGAGCGCACCACGAGCTCCTTGAGGTTCAAGATCACGTCGGTGACGTCCTCGGTGACCTTGGGCACCGTCGAGAACTCGTGCAGCACCCCGTCGATCCGGATCGACGAGATCGCCGCCCCTGGGATCGACGACAGCAACGTGCGCCGGAGCGAGTTCCCGACCGTGTAGCCGAACCCGGGCTCGAGCGGCTCGATGGTGAACCGGGAGCGGGTCGGCGAAACAACTTCTTCCGCGATCTGCGGTCGTGCGACGATGAACAACGTGCATCCCTCCTCGACGGGGGATCATCCAGTACTCCCCGCCTCTTGGGTGTCCCGGGCCGCGTTCGTGCGGCCGGGGTCCGCCGGCGT
>JBJMLQ010000183.1:0-3755 GCA_045805225.1 Actinomycetota bacterium | reverse complement strand
TGGGTGATGGGGCGCGGTGATTGGGCGCGGCAGAACCTCAAAGGTCTCCAACGGGCGATCGAGCCGCTCGCCCGGCGGATCGCCGAACGACGTCCGAGCACCCAGACCGACAAGCACACGATCGCGCGCAAGGCGCTCGGGGTGCAGGTGGGCGGGCTCCTCGGCTATGTCTCCCGCCGCGTGCTCGGTCAGGTCGACATGTTCCTGCCGCCCGACGACGACGGCCTCATCTACTTCGTCGGGCCGAACCTCGTCGAGGTCGAGCGCGCGTTCTCGTTGTCGCCGGAGGACTTCCGGCTGTGGGTTGCGATCCACGAGGTCACGCACCGCGTGCAGTTCTCGGGCGCGCCGTGGCTGCGTGCCGAGCTGATGCGGATGGTCGACGCCTACCTGCAGAGCGTGTCGCTCGACACGAAAGAGCTGATGGAACAGTTGGGCCGCGCCGTCGAGGAGCTGCGGCCCGGGGGCGGCGCGCCGGGCGGGATCTTGCGGCTGCTCACGCCCGAGCAGCGCGAGCTCTTCCATCGGACCCAGGCCGTGATGTCGCTGCTCGAAGGTCACGCTTCCTACGTGATGAACGCGGTCGCCAAGGACGTCGTCCAAGATCTTCCGCGGCTGCAGGCCGCGCTCGCTCGTCGGCGCGCGGTCGGTGGATTCGAGAAGCGCCTCCAACGGGCGATCGGCTTCGACCAGAAGGTCGCGCAGTACGACGCCGGCGAGCGCTTCGTCGGGTCGGTCGTTGAGCGGATCGGGATGCCTGGGTTCAACCTGGTGTGGTCCGAGCCCGGCAACGTGCCTCGGCCGGGCGAGATCGAAGAGCCCGACCGCTGGATCGCCCGCGTCGTGGGCTGATCGATGCCTCGCCGGCCTCCGGCGGTCGCCCGAGTCCTCACACAAGCGACGGCGACGATGCGTGCGCACGAGATGGTTGCGCCCGGCGATCTCGTGCTCGTCGCGGTGTCCGGCGGTCCCGACAGCGTCTGTCTGTTGCACGCGTTGCACGCCCTCCGACGGCTGTTCCGGATGCGCCTCGAGGTCTTCCACTTCGACCATCGGCTCCGGCCAGACAGCGCCGCCGACGCCGCGTACGTACGCCGGGTCGCGGAGCGGCTGGGGCTGCCGGTACACGTCCGAACGGCCGAAACCTCGCCGGCGAAGGGTCAGTCGGTCGAGGCGTGGGCGACGGGCCAGCGGGGGAACGCTGCGAACGACGTTCGTCGCGAGATCGGCGCGGCGCAGACCGCGGAGGGGCACACGCTCGATGACCAGGCGGAAACAGTGCTGCTCAACCTGGTCCGCGGAACCGGGATCGAGGGGATCGCCGGTATCGACCCCGGCGGCCGTCTCGACCGCAGGATCCAGCCCCTCCTCGCGACGACGCGCGCCGACGTCGAGGCGTTCTGCCGGGCGATGCATCTGCGTCCGCGCCGCGACCCGATGAACGACGACCGGCGATTCCTGCGGGCGGCGATCCGCCACGACGTCCTGCCGGCGCTGGAACGCCTGACGGGCCGCGGCGTGACGGCCCCGATCGCGCGCACCGCCGAGACGATCCGGCGCGACCGCGACGAGCTCCGCGAGCGAACCGTTCAGCGCTACCGGGACCTCGTCGACGAGCGGGACGGCGACGTCCGGTTCGACGCCGCGGGCGTGACGGCGCTGTCCGAGCCGGAGGCCGCTCGGCTGGTCCGCTTCGCCGCGTACCAGGTGCTGACCATCGACCAGCCCGCGCCGTGGACGAAGGCCGGCGTCGAGGCGGTGCTCGATCTCGCGCGCGGCCGCCCGGGTCGCCGGCGAGACCTTCCCGACGGACGCGTCGCTCGGCGCGATCGCACGCACGTCGTCGTCACGCATGCGAAACCCGCCTAGCACGACGATGAGTAGACTCGCGCCCTCGCATGGATGCGTTGAGCGACGACATCGAGCAGGTGCTGATCCCCGAGGCCGAGATCCGGTCGAAGCTCGCCGAGATGGGCGAGAAGATCACAGCCGACTACCGCGACCGCAGCCTGCTCCTCGTCGGGGTCTTGAAGGGCGCGTTCGTCGTCATGGCGGACCTCGCACGTCACATCGACCTGCCGTTGCAGTTCGACTTCATGGCGGTGTCGTCCTACGGCGCGGCGACGAAGACGTCCGGGGTCGTGCGGATCCTCAAGGACCTCGACCACGACCTGCGCGACCGTGACGTCCTCGTCGTCGAGGACATCGTCGACTCCGGTCTCACGCTCAAGTACCTGCTGAAGAACCTCGCCGGGCGCAGGCCCGCGACGCTCGAGGTTGCGGCGCTCCTGCGCAAGGAAGGGATCCAGCAGGTGGATCTCGATGTCCGGTACGTCGGCTTCGACATCCCGAACGAGTTCGTCGTCGGCTACGGCCTCGATTACGCGGAGAAGTACCGGAACCTGCCGTTCATCGGCACGCTCAAGCCGTCCGCGTACGCGAGCTGATCGGGAACCCGCGACGCTGCCCGTGCGTCTCATCCCCATGCGTCGCGTCGCTGCCCTCGCGCTGTTGGCGTGCGTGGCGTGCGCCTCGCATCCGGCGGCGCCCGCCGGCGGTATCGAAGGACAGGTGACGGTCGGGCCGACGTGTCCGGTCGAGCAGGCGGGCTCGCCGTGCCCGCCCGGGACCTGGACCGGGACGGTTCGAGCCACATCGTCGGACGGGTCCGTGCACGACACCGCCACGGGCGCGGACGGTTCCTACCGACTTGCCCTGGCGCCCGGCACGTACACCGTGGCGCCGGTCGTCGAGGGCGCGGGTCCCCCCACCGCCCGGCCGGCGACGGTGACCGTCGGGACCACGATGCAGCAGCTCGACCTGGAGCTCGACTCCGGCATCCGCTGACCGCTCGATATCGGCGGCCGCGGTAGCATCGCGCCGTGAACGACCGGTTCGATGCCGCCGCCATCGAAGAGGGGGTCCGGATGATCCTGCGCGGGGTCGGCGAGGACCCGCAGCGCGGCGGCCTGCGCGAGACGCCGGCGCGGGTCGCCCGGATGTACGCCGAGATCTTCGCCGGCATCGATGTCGACGCGTCGCAGATCGTGACGGTGGTCGAGGGCGCCGACTTCGACGAGATGATCATGGTTCGCGACATCCCGCTGTACTCGATGTGCGAGCACCATCTGATCCCGTTCAGCGGCAAGGCGCACGTCTCGTACATCCCGAACAAGTCCCAGCAGATCACCGGGCTGTCGAAGATCGCGCGCGTTGTCGACACGCTCGCCAAGAAGCCGCAGGTGCAGGAGCGGCTGACGACCGAGATCGCCGAGGCGATCGAGCAGGCGCTCAGCCCCCGCGGCGTATTCGTCGTGATCGAGGCCGAGCATCTGTGCATGACGATGCGCGGCATCAAGAAGCCCGGCGCCGTCACGGTCACCTCGGCCGTGCGCGGCCTGTTCCGCAACGATGCGCGGACCCGCCAAGAGGCGATGCAGCACATCGGCATGCGCTGATCCGCCCTCGTGGACCGGGCGGCTGGGCCCTGCCGCCACGACCTCACTACGATGGCATCGTGACCGGGCGGACCTGGCGGTGCGGCGACCATGTCTTGGCGCTCGGCGCCCGCACGTTGGTGATGGGCATCGTGAACGTCACCCCGGACTCCTTCAGCGACGGCGGCATGTTCGACGACGCCGAGGAGGCGGTCGCACACGGCGCCCGGCTGGCCGATGAGGGCGCCGACCTCGTCGACGTCGGCGGCGAGTCGACACGTCCGGGCGCCGAGCCCGTGCCCGCGGCGGAGGAACGGC
>JBJMLQ010000182.1:0-5146 GCA_045805225.1 Actinomycetota bacterium | reverse complement strand
TGCCTTCGCCGAGGTCGGGTGCGAGGCGGGCGGGTTCTCGTCGATCTCGCTCGTGCTCGTGGTGATCACGGTGGCCGCGCTTGCGATCGCGGTGGCCGCCGGCGTCATCTCGTTCGTGGGGTTCCGGCGTGCTGAGTCACGGGAGGACGAGCCGGCACGCGCAGAGCGCGCGCGGTTCATGACGCTGTGTGGCTGCCTGTCGTCGGGGCTCTTCGTGGTTTTGATCGTGTTGGGCGGCATCGTGCCGCACCTGCTGCTGTCGACCTGCTCGGCACCGTGATCGGGCTGGTTGCCTCGTTCGTCGTCATCGGGTCGATCGCGGCCGTGTACCTCCGCGGCGTCCGCGCACGGCGCCGACGCGGCCTGGCGAGGCCGTCCACCGGCGCGGTCGCCGCGATGCTCGCGGGCCTGACCGTCGCCGCGCTCGTTCTCGACGGCCCCGCCGACACGGTCGCCGACCAGCTGTTCTGGGCGCACATGCTGCAACACCTTGCGTTGATCACGGTCGTGGCACCACTCGTGGTCCTCGGCGAACCCCTCCGCGCGTTCGAGGAAGTGCTGCCGATGAGTGTCCGTCGGGTGGCCGGACGCCTGGAGGGGCAGCTCTGGGCCCGCGAAAGCGTCGCTCGCCGCACGGCCGTGGCCGGCCTGGTGATCTCGACGGTCGCGCTGCTCGCGTGGCACACGCCGCCCGCCTTCCAGGCGGCGCTCGTGAGCAACGCGCTCCACGCGCTCGAGCACCTGACGTTGCTCGTCACGGCGATGTTCTTCTGGTGGCCGATCCTCACGTCCGGCCTCCGACAGCGGATCGGCACCGGGTTCGCGATCGTCGAGGTGCTGATCGCGACCACCGTGATGACCGCGCTGGGGGCGCTGCTCACGTTCTCGCCGACCGTTTGGTACCCGACGTACGAGGCGGCCGAGCGTGCGCACGGCATCGGCGCGCTCGCCGACCAGCAACTCGCCGGGCTCCTGATGTGGATCCCGTCCGGGATGCTCTACCTGGTGATCATCGCGGTGCTGTTCGTTCGCTGGATCGACACCGACCTCGTCACGGCTGGGGGACCGGAGTCGCGCCGAGTGCGACCGCCTGAGCGGTCGTCAGCACCGTCACACGTTGCGCCTGCTCCTCCGCCTGCAGGAAGTCCAACAGCGCCTTGAACTTCGCCGGCTGGACCGTGTACGCGCCGCAGTGTGAGGGGCAGTACCGGTGGAACACGAACTGGATCCACAGGTCCTGGCCCGTCGCGGCGACACCGCCCTCGGCGTTGGTCACATACGTCTCCATCGTAGAGAGCTTCGTGGCCTTCTTCGGGTTCGGCGGGGTGCGCGTGGCGTATGGGTCAGCGGGCGGGATCGTCTCGCCGAGCTTGCCCTTCGACACGTGGATCGACACGCCGGACACGGTCCGAGCGCTGTCGTAGCCGCAGCCCGCAACGATCGCCTCGGCGTTGGCGTCCCAGGATCCGAACGGGTACGCGAAAGAGGTCGGCGCCGGGAACCCCTGCTGCACGCCCCACTGCGTGAGCTGGGTGCGGTCGTCGCAGACCTCGTGCATCGCGTCGGTCGGCGACAGCGGTTGGATGTTCGCATGGTCGACGGTGTGGCCACCGATCTCGTTGCCCATCGCGGCGAGCGTCCCCAGCTCTGCGACGGTCATGTGATCTGGATCCCCGGCCGCGATCGGACCGCTGTTGATGAAGAACGTCGCGTTCATACCATGGCGCTTCAGGGGCCGGCGCGCGGCGAACTGGTCGGCGGTCCCGTCGTCGAACCCGATCGTCACGACGGTCGTTGGCGACAGCACGATCGGCACCGGGTCGGTCGCCGACGCGCTCGTGGCCGGTAGGGCCCATCCGATGACGCCCGCCGCGAGCGCCACGGCCCCCGCGATCACGCTTCCACGCCTGCCCCTCGTCCGCACGGCTTGCCTCCCCAGGTTGGTGCCGTCGAGCCTAGTCCTCGCGCCGAGGGGCTGCCTCGGCCGTTCGGCCGCAAGGTCGGGGCCTGGGACGGTTGTCTTGTCGCCCGTCCTGCGGCAGCATGTCTGGCACGAGAGGAAGGAGGTGGTCCGACTGCATATACAGCATGAGACCCTCGAGGTGACTGGCTGCTAGCCGTCCCTGGAGCCGGTAACGGCTCAGCCGGGCGACCGGCAAATCCACACCAGCTCACCGACCTCGCGAGCTCCGGCCCGGTCTCACCGGACGAAGCCTCGGTGTTACGAGGACCGACCTCCTTGCGAGGGTGACGCTGTCGGAACCGGGCCGGGCCCTTCGGGCCCGGCCCGTTCCTATGCGTTCCCACGAGCTCACGGGTTCCCCGCAAGTCGCTCGGCCGTCGCTACGCTGCATCCCATGTCGGAACGACCGTCGCTCGATGCGGCGGCGTCGATGCAGGCGACCGAGGTCCTCACCGCGCTCGGCACCTCGCAGACCGGACTCACGAGCGCCGAGGCGGCAGCCCGGCTCGCCGCCGACGGACCGAACGCCGTCCGGACGCACCACGCGAGCCTGTGGCGCACCCTGATCGGCCAGTTCCGATCCCCACTCCTCCTATTGCTGCTCGCTGCGGCCCTCGTATCGGCGCTGGTCGGCGAGGGCGCGGACGCCTTGATCATCGCGGTGATCGTGACCGCCTCCGTCGCGCTCGGCACGGCCAACGAGTTCCGGGCCGACCGGGCTGCCGAGGCGCTGCACGCGGAGATCCGCCACGAGGTCTCGACCCTGCGAGACGGCGCGCCCGTGGATGTCGACGCGATCCAGCTCGTGCCCGGCGACATCGTGTCGCTGGGCATCGGCGCCATCGTCCCGGCCGATCTGCGGATCATCTCGGCCAGGGACCTCGAGTGCGACGAGTCGATCCTCACGGGCGAGTCGCTGCCCGTGGACAAGTCCGCCGAGCCAACGACGTCGGCCTCGCCGACGGACGGCCCGTCGCCCACGCTGTTCATGGGAACCGTCGTGCACAGAGGCACCGCTCAGGCGGTGGTCGTCGCGACCGGCGCCGGCACGAGGTTCGGGGCGATCGCGCTCGGCCTCGGCGAGCGGCATGCACCCACCGAGTTCGAGATCGGGCTCACGCGGTTCTCGGGGCTCCTCGCGAAGGTCGCGGGCGTGCTGAGCATCGCGATCTTCGTGATCAACGTCGCGCTGGGCCGACCGCTGATCGACGCCGTGCTGTTCTCCCTCGCGATCGCCGTCGGGATCACGCCGCAGCTCCTGCCCGCGGTGGTGTCGACGAGCCTCGCCACCGGGGCGCACCGGCTGGCCCAACGCAAGGTGCTGGTCAAGCGCCTGGTCAGCATCGAGGACCTCGGCGACATCGACGTGCTGTTCTCCGACAAGACCGGCACCGTGACCGAAGGCAAGATCACCTTCGAGCGCGCGGTCGACCCCGATGGTCGCGGGTCGGACAGTGTCATGAACCGCGGCCTCCTGTGCACCGACGCGATGGTGTCGGGCGTCGGCGGCGGCGGTGGGCCGCTCGACGAGGCGCTCCGCGATGCCGTCGCCACGCCCACGGACGACGCGCGCGTCCTGGACATCGTTCCGTTCGATCACGACCGGCGCCGGACCACCGTGTTGGTCGAGGACCACGGGGAACGCCGACTGATCACGAAGGGCGCCCCCGAATCGGTGCTCGAGCTGTGCCACGGCGTCGCGGACGCGACCCGCGACTTCCTCATGAAGGAGTTCGAGCGAGGCGTCCGCGTGGTCGCGGTCGCGAGCAGGCCGGCGGGCGGCGTCGAGGCCATCGGCGCCGGGGACGAACACGGGCTGACGCTCGACGGCTTCCTGGTGTTCCTCGATCCGCCGAAGGCCTCAGCGGCCGCCTCGGTCGAGAGGCTCGCCGAGCTCGGGCTCCGCGTGAAGATCGTCACCGGCGACAACGCGATCGTCGCAGCGTCGGTGTGCGGCTCGCTCGGGATCCCGGCGGACCGAGTCCTGACCGGCGACGACCTCGACGGCATGGACGACGCCGCGCTCGACGCGCAGGTGGACGCCGTCTCGATCTTCGCCCGCGTGAGCCCCGAGCAGAAGGCGCGGATCCTGCGCGCGCAGCGTGACGCCGGCTCGGCGGTCGCGTTCCTCGGCGACGGCGTGAACGATGCGCTCGCGTTGCACCACGCGGACGTCGGCATCTCGGTCGACACGGCGGTCGACGTCGCGAAGGACGCCGCGGACATCATCCTGCTGGAGCACGACCTCGATGTGCTTGCCGACGGGATCGTGGAAGGCCGCCGCACGTTCGCGAACACGATCAAGTACGTGCGGATGGGCACGTCGTCGAACTTCGGCAACATGTTCAGCGTGACGATCGCGGCGGCGTTCCTGCCGTTCCTGCCGATGTTGCCGTCGCAGATCTTGCTCAACAACCTGCTATACGACGTGAGCCAGCTCACGATCCCGACCGACCATGTCGACGAGGAGCAGCTGGTGCGGCCGTCCCATTGGGATATCCGGTCGATCCGACGGTTCATGTTCCGATTCGGGCCGATCAGCTCTGTGTTCGACATCGCAACCTTCGTCGTGCTCCTGCGCGTGCTCCACGCGAGCGCTCCGGAGTTCCGGACCGGGTGGTTCATCGAGTCGCTGGCGACCCAGACCGTGGTCGTGTTCGCGATCCGGACGCTTCGGGTGCCGTTCTTCCGGAGCCGGCCGTCGCTGCCGCTCGCCGCGTCCGCCGCGGGCGTGCTTGCGGTGGGCGTGTGGATCACGCGCTCGCCGCTTGCTTCGACGCTCGGGTTCGCCGCGCTACCCGGAACGTTCTATGCCGTGGTCGCGGGATTCATCGTTGCGTACATCGTCGCGGTGGACCTCGCCAAGCTGGCGTTCTTTCGGGCGCCGGAGACGAGGAAGACGCCACTTCGGCGCTCGGCGGAGCACCGTCTCCGGCGGCTGGCGGCCCCGTGGCGCCACCACACCGGCGCGGCGGAGCACGCGCCGGCCGCCTGAGCGCGCCCTACACTTCGCCCGTGACGGTCGGGGTGCCCGGAGACGTCGACGACGCCGCGGCGGTGATCGAGCGCAATCTCCGCGGCTGGCTGCCGGTGTTCGAGCGGTTCCCCGGCGCGCGCGTTGACGAGGCAGCAGGGTGCGTCCGCTGGCTCTGTGACGTGCCCCTTCCGCTGTTCAACGGCGCG
>JBJMLQ010000181.1:0-7614 GCA_045805225.1 Actinomycetota bacterium | reverse complement strand
CGCAGGCGACGTCGCAGCGGTCCGCGCCCTGCTCGGCGAGCAGCCGTGGCTGGCGGCCGAGCGCGACGACGAGGGCGTCTCGCCGTTGCTCCGCGCCCGCTATCGGATGGATAGGGGGATGGTCGAGGCCGTTCGTCCCCACGTCGACCGGCTGAACGTCTTCGAGGCGGCCGCCTTCGGCGATCTCGACCGGCTGACCGAACTCCTCGCGGAGGACGCGGAACTCGTCGACGCGATGAGCGGCGACGGCTTCAGCCCGCTGCACCTGGCGGCGTTCTTCGGACAGACCGACGCGGTGCGGCTGCTCCTCGCGCGGGGCGCGACCGTCGACCGCAACGGGACGGGGTGGATGACGGGGACGCCGTTACACGCCGGCGCCTCGGGTTCGCACGCGGGCGTCGTGCGCGTGCTCCTCGAGGCCGGCGCCGACCCCAACAACCGGCAGCGGCACGGCTATACGCCGCTGCACTCGGCGGCCGCCAACGGCGATCTCGCAAGCGTCGAGCTGCTGCTGGACGCCGGTGCCGATCCGGCGGCCGCGAACGACGCCGGCCAGACGGCGTTGGCGCTCGCCGAACAGCAAGACGATCTCGTGATCGTCGAGCGGCTGCGCGAGGCAACCAGCTGACGGTCAGCTCGAGAAGCGGAACTCCTGCTGCACCGAGTCGCACGGATTGCCGCGGCCGAAGCGGATCGTTCCGTCGGTGACATCGGCCACAGACCAGAAGGCCGTGACCGTCTCGCGGCCCTCGGCCTCGTGCCGGCAGAGCGAGTCGGGCGCGTTCTCGTGGTCCTGTAGGAACCCCTGGAGCGTGTCCATCGTGATCGACCCAGCGGGCGCGTTCGCCAGGAGTTCGGCGGCGCGGTTGTAGCGGGTCGCGGAGAGTCCCGCGTACTCGGGGTCTCCCTCGTAGCGGAGCATCGAGCCACAGACATAGTGGTTCGTGTGCACCAGGTGGCCGTCGTCGTCGGCGCCGGTGACCTCGGCGGCGGTCGCGGAGCCCTCAACGTTCGCCACCGTCCCGGACGCGTCCACGAGCACGTTGTTGTACGACGACGCGCGCGCGGGATGCAGCGCCATGTCGGTCATCGCCTGCAGCGTCCGCTCGCGAAGCATCGCGCGCACCTGGATCTCGCGCGGGATCCCGATGCGCTCGTCGTTCGGGCTGAGCTCGTTGCCGGTGAGGTTGAGACCCGCGTCGTTCCAGCCGACGCTCAACCAGATCCCAT
This sequence comes from Actinomycetota bacterium, assembly GCA_045805225.1. Lineage (GTDB taxonomy): Bacteria > Actinomycetota > UBA4738 > UBA4738 > HRBIN12 > AC-51. Next base: position 6,384 of record JBJMLQ010000181.1, on the reverse strand, counting down.
TGCCGATCGACAGGATCGTCGGGTCGTCACCGCACGTGCGCTCGATCGCGACGAGGTCGTGCTGGTAGTCGCGCGACATGTCGTTGTTGTGCGCGGTGAGCGTGTGTCCGTCGGCCGTCGCCGGAGCGACCGCGACCAGGTCGCTGCATCGGCCGTCGATCGCGGCACCGGCGCGCCCCGCGACACGCGGCTCGTACCAGATCTCCTCGATGCAGCATGCCCACAGCGCGCGCGGGTCGACGCCGACCGCCTCGGCGCAGCCCTCTATCTCCTCGAACACCCACGGCATGATCGGGCGGGTCAGCTCGGCGTAGCGGTCGGCGAGGGCGAGCTGATCCTCGTGAGAACGGCTGGACGGCACCTGCCACGTCGTGGGGTCGCACTCCCGCTCGATCGTCGAAGCACAGGCGTCGCCGATCGCGGCGCCGACCTCCGCGTACGAGCCTCGCACGGTGATGAGGGGGATCGTGTGTTCGGTCATGCACGGATGGTACGGCCACGAACCGGCGCCGTCGCGCTACTCGCGAGGCGCACGCTCACGGGCGCTCGAGCGCACCATCAGCCAGCAGCGCACGCGCTCGCCGCCCCGGGTGTCGGTGTCGAGCACCTCCCGCACCTTGCGGAATCCGGCCTTCTCGTAGGCGCGTTGCGCCCGGAGGTTCGTCGTCTCGGTGATCAGCGCGACGGCCGTGGCGCCGCGTCGACGTTCGAGGTACGTGCAGACGAGCGAGACGGCTCGTGTCCCGACGCCGCGGTCGATCACGTCGGGTTCGCCGATGAACACGTCGATGCCGAACGTGTCCTCGTCGGCGGGGATGTCGAGCGCCTCGGCCTCGTCCGGCCACGCGAGCCATCGGTAGAACTGCAGGTAGCCGATGGGCACGCCCTCGAGCTCGATGATGCAGGCCGTGGTCGGGTCCTCGGCCCGCGCGCGGGGCCCGTACTTCGCCCGAACCGCCTCGAGGTCCGGTGCGGGGTCGTCGGGATCCCACCACTGGCGAACGTGCGGTTGTGCGCGCCAACCGACGATCCGACGGTAGTCGCCATCATCGTTGCGCATCGTGCGCACCGTGAGGTCCCGATCGGTCGCGAGCACCGCCATCGCCACAGCGTGTCAGACCTGGTGCCTACGGTGCGGATATGACTTGTGCGACAGCTCACCCGACAGGACGTCACCGATGAGCGCGGACGTGTGGATCGCGGTGGCGCTCGCGGCGCTCTGTGGCGCCGTCGCCGGAGCGGCGTCGTCCTCGCGACGCCGCGGCGCGTCCGGCGACGACGTGCGCACGGCGCTCGACGTCCAGGCCGCCGAGCTGCGGCGCTTGGCCGACACGGCGGCGCAGCGTGAGCTCACCGCCGAGCGGCTCCGGCAGGGCCTGGACGGCGCCCGGCGTGCCCTCGAGGAACTCCGGATCCGCGACCAGGAGCGCCGCGCGACCGACGGCGAACACCGCGAGGTGGTGCGGCGGCTCGCGACCGTGCTCGCGGGGGGCGCCTCCAAGGGACGGTCGGGCGAGCACGTGTTGCGTCAGCACCTCGCCGATCTGCCGCCCGGCATGTTGACCTCCGACGTGCGCGTCAACGGCAAGGTGGTCGAATTCGGCCTCGTCTTGCCCGACGGCCGCAGGCTTCCCATCGACTCGAAGTGGACGGCCGTCGCCGAGCTCGAGGCGCTCGAGGCCGCCGACGATCCCGTGCGCCGCGACGAGTGCGCCCGAGCGGTCGAGCGCGCGGTGGTCGCCCGCACCAAGGAGGTCGCGCAATACCTCGACCCGAGCGTCACCGCCCCGATCGCGGTCGCGGCGGTTCCCGATGCGGTCTACGGCGTGCTCAAGCGCGCCCACGCCGACGCGTTCGCCCACGGCGTCGTGGTCGTGCCCTACGGCAGCGCCCTGCCGATCGTGCTCTTCCTGTACGAGCTCGTCCGGCGCTACGGCGACGGACCGGACGCGCGCGCGAGCCTCGCCGAGATCGCTCGCGCCCTCGACGTGATGGACGCGATCGTCGAGAACCGGTTCGCCAAGGCGGCCACGATGCTGACCAACGGCGCCGACGAGTTCCGCACGCATCTGGGCAAGGCGCGCGGATCGATCGCGCGCGCCCAGGCCGCCGACGCCGATCCGCCGCTCACCGTCGTTCAGGGGGGTCAAGCTCTGCCGGCGCGCCGGCCGATACCTCGCCCGTGAAGGTTCGGCTGGCCTCGTTGTCCCTCGTCTGCGCCGCGGTGCTGTCGGCGTGGGCGCCGGGACGGGCCGGGGCCGTCGCGAGGCCGCCCGTCACGGCGCCGGTCGCGGTGGCCGCCCCCCTCGCGTGTCCCACATGCTGGCACCCCGGCCGTCGGGTCTCGTGGCAGTGGCAGCTCAGCAGCCCGCCGAAGGCATCGGCCCTGCTCAACGTCGCGATGTACGACGTCGACGGGTTCGAGACCGCGAAGCGCCTCGTCACCAAGATGCACGCGAAGGGCATCAAGGCGGTCTGCTATCTGAGCGCCGGGTCCTGGGAGAAGTGGCGGCCCGACGCAGGAGCCTTCCCCGACTCGGTGCTCGGGAAGTCGAACGGCTGGCCGGGGGAGCGGTGGCTCGACATCCGCAAGCGCTCGGTGCTCGCGCCGATCATGCGGGCGCGCGTCCGGATGTGCGCGCGTAAACACTTCGACGCGATCGAGTTCGACAACGTCGACGGCTACGAGAACGCGACCGGATTCCCGCTCACCGGCGCGGAGCAGCTTCGGTATGACGTGTTCCTCGCGAACGCCGCGCACCGCCGCGGGATGTCGGTTCTGTTGAAGAACGATCTCGATCAGATCCCGAAGCTTCTGCGGTACTTCGACGGCGCGCTGAACGAGCAGTGCTTCCAGTACCGGGAGTGCGGCGCGCTGCGGCGATTCGTGCGTGCCGGCAAGCCGGTGTTCAACGTCGAGTACAAGCTGGCGGCGTCGGCCTTCTGCCCGAAGGCGAACGCGCGCAACTTCAACTCCTTGAAGAAACGGCTGTCGCTCGACGCGTGGCGCGTGCCCTGCCGCGGCTCCTAGCGCGCCCAATGCTCGCGAAGCGTCGGGTTCGCGCGATCCTTGGCCGAGAGCGTGAGCCGGTCATCGGTGATCGGCCACCGAACGGCGAGGTCGGGATCATCCCAGGCGACGTACGGATAGTCCGCGTCGGGCGACCAATGACGGTCGACCAGATAGGCGTACACCGCGACGTCGGACAGCGCCTGGAATCCGTTGCCGAGACCGGCCCCGACGAACAACGCCTTGCTGCGGTCGAGTTCGCCGGTCCAGACCGAACCGGCCGTCGCCGACTCCGCGCGGATGTCCGCGATCGCCGCGAAGACGCGCCCGGCAGCCACGTGCACGAGCTTGTTCCAGGGCTCGGCGTGGAACCCCCGGAGCGTCCCCGCCGGGGACTCCGAGATGTTCCACTGAACGGGCGCGAACGGCGGGACGCCGGCCGAGCGCAGCGCCTCGTCGTGGAACACCTCGCGGAACGAGCCGCCCGGACGCTCGGCGTCGGCGCGCACGTCGAGCGCGATCACGAATAGCCCCGCGAGGGGCCCGGGCGTCACCACCATCGGCACCGGCTCAGCCTACCCACCCGCGTGTGACATCCCTATCCACATTCCTGCATACTTACGCATCTCATGGGTGACGTGATACCTGTAGCCGTACTGGGAGCCTCCGGGTTCTCCGGGGGAGAGCTGATGCGGCTGCTGCATGACCATCCATCGTTCGAGGTGACGTTCGCAGGAGGCAAGGGGTCGGTGGGGACGACCGTCGGCCGCTCCCACCCGCATCTCGCCGGCCTGCCAGCCGGAGACCTGATCCTGGCGGAGATGCAGCCCGACGCGATCACGGCGGCGGCCGACCTGGTCTTCTCGGCGCTGCCCAACGGGGCGAGCAGCAGCCTGGCGCCCGCGATCTTGGCCGCGGGGGCGCCCGTCATCGATCTCGCGGGCGATTTCCGGCTGCCCGCGGGCTCGTATCCCGCGTGGTACGGGTTCGAGCATCCCGCGCCCGCGTGGCTCGACGAGGCGGTGTACGGGCTCCCGGAACTGTTCCGCGAGCGCGTGCCCGGAGCCAAGCTGGTCGCGAACCCCGGGTGTTTCGCCACGGCGGCGATCATGTCGTGCGCGCCGATCCTGGATGCCGGACTCGCACAGCCCGGCGCCGTTCGCGTGGACGGGAAGACCGGCGTGTCCGGCGCCGGCCGCGCGGCACTGGAGTCGACCTCGTTCGGCGCAACCGAAGATTCGATCCGACCGTACCGATTCCCGACGCATCAGCACACGCCCGAGATCGAGCGGGGGATCGAGCTCGCGACCGGCCGAACGGTGCAGGCGCTGTTCGTGCCGCACCTCGTGCCGGCCGTGCGGGGCGTCGTGACGACGTCGTACCTCGCGGCCGCGCCCGGGGCGTCGACGGAGACCCTGACCGAGTGCCTGGCCTCGGCGTATCACGACGAGCCGTTCGTGCGCGTGCTTGCACCGGGCGACATGGTCGACGCGAAGCGGACGCGCGGCACGAACACGATCGAGCTGCAAGCCGTGGCCGACCCGCGCACCGGCACAGCGGTCGTCGTCGGCGCCCTCGATAACCTCGTGAAGGGCGCGGCAGGTCAAGCGATCCAGAACGCCAACCTGCTGATCGGGATCGACGAGGCGACCGCGTTGCCGACGACGGCGGTGTATCCGTGAGCACCGGGGTCGCGTATCCGCGCGGGTTCCGCGCCGCCGGCGTTGCCGCGGGCCTCAAGCCGAGCGGCGCGCCGGACCTCGCCTTGCTCGTGGGTGACGCCGGGACGACGGCGGCCGGTCTGTTCACGACCAACGCTGCTGTGGCGGCCCCCGTGGTGTTGTCGCGGAAGCATCTCGCCGCGGGCGGTGGCCGTGGCGTGCTCGTGAACAGCGGGCAGGCAAATGCCGCGACCGGCACGCGCGGCGACGAGGACGCCGTCGACGCGGTGGCCGAGGTGGCGCGCGAGCTTCGCCTCGATGCGACCGAGCTGCTGGCGTGCTCGACCGGCGTGATCGGCGAGCCCGTCCACATCGGGCCGCTGCGGGCGGCCGTCCCGCGACTCGTGGGGTCGTTGGCCACCGACGGCGGCGCCGCGTTCGCGCGGGCGATCATGACGACCGACACGGTCCCGAAGCAGGCGATGGCCGACGCGGTCGACGTCCGTGTCGGCGGCGCGGCCAAGGGCGTCGGGATGTTGGCGCCGAGCCTCGCGACGATGCTCGCGTTCGTCACGACGGACGCTCGCGTGTCTGCGCCGGATCTTGACCTGGTGGCGCGCGAACGCCTCGCGCCGGCGTTCGAAGCGCTGACCGTCGACGGGTGCACCAGCACGAACGACACGGTGTTGCTGTTCGCGAGCGGTGCGGCCGGCGGTCCGGCGCTGGAACCTCGTCACGCCGGATGGGCGCCCTTCGCGGATGCGATCGTCGAGGTGGGACAGGCGCTCGCCTTCGAACTCGTCCGGGACGGGGAGGGCGTGAGCCACGTGCTGATCGTCGACGTGGCCGGCGCGACGAACGTCGAGGACGCGCGCACCCTCGCGCGCGCGGTCGCCGAGTCGCCGCTGGTCAAGACCGCGGCGTTCGGCGAAGACCCGAACCCCGGACGCATCGTTCAGGCGCTCGGCGCCTGTGGCGTCGCGTACGACCCCGCGACGGTGGACGTCTGGATCGGCGACGCCCGTGTCGTGCACGCCGGCGTCATCCCACCGGCGTTCTTCGCGACCGACGACCTGCGCTCGGTCGCTGCCATGGCGATGGCCGGGCCCGAGGTGTCGTTGCGGATCTCCGTCGGCGCAGGCGCCGGCGCGGCGCGGGTGCTCGGCGGCGACCTGTCGTACGGCTACGTCCGCATCAACGGGGAGTACACGACGTGACCAGCGCCGGGCTGCCGCCGCAGATCCGCGAGCGCACCGTCGCCAAGGCGCGGACCTTGCTCGAGGCGCTGCCGTTCATGCGCGAGCACGGCGGTCGCGTCATCGTCATCAAGTACGGGGGCGCGCCCATGGAGACCGGGGGCCTGGCGTCGACCTTCGCCGAGGACGTGATGCTCTTGCAGTCCGTCGGCATCAAGCCGGTCATCGTCCACGGCGGCGGACCGGCGGTGACGCAACTGTCCGCGCGGCTCGGGATCGAGACGACCTTCGTCGACGGCCTGCGCGTGACCGACGCCGAGACGCTCGACGTCGCGACGATGGTGCTCGCCGGCAAGCTGAACACGGATGTGGTCTCCTCGCTCGTCGCGGGCGGGGTGAGCGCCGTCGGCCTGTCTGGCGTCGACGGTCGCCTGCTGATCGCGCGCAAACAGGACGGACCCGATCTGGGCTTCGTCGGCGAAGTCGTCCAGGTCAACGCCGACGTGTTGGCGACGCT
>JBJMLQ010000180.1:0-4443 GCA_045805225.1 Actinomycetota bacterium | reverse complement strand
GGGCAGCCCCATGGACTCACCCGTCAGATCAAGGGCACCCCCAAGACCCGGTCCGGCACCTCGGACGCGGACGTCGATGGCCCCGAGGCCTGGGCGGCCCAGACGGCCCACAACGCGACCGTCGTCGCGGTGATCGACACCGGCGTCGACATCTCGCACCCCGACCTCCAGAACAGCCTCTGGACCAACACCCTCGAGCAGGCCGGCACACCCGGCATCGACGACGATGGCAACGGATTCATAGATGACGTCCACGGATGGGACTTCGCCCACCACGACAAGAACCCGACGCCGAGCGACGGGCTCGAGAACTCCCACGGCACGCACGTCGCCGGCATCATCGCCGCGGAACAGAACAACAGCGTCGGCATCAGCGGCGTCTGTCCCGACTGCCAGATCATGGCGCTGCGGTTCGGCTCGGCCTCGGGCCTGAGTCTCAGCAAGGAGATCGCTGCGATCCACTACGCCGCGAACAACGGCGCCGACGTGATCAACCTCTCGATCGGCTCGCCGGTGTGGTCCCCGGCCGAGCGCACCGCGATCCAGCAGGCGGGTCGCAAGGGGGTGCTCGTGGTCGCGGCCGCCGGCAACGCCGGCGAGGACAACGACATCGACTTCTATCCGGACCTCCAACATCAGGACTGGGCGCCGTCGTACCCGGCGAGCTACTCGCTGTCGAACATCCTGTCGGTCGCCGCGAGCAACGACCGCGATCAGTACGCCTACTTCTCGCAGTGCCAGTTCACGACCATCCCGCTGTGGAGGTGTGGGTTCTCGAGCTTCGGTCACGACTCGGTCGACCTCGCGGCGCCGGGCGTCGACATCCTCAGCACGGTGAAGGTCGGCGAGGGCGGCAAGCCGTACGCCGACTATGCCTACTTCGATGGGACGTCGATGGCGTCGCCGATGGCGGCGGGCATCGCCGGGCTGGTGCTATCCGAGAACCCCACGGATACACCCGTCCAAGCGAAGAACGCCGTCATGAACGGCGTCGACCACCCGACCTCTCTGAAGCTCCTGACGATGTGGGGGAAGGCGACCGGCGTCGGAACGAAGGCGCTCAGCGGACACTTCACGCGCACGCAGGGGCGCGTCAACGCGTACAACGCGGTGCACGACAACGTGATCACCAGCGCCACGCCGAAGACGGACGGCAACATCGACGGCGCCCGGTCGATCCACACCCGCCGAGCCGGGAAGGTCTCATGGCCGTCCGACGACAACGACGTGTACAAGAAGCGCTTGGTCAAGGGGCACAAGTACTCGGTGACGCTCGACGGCCCGCGCGGAGCCGACCTCGATCTGTGGATCTGGAACCCGGGGACCAAGGACATCTTCCAGTTCTCCGCCGGGTGCTTCAGCCGGAACGGGCCGTGCCCCGCCGTCGCGTCCGCGTCGGCCGGCACCGGCGCCGACGAGCACACGACCTTCCTCGCAAGGAAGACCGGCACGTTCTACATCCAGGTGAACGGCTGGTACTCCCAGGGGCGCTACACGCTGCGCGTCAAGAAGGTCTGACCGCCCGATAGCCCGCGGCCGGCGCGGGAACGTGACGATCTCGTGACGTCCCGAACCGGCCGCCGGGGCGCGCCGCACCGCCCATATGAAGACCGCACCGCGCACGGCGATCGCGCTCGCCTCGGCGCTCGCGGCCGTGGCGGTCGCGTGCTCCGGCGGCGGTGGCAACGGCGCGCGCGTCAACCCACACAGCACGCTCCGGTCCGGCAGCGCGCCCGCCGTGTACAGCACCGACGGCATCACCAAGATCAAGCACATCATCGTGGTGATGCAGGAGAACCGCTCGTTCGACAACTACTTCGGAACGTTCCCCGGCGCCGACGGGATCCCGATGCACAACGGCGTGCCGACGGTCTGCGTGCCGGTGCCGAACATCGCAGGCTGTGCACGCCCGTATCACGACACGTCCCTGATCGACGGCGGCGGTCCCCACAACCTCGGGGCGGCGGAGCGCGACATCCACGGCGGGGCGATGGACGGGTTCGCACGGTCGGCGGTTGCGGGCCGCATGAAGGCGTGCGATCACCCGACGGTGAACCCCGTGTGCACCGGCGCGACGACGCCCGGCGACGTGCCGGACGTGCTCGGGTACCACACGGCGGCAGAGATCCCGAACTACTGGGCGTACGCCCGGAACTTCGTCCTCCAAGATCACATGTTCGCAGGGGTGAATTCGTGGAGCCTCCCCGCGCATCTCGACATGGTCTCCGGATGGAGCGCGAAGTGCAGTGACACGGCCGACCCGATGACCTGCGTCACCAACATCGACCGACCCGGCCGCGCGATCGCCGGCGCCACGGCCCAGCCGCCGTACGCGTGGACCGATCTCACGTATCTGCTCGACCGAGCGGGAGTGAGCTGGCGCTACTTCGTCCAGGCGGGATCGCAGCCCGACTGCACCGACCCCGCCGACATGATCTGTCCACCGCAGTGGCAGTCGCACCTGGCTCCCGACTTCTGGAACCCCCTGCCCGGATTCGCGGACGTGCAGCAGGACGGCCAGCTGCGCGACGTCACGTCGCCGACCAACTACTTCCGGATGGCGCGCCGCGGCTCGCTTCCGTCGGTGTCGTGGATCGTGCCGAACGGCCGCAACAGCGAGCATCCACCGGCGTCGATCGCGAACGGTCAGGCGTGGGTCACGAAGGTGATCGACGCCGCGATGCGAAGCCCCGACTGGAAGAGCACGGCGATCTTCCTATCGTGGGACGACTGGGGCGGGTTCTACGACAACGTGCCGCCGCCCGCGCTGAACCCGCAGGGCCTCGGCATGCGCGTACCCGGCCTGGTGATCAGCCCCTATGCGCAACGCGGCATGATCGACCATCAGACGCTGTCCACCGATTCCTACCTCAGGTTCATCGAGGACGACTTCCTCGGCGGCCAACGCATCGATCCTGCGACCGACGGCAGGCCCGACGCTCGGCCGTTCGTCGCTGAGAACACGCCGGGGGTCGGCAACCTGCTCGCCGACTTCAACTTCACGCAGAAGCCGCTGCCGCCCTTGATCCTGGCGCCGCGTCCGAACGGCGGTCAGCCAACGGGCACGCGGGCCCGCGCGCGGGCGGTGTCGCGCATCTCGCGAAGCGGCACGCCGACGCCGTAAGTGACGAACTCTGCCTCGGGCACGATCTCGATCACCGCGGCGCTCGCCCGCCGCTCGCGCGGGAGCAGTGAGCCGAGTCGCTCCAAGAGCGCCCGGGTCTCCACCGCACCCGCCTGGTGCACGAAGGCCTCGCCGTGGAAGCTGATCGTCGCGGGCGGGATCGGCGCAAGGAGCGCCAGGACGCCGGCGCGATGGACGGGAACGGTGACCGACACGCGACCGCTCGCCGCGATATGTCTGGCCTTCCAGCCGTCCGGCTCGACCGCGATGTACAGGCGCCGGCCCGAGGTCCGATAGACCACGCCGCTCGAACGAGGATCGCCCCGCGGCGTCGCGTACCCGACGATCGCGAAGGAACGCTTCCGGATCGTGCGCCACACGTCGTCCGTCGTGAGCCGCGTCGGCGGCGTCTTGACGGCTCCCGTATCCAACAGCTCAGTGTCGACCGTCATCGGTGCCACCTCCTCATGGGACGCTCGCGCGTCCACCTGGTTCCACGATGGCGCGGCCGGGGCGCGGCGAACCGGGCCGTCCGACCCGCGAGATACGGGACGTGTTCCGGCGTCCCCCCGTCTGACCCTGGACCCGAGGCTTCCTCGGCGGCATGCCTCGAACTGCGCCTCGCGGGTAGATACCCTGCACCACCATGATGGCGTCGCTCCCTGACCTCCTGCTCGCGCTGCCGGGCTGGGCCGTGCTTCTGGCCGTCTTCCTGCTGCCTGCGCTCGAGTCCTCGGCGTTCATCGGGTTCGTGTTCCCCGGCGAGATCGCGGTGATCCTCGGCGGTGTCGCCGCGGCGGCGGGCCGGATGCCGTTGCCCGCGATGATCGTCGCGGCGGTTCTGGGTGCCGTGATCGGCGACAGCATCGGCTACGCGGTGGGCAAGCGCTGGGGCGATCAGATCCTGCACGGCACGATCGGCAAGCTGCCGATCGTTCGCCACGAGCTCGGCAAACACCTCGAGTCGGCCAAGGCGTTCGTGCGCAAGCGCGGGCCGCACGCCGTGTTCATCGGCCGGTTCACGGCGGCGCTCCGGGTGCTCGTGCCCGGCCTATCGGGGATGGCGGAGCTCCCCTACCCGACGTTCCTGCTCTACAACGTGCTCGGGGCCGTCCTGTGGGGAACGGGGTTCGCGATCCTCGGGTATCTTGCGAAGAACGCCTGGGAGCAGGTGGCCACCGATGCGCGCAACGCCGGGCTCGCGCTGCTCGCGGTGATCGTGATCGGCTTCGTCGCGACGAAGGTCATCCGGCGGCGCCGCGAGCAACGGTCCGCGAAGACGACTTAGCGGACCCGACGCCTTCGTCCTGCGTGGGCCG
>JBJMLQ010000179.1:0-9292 GCA_045805225.1 Actinomycetota bacterium | reverse complement strand
GAAGACGGGCGAGGCGTCGGTGCCGAGGAGATCGATGCCGCCGCCCTGGACACGGAAGCAATAGGCGGCGTTGCGGGAGAGGCCGTTCAGCAGAGCCTTCCATTGATACTCCGCGGTCGATCCGACGGTGATCGAGGTCTTCGTTGCGTTGACCGTGTGCGCCGTGCAGCTCTCGGTGCCGGACTTCCCGTAGGTGACCGATCCGGTCGAGATCGACGTGGTGGTCGCCCAGTTGACCGTGACGTGACCGAGCACCAGGTCGGTGAGGTACGGATAGCGGCGAAGCGACGAGGACGGCGTCGCGGACGCCGTCGGTGGCAGCAACGCCGCGCCGCCGACGGCGAAGGCCAGGGCGACGGCCACAGCGAGTGCCCGCGTAGCCCGGTGGAAGACCGGCATAGACCGCTGCTACCCGCGGCCGGCCGCTCTCACACATCCGGACGCGCGATTAGCCTGTCGAACCGTGGATCCGGCTCTTGCGGCGCTCGACCCCGTCCACCGGAAGCTGCTGCGCCGTGCGGCGATGCCGGCGTTCACGCCGCCGATGCTCGCCACGCTGACCAAGCGGGCGTTCTCGGACTCGGCGTGGGTCTTCGAGCCGAAGCTCGATGGGCAGCGGTCCCTGCTGTGGCGGCGCGGGTCCAAGGTTCGGCTGGTCACCCGCAACGACAAGGACCGCACGTCGGCGTATCCGGACCTGGTTGCGGCGATCCTCCGTGACGAGACACCCCCGATGATCGCCGACGGCGAGATCGTCGCTTTCGACGGCGAGATCACATCCTTCTCGCGCCTCCAGGGCCGGATGCAGAACGCCCGGCCGAACGCGGCGCAGGTCGCCACCGTCCCCGTGTACTTCTATCTGTTCGACCTCATCTGGTTCGACGGGTACGACCTGAGCGCGTTGCCGCTGGTGGCGCGGAAGGCGGTGCTCCGAGAGGCCGTCGCCTTCGCCGATCCGATCCGCTTCTCGGAGCACCTCGACGAGGACGGCGAGGCGGCGTTCCGGGCCGCGTGCGCCAAAGGGTGGGAGGGGCTCGTCGCCAAGCGGGCGGCATCTCCATACACCCACGCCCGCTCCAAGGACTGGCTGAAGTTCAAGTGTGTGAACGAGCAGGAGTTCGTGGTGATCGGTTGGACGGACCCACGCGGCGCACGAGAAGGCTTGGGTGCCTTGCTCGTCGGGTACCACGACGGCGGTGCGCTGCGGTTCGGCGGAAAGGTGGGGACCGGCTTCGACCAACGGGAGCTCGATCGGCTGAGTGCGAAGCTCCGGCGGCTCGAACGGCAGACGTCGCCGCTCGCCGAGACCAAGGGCATAGCGGGGAAAGGGGTGCACTGGGTGCGACCGGAGCTCGTCGCGCAGGTCGGCTTCACCGAATGGACCCCCGACGGCAAGCTGCGGCATCCGCGGTACCTCGGTCTTCGCGACGACAAGGCGCCGGAGCAGGTCGTGCGGGAGGGAGCGTGACGCCGGCCGTCGAGGTCACGAACCCCGACAAGCTGCTGTGGCCTGCGCTCGAGATCACGAAGCGCCGCTACGTCGACTACCTCGATGCCGTGTCGGGCCGGATGCTGCCGTGGCTCCGCGACCGTCCGCTCTCGCTCGTGCGGGCGCCCGACGGCGTGACGGGGGAGCGGTACTACCAGAAGGACACGCCGAAGTACGCGCCGTCATGGATCAAGACCGTCACGATCCCCGCCGTGCGGCGCGACGTCGCGTACACGGTGTGCAACGACGCTGCGACCCTCGCGTGGCTCGGCAACCAGGCCGCGCTCGAGTTCCACCCGGCGCCGGTCCGGCGCGACAAGATAGAGCGGCCGGACGTGCTGACCGTGGACATCGACCCGCCCGACGACGCGTTCGACGCGGCCGTCGAGGTCGCGTTGCTGGTGCTCGAGGTCACCGAGGATCTCGGGATGCGAACCCTCGTGAAGACGACCGGTGGAAAGGGCCTCCACATCGTGGCGCCTATCCGACGTCACGTGTCGGCGGACGAGCTGCGGTTCGCGACGGGCCGGCTCACCGAGATCGTGCAGGACCGCCGTCCCGACCTGGTGACCGCGGAGTTCCGCAAGAAGGATCGCGGCGGCAAGGTGATGCTCGACCCGTCGCGCAACTCGACGGGAGCGACGGTGGTTGCGCCGTACTCTCCGCGTGCGCGCGATGACGCGACGGTGTCGTTCCCCGTCACGCCCGAGGAGCTCACGGCGACGGATCCCGCCGCGTTCACCATCGCGACGGTGCCGGGCCTGCTCGACCGCAAGGGGCCGATCGCGTGGAGCGATGTGGAGCGCGAGTCGCCGCAGCGGATCCCTCGAGCGCTCCTTCCATAGAAAGCGTACGCCCGGACCGCGATGGGCGTCCCCGGATGCGGGTGGGAACATGCGGGACATGCCAACGACAGCGGTTCGCGTCACAGGTCTGACGAAGAGGTACGGCACCGTCGAGGCGCTCGCCGGCATCGACTTCGAGATCCCCGAGGGGACGATCTTCGGATTGCTCGGTCCCAACGGCGCCGGGAAGACGACGGCGGTCCGCATCCTGGCGACGGTGCACCGGCCGGATGCCGGCACCGCCGAGGTGCTCGGGTACGACGTGGTCACGCACCCGCAGGAGGTCCGCATGCGGATCGGTCTCGCCGGTCAGTACGCGGCCGTCGACCCGAACCTCACCGGTCGCGAGAACCTTCGTCTGATGGGCCGTCTGGCGCAGGTCGAGCCGTCGGCGATCCCGCCGCGCGTGGACGAGCTGCTCGCGAGCTTCGACCTGGTCGACGCCGGCGACCGTCCGGTGCGGACCTACTCCGGCGGGATGCGGCGGAGGCTCGACGTCGCCGCCTCGCTCGTGCAGAAGCCACCGGTCCTGTTCCTCGACGAGCCGACCACCGGTCTCGACCTCCAGAGCCGCCAAGAGCTGTGGAGGACGATCCGCAACCTGGTGCAGGAGGAAACGACGGTCATCCTCACGACGCAATACCTTGAGGAGGCCGATCAGCTCGCGGACGATCTGGTCGTGATCGACCACGGAAGGATCATCGCGCAGGGCACGGCGGGCGAGCTCAAGCGCAACCTCGGCGGCACGGTGATCGAGCTCACGATGGGCGACGGCAGCGACGTCGACAAGGCCGTCTCGCTGGTTGGCGCGGTGACCGGCACGGAGCCCGAGCGCCAGGGGACGTTGCTTCGGATGCCGTCGCCCGACGGCTCGCACCTGCTGACGCAGATGCTCCGGCGGCTCGACGACGAAGGCGTGCAGCCGACCAGCGTGGCGCTGCGCGAGCCGTCGCTCGACGACGTGTTCCTCGCCCTCACCGGTCACGCCGCCGAACAGGACCAGTCGCCGGAGAACGGCCAAGGGGACAACCAAACGAACGGCCAAGGGAAGGGGAAACGCTCATGAGCGCGACGACCGTTGCTGCCGGCCGGCTCCCGACCGCCAAGCGCTCGGCGATCGCCAAGGAGTTCAACGACGGTATGGCGATGATCGGACGCAATCTGATCGCGTATAAGCGCGTGCCGCAGCTGCTCGTCTTCTCTACGATCCAGCCGGTCATCTTCGTCCTGATGTTCACGTACGTGTTCGGTGGGGCGCTCGCGCTCGCGCTGCCGCCGAGCATCCCGTACATCGACTACCTGATGCCCGGGATCTTCGTGCAGACCGTCGTGTTCGGGTCGCTCGCCGCCGGCGTCGGACTCGCGACCGACCTGAAGAGCGGGTTGCTCGAGCGGTTCGCGTCACTCCCGGTCACGCGCTCAGCGGTGCTCGTCGGGCGGACCGGCGCCGACCTTGCGCGGAACGTCTTCGTCGTGATCTTGATGTTCATCGTGGGAACGATGGTCGGGTTCCGCGTGCACACGAACGTGTTCGGGCTCTTGGGCTCGATGGGGCTGGTCGTCTACTTCGGGTTCGCGTTGTCGTGGATCTTCGCGACGCTCGGGCTCGCCGTGAAGGACCCGGAAACGGCGCAGGCCGCCGCGTTCCCGATCCTGGCGCCGCTCGTGTTCGCATCGGTGGCGTTCGTGTCGGCCGACACCATGCCGGGATGGCTGCAGCCCTGGGCGAACAACCAGCCGGTCTCGTCGGTCGTGCTCGCCGCGCGGGCGTTGGTGCTCGGTGGTCCGACGGCGCACCACGTGATCTGGGCGCTGTTCTGGTGCACGCTGATCTTGGTGATCTTCGTGCCGCTCGGCGTGCGCACGTACCGCCGCGCGATCTAGCCGCCGGCGCTGAACCGATGCGGTGATCGACCCGTACTCCCTTGCAAACATGGGGGGATCGGTCATGAACAGGTATCTCGTGGTGTCGGACGTGATGGTCGAAGCGGCACAGCTGAAGGACTTCGTGCGGAGCCGGACGGGCGAGGAGGGGTCGACGTTCCATCTCGTCGTGCCGACGATCCCGGACCGTCGCCATCTCGCGTGGGACGAGAACGAAGCGCACCTGATCGCGCGCCGCCGCTTGGCGAACGGGCTGGAGTGGATGCGCGACGTCGATCCCGGCGTCGACGGCGAGGTCGGCGACGTCGACCCGATCCTCGCGATCGAGGACGCGCTGCGAAGGATGCGCTACGACGCGATCGTGCTGGCCGTGCGAGAACGTCCGCACCGGCGCCGTCTGCAGGTGGCCGCGCGTGCACGCCGGGCGTTCGACCTGCCCGTGGTCGACGTCCTCACGGCCGCGTAGTCGAGACGCGCTTCGCGCTCTACGGCGCGCGCGTTGCGCCCGCCGTGACGGCCGCGACGGCGGGCAACGCGAGGAAGCTCGTTCGAAGGTCGGCGTCGTCGATGCTCGAGGCGAGTCGCTCGACGATGACGCCGGCCTCTTCGCGGAGCTCGTTCGCGCGGGCGGCGTCACCCGCCTCGGCGGCGATCCCGCCGAGCGCCATGTCGATCTGCCACAGCACCGGCGCGAAGCCGAGACGCTCCGCCTCGTCGCGGGCCTCGAGCAACGCGGGTTCGGCCTCCTCGGCCCTGCCGAGCGCGACCAAGGATCTGCCCTTCAACAGCAGCGCCGCCGGGTTGAAAGGCTGCACCTGCAGCGGACGGAGCCACGCGAGCACCTGGTCGGCCACGTCGACCGCTTCCTCATGGTCTCCCCGGATCGCGGCCAGCCGGCCGCGTTGGATCCGGGCGTTGGCGGCGGCGGAGAAGGCCAGGACCCCCGGCAGCCGCTCGGAGATGCTGCCCTCGACGGCGATCCGTGCCTCGTCGAGCCGGCCTGCGAGCAGCTCGACCTCGGCGACCGACGCCATCACGAGCGGCACCGCGAGCGAGCTGACCTGCTCCGCGATGGCGAGCCCCTCGGCGGCGAGCTCGGCGCCGCGCGCGACCTCACCCAGGTTGGCGAGCAGCGCCCCCATGTCGGCGCGGGTCGCCGCCAGCGGGATCATGAACCCCGACGCGTCGGCGCACTCGATGCATTCGCGCATCTTGGCGAGCGCGCGGCCGATGTTGCCCTGCGACGCGTCGACGTGATAGCTGTTCAGCAGGCTGTAGGACTGCCCCCACTGGTTCCCGATCTCCTGGGCGATCCGGTGCGATTCGTCGGTGAGCGCCAGGGACTCGGCGTTCTCGCCGGCGAGCGCCAGCAGCGCGCCGGTGCTCGAGAGGTTCTCGCAGTACATCGGCAGGTTCTCGAGCTCCTGCCACAACGGCCGGGCTTCCTCGAGGGCGGCTCGGGCGGCGGAGAGGTCACCCGCCGCGGCGTAAGGTCGCCAGAGGTCGTTGGACGTGAACGCGATCTGCTCGCGTGAGCCGAGCTCGCGCGCGATGGCGAGCGACCGCTCGCCCGCGTCCACGGCTTCGATCGGATCGCCGCCGCTGAAGACGTTGAGCGTCATCAGGTTCCACAGGGCCTTGGATTCGGCGGCGCGGTCGCCGAGCTCTCGGGCGAGCGTGACCGTGCGCTCGCACAGCTCGCGGCCCGTGACCGCGTCGAAGACGGGCGTCGGGGTGGCGTACAGCGTCGTCAACGCGAGCGCGGCGGCCAGCGCGGCGGTCCGATCCTCGCTGGCTTCCGCAACCTTGTCCATCTCCTCGTAGTTGCTGACGGCCTCGACGATCCGTCCCGACAGCTCGAGCGCGCGCCCGCGGGTGGTGTACAGGTGCGTCATATCGGTGCGACCGAGCCGGATGGCGGCTTCGATCGCCCACGTGGTGTGCGTGACCGTCTCGACGTTGGCGTACAGGCGGGCGTCGGCCTCGGCGGCGAGCGTCGCGTACCGCAGGGTCCGTTCGTCATCGCCGCCTTCGCGCGCGTGCTGGGCGATGAGCGCCGCCGCCGCCTCGATCCGGGCCGCGTACAGCTCCTCGAACACCTCGGCGACCCGGCGGTGAAGCTCGCGGCGGCGCCGCAGCAAGATCGTGCCGTAGGTGGCGTCCTGCGTGAGGCTGTGGCGGAACGCGTACTCCCGCTCGGGGGTACGCGCCGTCTCGACGATCAGGCCGGCGCGCTCGAGCGTGCGGAGCGGCGTCGTGACGTCGGTGCCGGACACCGCGCCGAGCACCGGCTCGGTGAAGGACCGCCCGATCACCGACGCGAGCTGCAGCGTGTGCTTCGCCTCCTCGTCGAGCGCGTCGAGCCGTGCGGTGAACAGCGCCTGCAGCGTCGAGGGGATCGCCATGTCGAGGTGGTGCTCGTGCACCGCGGCGGCGACCTCTTCCAGGAACAAGGGGTTCCCGTCGGTACGTGCGAGGATCTGCGCGCGGACGTCCGCCGCCTCGTCGGGGATCAGCGCCTCGATCAGGCGTTCGCTGTCGTCCGGTGACAGCGCGGTCAGCGTCAGCTCGGTCGAGCGGTGCGGGTACTCGGTCTCGAGCCACTGCTTGAGGCGCCATGACGGCGCCTGCCGGTCCGGCCGGAAGGCGAACAGGAACAGACTCGGGATCTCGTCGACGAGCTTCGCGGTCTCGATCAGGATGTCCATCGACGCTTCGTCGCACCAGTGCAGATCCTCGAAGATCAGCAGGCGCGGGCCGTCGGCGCCGAACGCACGCATCGACGACGTCACCAGCTCGGTGATCGCGTCGCGGAACGCCTCCCCTTCGAGCGTCTCCTCGCCCGGCGCGGGGACGTCGAACAGGGAGTGCCACACGCGTGCATGTGGGTCGCGCCAGTCCTCCCAGCCGTGCTCCATCGTGCCCGCGAGCTTGGTCCGTACGACCTCGGGCGGATCGGTGTCGTCGATGCCGGCGACCCGTGCCACCCGGCGGCGGTACTGGGAGTACGGGCGGGTCGCGTCGTACGAGACGCACTGCCACGTCTCCCACCCGCGGTGGAGCTCCTCGGGGTCGTGCGCGTCGGGCATCCGCCGGTCCCACGCCGCCCGTGCCTCGGCAACGAGCCGCGACTTGCCCAGGCCGGCCTCGCCGACGATCGAGACGATGCGCCCGCGGCCGGCCTGCGCCTCCTCGATCGCGCGCGTCAGCTCGTCGAGCTCGCGTGTGCGCCCGATCAACGGCGAATCGCGGATCTCGCGGTTGGCGCCGTGCGTGTGCCGACGCCGCAACACCGTGTACGCCTCGACCGGCTCCGCCTTCCCTTTCACCTCGACCGCACCGCGGGGCGCCACGTCGAAGAGCGATCCGACTAGACGATGGGTCTCCGCGGTGATCTGGACGGTGCCGGGCTCGGCGGTCTGCTCCATGCGCGCGGCCACGTTCACCGCGTCGCCCATCGCGGTGTATTCGAGGCGAAGGTCCGACCCGACCTGCCCCACCATGACCGGGCCCGTATGGATCCCGACGCGGACGTCGAGGTCGAGGCCGTGCCGGGTGCGGACGTCCTCCTTATAGGAGGCGATGCCCGAGATGATGTCGAGGCCCGCCCCGACGGCGCGTTGCGGGTCGTCCTCGTGCGCGATCGGCGCGCCGAAGAACGCGAAGATCGCGTCGCCCATCAGGCGGGCGAGTGTGCCCTCGTACCGGTAGACGGGGGCGATCAGGCGCTCGAAGGCGCCGTTCATGATCTCGGTCCAGTCCTCGGGGTCCATCGTCTCCGCCATCGCGGTGGACCCTTTGACGTCGCAGAACAGCATCGTGACGACGCGGCGTTCGCCCTCCATCGCACGGCCCGCGCGGGCCGCCTCGAGCTTGGCGAGCAGCTCGCGCGGCAGGAACGGATCGAGCGGCGCCTCGGCGTTGGCGTCGAGCTGGGTCCCACAGGCGTTGCAGAACCGGGAGCCGTCGGGGTTCGCCGTGCCGCAGGCCGGACAGTTCATGCGGTCACCAACTCCACTCGAGCGTGACACGATCCGGCAAGAGCTCGTCTCGGCCCAGCACCATCACGTCGTCGTCGTCGCCACCAGGATGGTGGCGAACTCGCACGCGTCCGTGTTCGAGCGCGTGCCAGCCGAGTCGCGCGTAGAACGGGACGGTGTCGTGGCCACAGAAGAGCATGCCGAGCTCGAGGCCCGTGGCCGCGATGTGCTCGGCCGCTCGCCTGAGCAGCCGGCTGGCGTGTCCCTCGCCCCGGAAGGGGGGATACGTCATCACCGACGAGACCCCGCCGATCCTGAGTCGACGGTCGCGGCCGTCGAGCTCGATCGGGATCACCTGCACGTGGCTGACCAGCAACGACCCCGTCGACCGCACGAGATGCTGCGTGTCGTCGGGAACCTCGTGCATCCGATCGCGGAAGCGGTCCTCGGCCAGGAAGCCGTCGGACCAAACGATCCGGCCGAAGTCGAGCACCTGCTGTTCGATCAGCCTCGGCAGGTCCGGCCGGAGATAGGCGTGCTCATCGATCTCCACGGCGTTCATCCTGGCGGAATATGCGCCGGTGCGTCATCGGTGACGTGGGATCGACCGGGCGGCTACCGTGGGTCACCGAGCAGAACCAGGAGGGCGCGATGAATCCACCCGAGAACGAGCGAGAGGCACGCATCGAGCTGGCCGCCGCCTTCCGGATCGCGGTGCAGTTCGACTTCCACGAGGGGATCTCGAACCACTTCTCGATGCTGATCCCCGGCGCCGACGACCGGTTCTTGATCAATCCGTTCGGACTGCATTTCTCCGAGGTCACGGCGTCGAGCCTGGCCGTCGTGGGCGTGGACGGGACGCCGATCAGCGGCACGGCGCCCGACACGGGGATCGGGATCCATTCGCCGATCCATCGGCTGTGTCCGCAGGCGGCGGTCGTGCTGCACACCCATCAGCCGTGGACGACGGCGCTCGCGATGCAGGAGGAGCTGCACCTGTTGCCCATCAGTCAGACGTCGCTGCAGTTCACCGACCGGGTCGTCTACGACGAGCGGTACGAGGGCCTCGCGGACCTGGACGAAGGAGAGCGGCT
>JBJMLQ010000178.1:0-3531 GCA_045805225.1 Actinomycetota bacterium | reverse complement strand
GGCATCACGATCCACGACTTCGTCCCGGCCGACCAGATCGACCCGATCTACTTCGAGCGCACCTACTACCTCGGCCCGGAGGAGGGCGCCGGCGAGGCGATCTACGCGCTGCTCGTCGAGGCGATGGAGCGCTCCGGCCTCTCCGCGATCGCGACCTACGTGCACCACGACCGCGAGAACCTGGGCTGCCTGCGCGTCCGCGACGGCGTGATCACGCTCGAGAAGATGTTCTTCGACGACGAGATCCGCTCGATCGACGGCATCGTCCCCTCGGAGTCGAAGGTCGACTCGAAGCAGCTCAAGATGGCCGAGGATTTGATCAACGCCTACACGTCGGACTTCGAGCCCGAGCGGTACAAGGACACCTACCGCGAGCGCCTGCTCGCGATCGTCGACCAGAAGCGGCAGGGGAAGACGACGAAGGCGCCGGAACCCGAGGCCGGGCCTTCCGCGCCGGACCTCCTGACCGCGCTCACCGCGTCGCTCGACGCGGCCCGCGCGGAGCGTGAGAAGTCGGGGAAGCCGGCCAAGAAGGCGTCGGGATCGAAGGCGTCCGGGTCGAAGTCGTCGGGGTCGAAGCCGCGCGCCAAGGCTGGCACCGGCTCGTCGTCGCGACGCAAGAGCGCGTAGCGACTCGCAGGCCGCGGGTATCCTCGCCGGGATGACGATCGGCGAGCGGATCCGAGGGGCGCTCGTCGCGCTCGCGCCGCTCGATCCTGCGGACGCCCCGGCGTGGGAGCGCTGGCTGAACGATCCGGTGACGACCCGCTACCTGTACGGGCGGCGGGGCCCGCCGGACAGCGTGGCGACTCTGCCCGAGCTGCGCTCGTGGGGCCGCCAGGCCCTGGCCGACCCGCATCTGGTGGCGTTCGGCATCGAGGAGCGCGGTGGGGGCGCCGTGATCGGGAACGCCCGCCTGCAGCTGTGGGCGTGGAGCCGGGCCCGGTTCTCCATCCTGATCGGCGAGGCCGCCCACCGCGGCGCGGGACAGGGCACCGAGGCGACCGCGCTCGTGTGCCGCTACGCGTTCGAACGCCTGAACCTGCGCGAGATCGTGCTCGACGTCGACCAGCGCAACGCGCCCGCCGTGCGCGCGTACCTCAAGGTCGGCTTCGTTCCCGGCCGCGGCGACTCCATGCGGCTTCGGCCCGAGGCGCTGCGCTACGCGACGGCCGTCGCGGAGCGGCGCTCGATGGGCTCGTAATCGCGCACCGCCGGCCCCACGTACTCCGAGCTCGGACGGATCAGGCGGTTGTCCGCATGCTGCTCGATCACGTGTGCCGCCCAGCCGACGACGCGGCTCATGGCGAAGATGGGCGTGAAGAGCCCGGTGTCGATGCTCAGGTAGTGGTACGTCGACGCCGAGTAGAAGTCGACGTTCGGGTACAGCCCCTTCTCGGACATCACGGTCTGCTCGATCTGCTCGGACATGTCGTACCAGCGCGGATCGCCGGACTCGTCCGCGAGCTGCTTCGAGAAGCGCTTCAGGATCACGGCCCGCGGGTCGTACGTCTTGTAGACGCGGTGGCCGAAGCCCATGATCCGCTCCTTGCGCTCGAGCCGTCCGCGGATCTCGTCGTCGACCGATGTGCCCTCGGGGATCGACTGCAGGAGCTTCATCACCTGCTCGTTGGCGCCGCCGTGCAGCGGCCCCTTGAGTGCGCCGATCGCGCCCGTGATGGCCGAGTGCATGTCCGAGAGCGTCGAGGCGATCACGCGGGCGGTGAACGTGGATGCGTTCATCTCGTGATCGGCGTGCAGGATCAGCGCGACGTCGAACGTCTTCGCCGCCGCCTCGCTCACCTCCTCGCCGTTCAGCATGTGCAGAAAGTTGGCCGCGTGGCCGAGCGAGGGGTCGGGCGCGATCGGGTCGAGCCCGCTGCGGCGGCGGTGATAGCGCGCCACCATCGTCGGCATCTTCGCGATCAGCCGCATCGCCTTGCGCACGTTGGCGTCGTCGGCGTTCGAGTCCTTGTCGGGGTCGTCGAAGCTGTCCGACGAGACCGCCGTGCGCAGCATCTCCATCGGCGCGGCGTGCGTCGCCAGCATGTCGATGACGCTCTCGGTCTCCTCCGAGAGGTCGCGGTAGCCCACGAGATCGCCCGTGAACTCGTCCATCTCCTCGCGCGTCGGCAGCCGTCCGCGCAGCGTGAGGAAACACACCTCCTCGTACGTGGAGTGCTCAGCCAGGTCGCCGACGTCGTAGCCGCTGTAGATCAGGACGCCGTTGATGCCGTCGATCGAACAGAGGCGGCTGCGAGCGACGACCACACCCTCGAGTCCGCCCTTGTCAGCCATACGCGGAATCCTACCCCGCATCCCGCGCTGCCAACCCCACCGGTTCCCGGAGTGGTTGGGTACGCTTTCGCGAAACTTCCGGAAGGACGAACCCCGCGTGAGCCACCGTGTCACACTCATCCCCGGCGACGGCACCGGCCCCGAGATCGCAGAGGCGACCCGACGGGTGCTCGAGGCCTCCGGGGCAACCTTCGACTGGGACGTGCAGGACGCCGGCGCCGACGTCATGGACGAAAACGGCGGCAACCCGCTGCCCGATCACGTGGTCGACTCGATCCGCCGCAACGGCACCGCGATCAAGGGCCCGATCACGACCCCGGTCGGGAGCGGGTTCCGCTCGGTCAACGTCGGCCTGCGCAAGGCGCTCGACCTGTACGCGCAGGTGCGCCCCTGCAAGCACTACCCGGGCGTGCGCACCCGCTACGCGGACGCCGGCGTCGACCTCGTGATCGTGCGCGAGAACACGGAGGACCTCTACGCGGGGATCGAGTTCGAGCGCGGGTCGGAGGGCGAGCGCGAGGTCGCCGAGACGATCGAGCGCGTGTCCGGCACCCATATCCGCGAGGGCTCGGGACTCTCCATCAAGCCGATCTCCGAGGCGGGCACCCGGCGGGTGGTGCAGTTCGCGTTCGACTACGCGCGCGCCAACGGCCGCCGCAAGGTGACCTCGGTGCACAAGGCCAACATCATGAAGCACACCGACGGCCTCTGGCTCGACGTTTCCCGGCAGGTGGCGGCCGAGAACTCGGACATCGAGTTCGACGACCGGATCGTGGACAACATGTGCATGCAGCTCGTCCAGAAGCCTGAGCTCTACGACGTCCTGGTGCTGCCGAACCTGTACGGCGACATCGTGTCCGACCTGGGTGCGGGCCTGGTCGGCGGCCTCGGCGTCGCCCCGGGCGGCAACTTCGGCACGGCCGGGGCGGTCTTCGAGCCCACGCACGGCTCGGCGCCGAAGTACACCGGGCAGAACAAGGTCAACCCGATCGCCATGATGCTCTCCGGCGTGATGATGCTGCGGCATCTCGATGAGCGGGAGGCGGCCGACCGGCTGGAGGGGGCGATCGCCGCCGTGATCGCCGAGGGCAGGTCGGTGACGTACGACATGAAGCCGACGCCGGACGATCCCGGCGCCGTCGGCACCTCTGACGTCGCCGACGCGATCATCGAGCAGATGGGAGTCCGTGCATGACGCGTCCCAAGATCACCGTCGTCGGGGCCGGGAACGTC
>JBJMLQ010000177.1:0-5241 GCA_045805225.1 Actinomycetota bacterium | reverse complement strand
GGAGGCGACGCGGGGTTCGCCCTCGGCGTCGCCGCGATCGAGGACGGCGGTCAGCTCGTAGATCCCCTGGCGCGTGGTGGTCTCGGTGCGGCCCCCGGCGAGCGCGACCCAGGCGGCCCCGAAGGTCTCCGCCTCGGCGTTGCCGCCGACCACACCGGGCAGCCGGATACCCGCGTCGAGGATCGCGGCGGCGAGCGGTGCGAGCCCGCCCTCGTCGAGCGGTTCGGCGAGCGCGAGGTTGTAGGGCGGCGTCTGGATCGCCGCAGCGACGACCCGGCCGTCGTCGCCGACCGCCCACAAGTGAAAGTCCGGGTAGGTGTCGGGCCGGCGGTCGAGCACGTCGAGGATGCCGAGGATCAGGTTGTGCCGCGCCGGCGCGCGGCCGAGCAGCGGGGCGACGAGCCCGCGGTACTCGGC
Source organism: Actinomycetota bacterium (assembly GCA_045805225.1). Classification (GTDB taxonomy): domain Bacteria; phylum Actinomycetota; class UBA4738; order UBA4738; family HRBIN12; genus AC-51. Next base: position 4,824 of record JBJMLQ010000177.1, on the reverse strand, counting down.
GACCGCCTCGACCCGCGTGACCTCCATCGGCGGATGCTACGAGAAGGTGTCGATGCATTGACGCCGGGGTTGCCTCTCCCGCATGCTGGGCGCCTCGCTCGGGGCACGCCCGGGCCACCGTGACAGGAGGACCACCAGATCGCTATCGAGATCGGCGCGACGGTCACCGCGACCGTCGTGCGCATCGAGAACTACGGCGCGTTCCTGCAGCTCGAGGACGGACGGATGGGTCTGGTCCACATCTCCGAGATCGACCGGAACTACGTCAAGGACGTCCGCGAGCACCTGCGCGAGGGGGACAGCGTCGAGGTCAAGATCACATCGATCAAGGATGACGGCAAGATCGACCTGTCGATCAAGGCCCTTCAGGACCCCGCCCCGCGTCAGTCGCGGCGCGGCACCGATCAAGAGTTCGAGCAGAAGCTCAAGAAGTTCATGCGCCAGAGCGAGGAGCGCCAGGTCGACTTCCGGCGCGCAACCGAGCACAAGCGCAAGTAGCGAACATGCCGCGCGACGATCGCGCGTCCGACGTCGAGGTCGTGCGCGACCAGCTCGGGCGCGCGCCGACCACCGCATTCCAGGTGATCGTGCGCTGTCCGGTGGGCCATCCGCTCGTGATCCGCAACGCGCCGGTCGACGAGCGCGGCGATCCGTTCCCGACGACGTTCTGGCTGACGTGTCCCGACGCGGTTCGCGCGGTGTCGCGGCTGGAGGCCGGCGGTGCGATCGCCCGGCTGAACGAGCGCGCTGAACGCGATCCGGAGCTCCGTGGTGCGGTCGAACGCGCGCATACCGAGGCAGCGGAGGAGCGCGCCCGCGTCTTGCCTGATGCCCGCGGGTGGGGAGGCGTGGGCGGCACGCGGCACGGGATCAAATGTCTGCACGCGCACTACGCGAACCATCTCGCGGGCGGTCACGACGTCGTGGGTGCGTCGGTCGCGGCCGAGGTCGAGCCGGTCCATCCGGAACATGTGGTCGGTGAGCGGATCGCGGTAGTCGACCAAGGCACGCACTCGTGCCGGCTGCTCGTCGTCGAGCGCACGTCCGACGGGGCGCTCGTCGAGCTCGCGAACGACATGGTGATCACCGCGCTCGGCGCCGGCGTCGACGCGACCGGCGCCCTCGATCCGGCGGCGGTGACCCGGAACGAAGCGGTGCTCGCGCGCTACGCGCGGCGCGCCCGCGCACTCGGCGCGCCGACCCTTCGTGTGACTGCCACCAGCGCTGTCCGGGACGCCTCGAACCCGGAGGTGTACGTCGCGTCGGTGCTGCGCCACGTCGAGACGGCGCCGCGTGTGATCGACGGCGCCGAGGAGGCGCGGTTGTCGTTCCTCGGCGGCACGTACGGGCTTCCCGCCGATCAGGGGCCGTTCCTGCTGCTCGACATCGGCGGCGGGTCGACCGAGTTCGTCGTCGGGCGTCAGCCCGAGCGCGCCGAGCAACGCATCAGCACGCAGATGGGGTCGGTGCGGATGACCGAACGTGCGATCACGACCGACCCGCCGGGGCCTGATGAGCTCGACCACCTCCGGCGGTTGATCGCCGACCGGCTCGACGAGGCGGAGGTCGCGGTGCCCGAGATCCACACCGCTCGGACGTTCGTCGCGGTCTCGGGCACGGCGACCACCCTCCAGGCGATCGCGCTCGGCCTGGACCGTGACGACCCGGCGCTGATCCATCGGACGTGGCTCGCGCTGCCGGACGCCGAGCGTGTTCTCGATGAGCTGTGCCGGATGACGACCGCCGAGCGGTCCGCCTTGCCGGTGATGGCGCCCGGCCGCGGCGGCGTGATCGTCGCCGGGGGAGCGATCCTTGTCGCTACGATGCATCGCTTCGGGATAGAGCGCGCCCTGGTCTCGGAGACCGACATCCTGTGGGGCCTCGCCTATGACGCCCTCGGGGTCGGGTAGCCTGTGGCGCCATGCCCAGCAAGTCCCGTCAACGCCACCTGGCCAAGACCGCGGAGCGGCGGCGGTTCGAGCGCGACCGCGCGGCCCGCCGTCGCAAGATCGCGCTCGGCGTCGGCGGGGCGATCGCGGGCATCCTGATCGTCGTGCTCGGCATCGCGCTGTTGAACCGCAACGGCTCCAGCACCTCGGCAGGCGCCGGCGCCACGCCGACTGCATCTGCGACCGCCTCACACACGTCGACCAAGCCGCCGAAGCAGACAGGAACCGTCACCGCGCAGACGAAGCCGACGGGCCCCGTCGCGTGCGGCGCGAGCGTCCCGGCCGCGGCCTCGACCCCCAAGCCGCAGTTCGACCATGCGCCCTCGCCGAGCGACGTCTTGGCGAAGGACACCGAGTACACGGCGATCCTGCACACCTCGTGCGGAGACGTCACCATCGCCCTGGACCAGTCGGCCGCGCCGCAGACGGTGGCGAGCTTCGTGTTCCTGGCCGAACACAACTTCTTCGACGGAACGTTCTTCCACCGGGTGGTCAACTCGATCGACGTCGTCCAGGGCGGCGACCCGACCGGGACCGGCAGCGGTGGGCCGGGCTACTCCATCCCGGACGAGTTGAAGGGCGGCGAGCACTACGCGCCCGGCACGGTGGCGATGGCCAACGCAGGCCCCAACACCGGTGGCAGCCAGTTCTTCCTGATCACGGGGCCGGGCGGCGCGAACCTGGACAGCGCCCCCAACTACACGATCTTCGGCAACATCATCGACGGCCTCGACGTCGCCAAGCAGATCAACGGCTTCATGCCGAAGAGCGGCGACGGGCCGCCCACGGAGGCGGTCTACATCGACTCCGTCACGATCGAGAAGCACAAGACGCCGAGCCCGACGCCGAGCCCGAGCGGCTGATCGCTCAGAGCCGCTCGACGTGCGGCTCGTCGATCCCGACGGTCGCGCCACGGGCGTCGAACACGAGCGGGGCGCCGGCGACGATCGCGTGCACGTCGATCTGCGGATGTGCCGTGAGCACCAGCACGGCGTCGGTGGCGGCGAGCGTCTCGGCGTCGACCGGTACCGAGCGGAGCTCGCGGCCGCCGATCGTGATCGCCTCGACGTAGGGGTCGTGGAACCGGACGTCGGCTCCCTTGGCGGCGAGCCGCTCGAGGACCTCGACCGCGGGTGAGCCGCGCAGGTCGTCCACGCCGGCCTTGAACGCGACGCCCACGCCGAGCAGCCGCGAGCCGTTCACGGCCTTGCCGGCGCCGTTCAGCATCTCCGCGACGCGCGTTGCGACATAGTCGGGCATCCGGTTGTTGACCTCGTTGGCGTGCTCGATGAACCCGACGCGATAGCCGAGCTGCTGGCCGGCGCGCCATGACAGGTACGTTGGGTCGATCGAGATGCAGTGACCGCCGACGCCGGGGCCGGGCCAGAACGGCTGGTAGCCGAACGGCTTCGTGGCCGCGGCGTGCAGCGCCTCCCAGATGTCGACCCCGAGGTCCTTCGCCATCACCGCGAGCTCATTGACGAGCGCGATGTTCACCTGGCGGTACGTGTTCTCTATCAGCTTCGCCATCTCGGCCTCACGCGGCGAGGACGTGACCGCGACGGAGCCGGCGATCGGCGCGTAGAACGAGACGGCGAGGTCGCGACAGCGGCCGGTCAGGCCGCTCACGACCTTTGGCGTCGTGGCGAGCTGGTGGGCGCTGCTGCCCGGATCGATCCGCTCGGGCGAATACGCGAGCGCGAAGTCGGTCCCGGCGGTGAGTCCGGATGTCTCGAGGATCGGCCGGAGGTACTCCTCGGTCGTGCCCGGCCACGTCGTGGACTCGAGGATGACGAGGACGCCGCGTCGAAGATGCGCGGCGACGGTCTCGGCGGCGGCGCGGACCATCGACAGATCCGGCGCGCCGTCGGCGAGCGGCGTCGGGAGACACAACACCGCGACGTCGGCGCGGTCCAGGGCCGCCGCGTCGGTCGTGAACGCGGTGCGGTCGAGCGCGCCGATCTCCGAGGACGGCACATCGACGATGTAGGACCGCCCCGAGCGGAGCGCGTCGATCTTCGTCGCGTCGACATCGAAGCCGACCGTCTCGAAGCCGGCCTCGCGAACACCGACGAGCAGCGGCAGGCCGACGTAGCCGAGGCCGATCACCGCGACGACGGCGGTCCGGTCGCGGATCGAGGCCGCGAGGCGCTCGAGCGGGTCGGTGTCGAGGAGGTCCATGGGGGCGGCGCGTCAGGGTATCGCCGGCTCCCCGGCCGGCGCAACGGGCGCGGCGAGCCACGCATCGATCCCCTCGCGGAGCGCGCGCTTGCGATCGTCTTCGGCGAAGCTCGCGTCGACCGCGCTGCGCGCGAGCCCGGCGAGGTCCCGATCGCTCAGTTGCCACGCATCGCGCGCCGCTGCATAGACCTCGGTGAGCCAGCCGCCGAACATCGTCGGGTCGTCGCTGTTCAGTGTGACCGGGACGCCGGCATCGCGCAGTGCGAGCAGCGGCACGTCCTCGATCCGGTCGTAGACGCCGGTCGCGACGTTGGACACGGGGCAGATCTCGAGCGGGAGCCGCCGCGCGGCGAGGTCGGCGACGAGGGCGGCGTCCTCGACGGCTCGCACGCCGTGCCCGATCCGGTCCGGGCGTAGATGCTCGATCGTCGCGCGGACGTTGTCGGGACCGGCCCACTCCCCGGCGTGCGGGACGCTCTTGAGTCCGGCCTGCGCCGCCCTGCGGAACATCCACGCGAACCGCTCGACGCCGGTGCGCTCGCTGCCGGCGCAGTTCAAGGCCACGACGCCGCGTCCGGCGTACCGAAGCGCCACCTCGAGCGTGCGCTGCGCGTCGTCCAGGCCGTTGTCGCGAACGATGTCGGGACACAGGCGCACCCGGACGCCGTGGTCGCGCTCGCCGGCGGCCAGCCCG
>JBJMLQ010000176.1:0-5312 GCA_045805225.1 Actinomycetota bacterium | reverse complement strand
TCGGCGACCTGCGCGGCCGTGACGTGGTGGTGGTCGGGGCAGGCCAGATGGCGGCGCTCGCCGTGAAGCATCTGCATCAGCGCGGAGTCGGGCCGACGCGCATCCTGAACCGGTCGCTCGAGCACGCGCGCGCGCTCGCCGAGCGGACGAACGCTGAACACGGAGACCTGGACCAGCTGCCAGAGGCGCTCACTCACGCCGACCTGGTCGTCTCGGCCACGGGCGCCGCAGGACACGTCATCGATGCGGCCATGGCGGCGGCCGCGATGCGGGCGCGCGACGGTCGAACCGTCGTCTTCGTCGACCTCGCGGTTCCTCGCGATGTCGACCCGGCGTGCGGCGACATCGACGGCCTCACCTTGCTCGACATCGCGGCGCTCCGTGACGCCGTCGCCGAACACTCGCCCGAAACGGCGCGCGACATCGCCGAGGCGCGGCGGTTGGTCGAGGACGAGGTCGGCCGTTGGGTCTCACGCCGGCGCGGCGATGAGCTCGCGCCGGTGATCAAGGCGCTCCGCCGTCACGGGGACGCGGTGGTGCAGGCCGAGCTCGAGCGTGTGCGCACACGGCTCGAGGCGCTCGACCCCGCCGAACGAGAGGCCGTCGAGTCGGCCGTCCGCGGCGTCGCCGCCAAGCTGCTGCACGACCCGATCGTCGGCATGAAGGAACGGATCGAGCCCGCGCGCGAGCGAGAGGTCGCGCTCCTGCTCGCCGAGCTGCTCGGCCTGTCCGACATCGAACCGTCGTGAGCGCCCTTCGCATCGCGACCCGCCGCTCCGACCTGGCGATGGCGCAGGCCGGGATCGTGCGGCTCATGCTCACCGAGCACGGGCGCGAGGTCGTGCTGCTGCCCGTCGACACGACCGGGGACCTCCAGGGCGGCACCAACAAGGACCGATGGATCGACGCGATCGTCGGTCTGCTGCGCACAGGCGAGGCCGACCTCGCCGTGCATTCGGCGAAGGACCTGCCCGCCGACGATCCCGAGGACCTCACGATCGCGGCGGTGCCCGAACGCGGCGACCCGCGTGACGTGCTCGTCGCGGTCGACGGCGCGTACTTCGACGGCGACGGCCCGCGCCGTGGGGCCCGCGTCGGCACGTCGTCGCTGCGGCGCGCCGCTCAGCTGCGCGCGGCCTTCCCCGGGATCGAGCTGGTCGAGCTGCACGGGAACGTCCCGACCCGCCTGCGGAAGCTGCAGGAAGATGGCGGTCCCGATGTGGCGGTGCTCGCGGCCGCCGGCCTGGACCGCCTCGGCCTGACCCCGGCCGCCGTCAAGCCGCTGCCCGTCGATGTCCTGGTCCCGGCGCCAGGCCAGGGAACCCTCGCGATCCAATGCCGCACCGAGGATCGACCGCTGCGAGCGGCGTTGTCGGTGCTCGAGCACGGCGTGTCGGCCACCACCCTGCATGCCGAGCGCGCGCTGACGCGCGCGCTCGGCGGCGACTGCAACCTGCCGCTCGGCGCGTTCGCTCAGATCCACGGCGACGTGGTCCACCTGTCGGCGTGCGTCGCGACGCCCGATGGCTCGCGCCTCATCCGCACGTCCGTCGAGGCGCTCGACGCCGAGCAGGCGGCGAAGGATGCGACGGCCGAGCTGCTCGACCAGGGCGCGGGCGAGATCTTGGACGCCGTTCGCGCTGGATGACCGCCCGCGATCCCCTCGCCGGACGAACGATCCTCGTCACGCGGCCGGTCGACCGCTCCGAACGATTGGTCAACCTACTTGACCAACGTGGCGCGACGGTGATCCCGGCGCCGGCGATCGAGCTGAAACCGGTCCGCAACGCCGACCTGACGCGCGCGCTCCGCGACCTCGCCGCCGGCGCGTTCGCGTGGATCGTGCTCACCTCCCCGGCCACCGTTCGGATGCTCGACGAACGACTGGCCGAGCCCGACGACGTCCGAGCAGAGGTTGCGGCCGTCGGCGAAGGCACCGCCGCCGCGTTCGCGCGATGGGCCGCGCGCGATCCGGACCTGCTTCCGAAGAGCTTCACCGTCGCCGGCCTCGCGCGAGCGTTCCCGCGGGGCACGGGCCGTGTGCTGTGCGCGCGCGCCGACATCGCACCCGAGGGTCTGGAGGACGCGCTCGCCGCGAAAGGGTGGACGCCGACGCGGGTCGATGCCTACCGGACGGTGTTCCCCAGGACGCTGCCCCGAGCTGCGACGGCGGCGCTCGAGGCCGGCAGCGTCGACGCGATCACCTTCACCAGCGCCTCGACGGTCCGCGGCTTCCGTCAGGCCCTCGGCGCCCGAACGATCGCCGGCACGCCCAAGATCGTCTGCATCGGCCCCGTCACCGCCAAGCAGGCCCGCGACGCCGGGATGACCGTCCACGCGGTCGCCGATCCGCACACGACCGACGGTCTCGTTGCCGCGCTCGAGCGCGCCCTCACGCCCAGACGTCGCGAAGCGCGCGGATGACGTTGCCCCCGGCGAGCATCCCGATCTGCTCGTCGGAGTAGCCGTGGCCGACGAGCCATCGGATCACGTTCGGGAACTCGCTCGGGTTCTCCAAGCCGGCGACGTAGTCGATCTCGACGTGGGCCGGCTGCTCGCCGGTGCTCAGGTTCTCCGCGTACCGCCGGTGCAGCTCGACGTGGTCGCCGAAGAACGTGTCCGGCCCGAACCCGACGTGCTCGATCCCCATCAGGTCGATGCAGTACTCGGCGTGCGCCATCACGGTCTCGAGCGAATGCGGCTCACCGTGCAGGGTCGTCGTGTTCGGCGACGCCTCGATGCCGATCACGCCCCCGGTGTCGGCGACCGCCTTGAGCAGGTCGTCCTCCTTCAGCTTGGTCTCGGAGAACAGCGCCCGCGCGCCGGAGTGCGACAGGAACACCGGGGCGCCGGACGCGCGGCATGTCTGCATCGCCGTGACGTCACCACAATGCGAGACGTCGATCGCCATCCCGACCCGGTTCATGCGCGTCACCGCCCGCCTGCCGAAGTCGGTCAGCCCACGGTCGCCGGCGTCGCGCAGGCCACCGCCGAGCTGGTTCGACTCGCTGTAGGTGACGCCGAGCATCCGGACGCCGAGGCCGTAGAGGATGTCGATGCGGTCGAGCTCGTTCTCGATGGGCGCGGCGCCCTCGATCGAGGCGACCAGCGCGATCGTGCCGGTCTCGTGCGCGCGCTCGATGTCGGCGACGCTCGTTCCGAGGAACACGACCGACGAGTGCGCGACGTCGGACAGGTGCATCCCGACGTCGTGGATCACGTCGGTCCATTTCCAGCCGGTCGCCGACGTGATCGTGGCGGTCCCGTCCAAGAAGTTCTCGAACACGGCGTCCAGGCCGCTCGCCGCGAGGCCTTCGAACCCGTACCACTCGCGACCCTGGCGGATATAGGCGTCGTTGTCGTTCCAATCCACAGGCGCGATCCCGGCGTGATCGTGCAGCGAGATGCACACGCTCTCGCGGAGCAGCCGCTCGGCGCGGGCGTCGTCCTCGGGCGACAGCGGCACCACGGTCGGCTCGACGCGACCGAGCTCGGGTACCAGCTCGAACGCCACGTAGTCCTCTCCTTCCACCAGGTACGAGAACGACCGGTACCCGTCGTGGCGCTTCTTGGGGTCCATGCTGGTCGCGTTGGGGTCCATGCTGGTCGCGGACGCTAGCAGGCATGGTTCCATGTCCGCCGGGAATGCCTCGTGCAGGCACCCGTGTTGGAACATGGGTTCCTGAGAGGAGGCGAACCATGGGCTGGAACACCAGCGTGATCGAGGAGTTCCGTGCGAACGAGGGCCGGGTCGGCGGCAACTTCGAGGGCCGCACGCTCCTGTTGTTGCACACGAAGGGCCGCAAGACGGGCGAGGAGCGCATCAATCCGCTCGCCTACATGATGGACGGCGACCGCTACGTCGTGTTCGCGACCAAGGGCGGGCACGACTTCCATCCGCACTGGATGCTGAACATCGCCGACAACCCCGACGTCGAGGTCGAGGTCGGCACCGAGCGGTTCAAGGGGCGCGCCGAGGTGCTGTGGGAAGGCCCGGAGCGTGACCGCCTGTACACGGCGCAGGTCGAGCGGTGGCCGCAGTTCGGCGACTACGAGAAGAACGCGAAGCGCACGATCCCGGTGGTCGTCATCACGCGGGTCTGAGCACCGGCGGGGCCGCTAGGCTGGATGCTGATGGCCTTCCCCGTGGACCGACCACGCCGCCTACGCCGCACGCCGGCGTTGCGGGCGCTCGTGCGTGAAACGACGCTCGCGCCGTCCGACCTGATCGCCCCGCTGTTCGTGAAGGAAGGCATCGCCGACGCGATCCCGATCGCGTCGATGCCCGGTCAGTCCCAGCACACGGTGGAGTCGCTGCGCAAGACCGCCGCCGACATCCGCTCGAAGGGCGTGCTCGCGTTCGTCGTGTTCGGCGTCCCCGAGCACAAGGACGCCGAAGGGACCGAGGCGTGGAACCCCCAGGGGATCACGCAGCAGGCGATCCGTGCGCTCCGCGACGACTTCGGCGACGACGCCGTGATCGTGACCGACCTCTGCCTGGACGAGTACACCGACCACGGGCACTGCGGGGTGCTGACGCCCGACGGCGACGTCGACAACGACCGGACGCTGTCGCTGTACGCCCGGATCGCGGAGGCGCAGGCGGCGGCCGGCGCCCACATCGTGGCGCCGAGCGGGATGATGGACGGCCAGGTCGGCGTGATCCGGGCGGCCCTCGACGGCGCAGGCGCCACCGACGTCGCGATCATGGCCTACGCCGCGAAGTTCGCGAGCGCGTTGTACGGACCGTTCCGCGAAGCCGCGGAGGGCGCGCCGAGCTTCGGGGACCGCACCGGGTACCAGCAGGATCCGGCGAATGCGGCTGAGGCGCTCCGCGAGATCCGAACCGACCTCGACGAGGGCGCCGACATCGTGATGGTGAAGCCTGCGCTGCCCTACCTCGACGTCGTGCACGAGGCGGCGGCGTTGCGTGCGGCGCCGGTCGCGGCGTATCACGTGAGCGGCGAGTACTCGATGATCAAGGCCGCGGTCGCGAACGGCTGGCTCGACGAACGCCGCGTCGTGCTCGAGACGCTCACCTCGATCCGGCGCGCCGGCGCCGATCTGATCCTTACGTATCACGCGGCCGACGCGGCCGACTGGCTCACGCAGGGCTGACAGGGCTCACCGCGCGGCGACTGCCGTGAGACCGAGGAGCTCGTACACCGCGTTGGCCGCGGCGATCGCGGTGATCTCGCCGTGGTCGTACGCGGGCGCCACCTCGACGACGTCGGCGCCGACGATCCGCAACCCAGCGAAGGCACGAAGCGTCGCGAGGAGCTCCCGGCTGGAGAGGCCGCCCGCCTCCGGGG
>JBJMLQ010000175.1:0-31387 GCA_045805225.1 Actinomycetota bacterium | reverse complement strand
CGTCGGAAGCCTTGTCTGCCCGTCAGGTGTTGCAACGGCGTCCCGGTGCACCGGCGGCAGAGCGCTCGTCCGTATGCCTTCGCTTCCGCGGTGGTCAAGCCCGCCTCCCGCGTGAACAGTCCGGTGCGATCCACGCCGAGCACGCGCTGCAGCAACACCTCGGCTTCGATGGTCGCCGCCGGTGGCTCGACGCCGTGGCGGCGGAGGTACTCGGCGCCGCGGCGAGCCACCTCGGCGGGCCGCATCACTCGTCGTCGTCGGCGAGCTGTGCGGCGCGTTCGGCCGCCAGGAGCTCGTCGATGAATCCGTCGAGCGACTCGCCGCCGTCGAGCACGTCATCGAGCTGATGCGAGGTGTGTTTGATCCGGTGGTCGGTGACGCGGCCCTCGGGGAAGTTGTACGTCCGGATCTTCTCCGACCGCTCGCCGGTGCCGAGCTGCGCCCGGCGCTTCGCCGCCTCCCTCGCGTGGGCTTCGTCGAGCGCGATCTGGTGCAGGCGCGCGCGCAGGTAGCGCATCGCCTTCTCCTTGTTCTGGAGCTGCGACCGCTCCTCCTGACACTCGATCTTGATGCCCGTCGGTCTGTGGACGATGCGGACCGCCGAGTTGGTGGTGTTCACCGACTGCTCGCCGGGGCCGCTCGAGTGATACACGTCGATCTGGAGGTCCTCCGGCTTGATCTCCACCTCCACCTCCTCGGCCTCCGGCATGACGGCGACGGTCGCCGTCGACGTGTGGATCCGGCCCTGCGACTCGGTGACGGGGACCCGCTGCACTCGATGGACGCCGGCCTCGTACTTCAAGCGACCGTACGCGTCCTTGCCGCGGACCTCGACCGAGACCTCCTTGAACCCGCCGAGCTCGCTGGGCGACGATGCGATCACGTCGGTCTTCCACCGGTGACGTTCTGCGAGCCGCCGGTACATCTCGTAGAGGTCCCCGGCCCACAGCGCGGCCTCCTGGCCGCCGGCGCCGCCGCGGATCTCGACGATGACGTCCTTCCCCTCGTCGGGATCCTTCGGCACGAGGAGCGCCTCGAGGCGCCCGTGCAGCTCGGCGTCGCGAGCATCGAGCCGCTCGAGCTCTTCGTCGAGATAGGCGGTCATCTCGTCGTCGGGAGCCTCGCGGCCGAGTTCACGAGCTTCCGCGGCCTGCGCGCGAACGGCCTTCAGCTGCCGGTACGGGCCGACGATCTCACCGAGCTCGGCGTAGGCCTTGCCCAGATCGCGCAGCCGGTCCGGGTCGCTCGCGACCTCGGGCGTGGCCATCTCGGCCTCGACCTGCGCGTATCGCGCCTCGATCTCGGCGAGCCGATCGTCCATCCCCGTTGCCATGCCTCGATTGTGGCAGGCACCGGACGCGTGTCGGCGGGGCTACTCCTTCTTGTCGTCGTCGAAGTCGATGTCGAGCGCGGACAGATCGGGGATGTCGACCTGACGGGTCTCGGTCGAGGCCCACATGTCCTCGTAGCGCGGATCGACGGTCTCCGACTCCGTGGCCGCCTGCCCGACGGGCACAGGCGCCGGTTCCTTCACCTGCTCGGGCTTCGGAGCCGGCACGTCGGCGCCCGTCGGCGGCCGGTCACCGCTCGGCTGCTGCGGCGAGGGCTGCGCCAGCTGACCGGGGGGCGCCTGCGGCGTTCCTGGCTGTGCGGGCGGCATGTGCGCGCCCGCGCCCGGCGACTCGCCCGCGTCGGGGATCTCAAGGTTCTGCGCGACGGCCAGCAACCGCGACTGCATCTCATGCATCTGCCCGAGCAACGATTCACGACGTTGTTCGAGCCCGCCGAGGAGGCGGTCGGATTCCTCGCGGGCCTTGGCGAGCTCCGCGGCGCTCGTCGCACGGGCCTGCTCCGCGTTCGCCTGCGCGTCGACGCGGATGCGGTCGGCCTCCGCTCGCGCGTCGGCCATGAGCTTGGTCGCCTCCGCGCGAGCCTGATCGATCAGCTTCTGCGCCTCTTCATCGGCGGACTTCAGGACCGACGCGAACCGCTTGCTGATGCGGTCGTACGCCGCTTCCTCTGTCTCGGGCGCCGTGGCGCTGGCGACCGTGGCGGGCGCCATCATCGGGGTGGCCTGCTCGGCGGGCGCCTCGGCGCCGCTCGGCCGCTGTCGCGCGGCGTTGAGCCGTTCGTCGCGGAGATCGGTTTCGAGCGCCTCGACCTGTTCGGCGACCTGCTTCAGATAGTCGTCGACCTGATCGGGGTCGTAGCCGCGGCGCACCGTCGCGAACTTGCGGCGGCGGATCTGGTCGGCGCTCGGGAGCAATGGAAGATCGAGATCAGACATGGCGGGGAACCTCCAGATGTCGGAGATACATCATCGAGCGCGCGAGTGTACGAATCAACGACCCAGGTCACGACGGCCGTTCGGGCGACGGTGCATCGGTCTCGCGGCGCAGGACCTCTCGGAACGACGCGACGGCGACCTCGATCTGTGAACCATCCGGCTCCTGCGTCGTGATCTTCTGCAACCAGATCCCGGGCCCCATCAGCGCCCGCATCCACATCGAGTCGGGGAACCGCGCGCCGAGCCGAAGCGCCTCGTAGGCGAGCCCGGCGATGATCGGGATCGCGATCACCCGCGAGAGCAGCCGCCACAGCAGGCCGGGGGTCCCGAACATCGAGAACACGAACACCGTGATGATCATCACGATGATCAGGAAGTTCGTGCCGCAACGGACGTGCTCCTTCGGGTAGCGGTCGATCCGCTCGGGCACGAGCTCGTCGTTGTGCTCGTAGGCCGCGATCGTCTTGTGCTCCGCGCCGTGGTACTCGAACACCCGGTGGATGTCCTTCGTCCGGCCGAGCACCCACAGGTACCCGACGAACAACGCGACGCGGAACACACCTTCGGCGATGTTGACCACGACGCCGTGCGCCCCGAGGCGATCTTGCAGCCAGACGAACAACGTCGTCGGCCCGAGGACGAAGATCGCGACGAAGGCGACCAGCGCGATCGTCAGCGCGACGCCGATCTGGGCCGACGTCAGCTCCTCGTCTTCGTCGGTCGCATGGTTCGACGCGATCATCAGCGCACGGATGCCGATGCGAAGCGACTGACCGAGCACGAGGATCCCGCGGAAGAACGGCGCCCGCCAGATCTTCTGACGCGCCGCGACGGAGTCCACGTCGTGCGACTCGACGTAGATCGCGCCCGCGGGTTCCCGGACGGCGACGGCCCAGTGGTCCTGGCCCCGCATCATCACGCCCTCGACGACGGCCTGCCCGCCGTACAGGTGCGCCGCCGGCGTTGGCGACGCGGAGGCCTCAGCCACCGATCAGCCCTTGGCGGCTTCCTGCGCTGCCTGCGTCTTGGCGTACCGACGCTGGAACCGCTCGACGCGGCCGCCGGTGTCCACCAGCTTCTGCTTGCCCGTGTAGAACGGGTGGCAGTTCGAGCACAGCTCGGCGCGGATCTCGCTCACCGTGGACCGGGTCGTGAAGGTGTTCCCGCACGAGCAGTGCACGTTGGCGATCTGATACTCGGGGTGGATGCCTTGCTTCATGGTCGTCTCCTCGATCGGTCAGGCTACCGGTTCCAACGCCCGCCTATTCCGGGTCAGCCGCCGGTCGGCGCCTTCGCGATGTCCTTCAGGAACTGCTCGTTGGACTTCGTCGCCCGCAGCTTGTCGATCAAGAGCTCCAGCGCCGCGCCGGCGTCCAGGGCATGCAGCACCCGGCGGAGCCGGATCACCAGGGCGAGCTCCTCGGGCGGAAGCAGCAGCTCTTCCTTCCGGGTGCTCGAGGCGTCGACGTTGATCGCCGGGAACAGCCGCTTCTCGGCGAGTTGCCGGTCCAGCCGGAGCTCCATGTTGCCCGTGCCCTTGAACTCCTCGAAGATCCCCTCGTCCATCCGCGAGCCGGTCTCGACGAGCGCGCTCGCGATGATCGTGATCGAGCCGCCCTCCTCGATGTTGCGCGCCGCGCCGAAGAACCGCCGGGGCGGGTACAGGGCCGCCGAGTCGATGCCGCCGGTGAGGATCTTGCCCGACGCCGGCATCGCGAGGTTGTAGGCGCGCGTGAGCCGGGTGAGGTTGTCGAGCATGATCGCGACGTCGTGGCCCATCTCCGCGAGGCGCTTGGACCGCTCGAGCACGAGCTCCGTGATCTGGATGTGCTGATCGGTCGGCTTGTCGAACGTCGAGTAGACGACCTCCGCAGCCGTCACCGTTCGCTGCCAGTCGGTGACCTCCTCGGGTCGCTCGTCGACGAGCAGCACGATCACGTGGGTGTCGGGGCTCGACTTCACGATGCCGTTCGCGATCTGCTTCAAGATGGTCGTCTTGCCGGCCTTCGGCGGCGCGACAACCATCCCGCGCTGGCCCTTGCCGATCGGCGAGACCATGTCGACGATCCGCTCGGCGATCGCGAGCGGGCCGTTCTCCAAGCGGAACCGCTCGTTGGGGAACAGAGGCGTCAGCTTGTCGAACTGCGGGCGCGTGGCCGCCGACTCCGGGTCCATGCCGTTGACGGACTCGACCAGCAGAAGTGCGGGGTACTTCTCGTTGTTCTTCGGCTCGCGGATCTTGCCCGTGATCGTGTCGCCCTTGCGGAGGGTGTGCTTGCGGACGTGCGACAGCGAGACGTACACGTCGTCGGGCCCCGGTAGATACCCGCTCGTCCGAAGGAAGCCGTAGCCCTCCGGCAGGATGTCGAGGATGCCCGTGCGGCTCGGCGCCGTCTTGACCTCCTCCGCGCGGTCGGCCTCTTCGCGGACGCGGCGCTCCTCCCGCTGACGCCGGCGCTCCTCGCGTGAGGGGCGGCGACGGCGGTCGCGCTCGGCGGCGTCACGGTCCTGGCTGTTGCGATCCTGGGGCCCCCGGTCGGCGTTGTTGCGGTCCTGCGGCCCGCGGTCGGCGTTGTTGCGGTCCTGGCCTCGGTCGGCGTTGTTGCGGTCCTGGCCTCGGTCGGTGTTCACCGGTCGGTCCACGCGCTCGCGGCGCACCGGGCGGTCGTCGTCCTCGGGCGCGTCGTCGGCCTCGGCGTCGCCGCGCGAAGACGTCTCGGCGGTCGTCGTCTCGGCGGTCGTCTCGTCGGCATCGGCCTTCGGCGCGCGCTTGGCGCGGACGGGCTTCGGCTCGCCGCCGCCGTTGGTCGAACCTGCCTCGACGATCGCGTCGATCAGTCCGGCCTTCCGAAGCTTCTGTGCGCCCTCGACCCCCATGGTCTGTGCGATCTGCTGCAGCTCCGGCAGCAGCTTCGCCCCCAGGGTGTCTCGGTCCATCGTGGTGTCCATCAGGTGGAAGCCTCTCCTTCGAGCTCTGTATGGAGGGTTTGCCAATCGGCGGCGAATCGTTCCAAGCCGAGATCGGTCATCGGGTGCTTCACGAGTTTCGTGAAGACATCGAACGGCATGGTGGCGATATCGGCGCCGGCCAGGGCAGACTCGATGATGTGCATCGGGTGCCGGAGCGAGGCTGCGAGCACCTTGGTGTCGTAGCCCTGCACAGCATAGAGGTCGCAGATGCCGCGCAACACCTCCATCCCATCCGCGCCGGCGTCGTCCAACCGTCCCAAGAACGGTGAGACACAATAGGCCCCCGCTTCAGCGGCCAAGATGGCCTGTGCCGCAGAGAACACAAGCGTCACGTTGATGCGGATGCCGCCGCGTCGGAGCTCGGTGGCCGCTTCGAGGCCCGCGGGCGTCATCGGCACCTTGACCACGGCATTCGGGCCCATGTCGGCGAGACGGCGGCCCTGTTCCACCATGCCGGGGGCATCGAGCGCCGTGACCTCGAGGGACACGTCGCCGTCGACCTCGGTAAGGATCTCCTTCCAGACGGCATCCGGCGAGGCTCCCTCGCGGGCGACCAGGGTCGGGTTCGTCGTGACGCCGCCTAGCACGCCCCAGGCGTTGATCGTGCGGATCTCTTCCAGGCTTGCGGTATCGAGGAACAGCTTCATGGGGCGAGTCCTTCCTTCTCAGCGTTGCGCTATGCGGTATGCGGCCGGGTCTGCGGAACCGCGGTCTGTTGGGCGGGGGGCGCCTGTGGGGCGCCGGCGGCCGCGAGCTCTGCGGAGACCTCCGCGGCTTGCGAGGTGGCTTTGTCCATCACGAGATCGATCACCGTCGCGATCGTTTGGTCGAAGCTGTGGTTCGGGATCACCGGGACGCCGTGCGAGAGAGCCTGGCCCTTCACGTAGCCCTGGAGGGCCCGGATGCCGTCGAACCCCTCCACGTAGCGAGTGGCGGGGCGGGATGCGACGGCGTCTTCCCGTGCGGCGAAGTGCGACCGGTGTCGCTCCTCGTCGTCGATCCCGATGATGAATGGTACCGCCAAGATGGCGTCACCGTGCTTGTCGACGTCGAAGAACCCCGGCACCACATGTGCGCCCTCGATCACGATGCTCGTGCCCTCGATGGCCGCGCGCTCGATGAGCGCGTTGATCCCGACCGAGACGGCGGCGGTCTGCTCGCGGTAGCCCATCACGAGCGCGTCGGCCGCGCGCGTCGGCGGCTCGCGAACTGCCCGGTCCGCCTGGAACGACGAGACGTGCAGCGTCGGCATCAGCTCGGCGGAAAGCATCGCCCGCATCACCTCGCGGATCGCGTCGGTGGCGACGACCCGGACGATGCCGAGACGCGCGGCCAGCTGGGTGGCGATCGTCGACTTGCCGACGCCGGTCGCGCCGCCGATCAAGATGACGATCGGCACGTCGAGGTGCTCGACGCGCTGCCAGCGGAGGTAGTTGGAGGCGTATCGCTCCCCCGCCACGTCGCGGATCACCTCGAGCGTGATCATGGCGAGCTCGCCCGAGTCGATCGCGTCGCGGCGATCCTCGAGCAGTCGGAGCTCGACCTTCTCCGCGACCTGGTAGGCGCGGTACGGAGACAGGCCGGTCACCATGATCTGCGACGCGAGAAGACCCTTCGAGAACGGCAGGCCGGGATCGCGATCCGAGATCAGGATCTGGCTGGTCCGCGGGGCGTGCTCGCTCATCGGGCACCCGCCGTGCGCTCGGTCGCTCGCGCGGCCGCCAGGTCCAGGACCTCCACGAACCGAGCGTCGAGGTCGCCGTCGTCGATCGGCACCGGGCGGTTGTCGACGAATACGACGTCGGCCCCACGTGCGACCGCACGCACACCCGCCACATCCACGGCCGCAGCTTTGAGTTCGGTCAAGAGCACCTCGTGTTCTTCGGCCCCATCCAGGTCCTCGGCGAGCCGGGCGCGGTCGCCGAGCCGCGCCGACCACCCGACGATCTCCGCGCCGTGCTCGGCCTCCAGATGCGCCACCTGACGCGCGGCGACCGCCGGCGGCGCGGTGGTTGCGAAGAAGGCTCTGCGCCCGGCGACGTCACGCAGCGGCGTCGGCCGGAGGTCCGTGACCACAACTCGAGCGTCGCCGAGGGAACCTTGGAGATGCGCGATGAGGGCGGAGCCGTTCTCCGTTCCGAGACCCGGTCCGCCGGCCATGGTAACCACGGCCACGTCGGCTCGCAAGAGCCGGTAGGGACCCAGGTACCCGCGCACGTACTCGGCGGGGCAGGTCACCGGGACCACGATCACCCCGGCGTCCCACGCGACGGGCGGGAGCGACGCACCGCTCCCCTCGAGAAGGACGACCCCCGGGTCGCGGGCGGCCGCGAGCAGCAGCGCCTCGGACACGTTCGTCGCGAACGGCGCACCCGCCAACCCGCCGCCCGCGCGCCGCGCGCCGATCGTCGTCACGCCGGTCGTGAGCGCGTCCTCCAAGTAGTCGGAGGCCGCGTGCCTGCCGTCCCTCACCAGCCCGAGGAGGGTGTCGAGCGTCACGCTGCCCGCCTCGGCGACGAGTGGCTCCGGCGGGCCGCCGCGCCCCATCGCAACGACGATCGGCGACAGCCCGCGCCGTGCGGCGACACGCGCGACCTCGCCCGAGACCGCGGTCTTGCCCGTGCGCTTGCCCGTGCCGAACACCGCAAGGGTCGGCGTGCCGAGCGGGGGCGCGAGGCGCTCCGGGGGGTCCAGCCGGAAGTCGGGCCCGACGTAGGGAACCCCGCGCACGAGGGCGACGGCGGCGACGGCCATCCGCTCGCGATACCCAAGGACGGGTTCGTCGGACAGGTCGAGGACAAGATCGGGGGCGAGGTCGTCGATCGCCGACGCGACGGCGGCGAAGCGGTCGTCCCCCGCCGTGCGGACGGGAACCCCGAGGTCCGGCATCTCGCCGGCGGCGAGCTTCTCGATGCCGCCGACGAGCACCGCGGCGATGACCTCGTATCCGCGTCCACGCGCGACCTCGAGCCCCCAGCGCGTCACCGGCGGATAGTGCTCGCCGTCGACGAGCGCGAGGGTGCGCATGGCGGTGACCTCCTCGGGTCGCGGTCCTGCTCAGGCGTGATCTGCGGCGGCGTGCTCGAACGGCTCTTCGCGCGGACGCCGTTCGCCGGCGGGGACGAACGCGGCCAGCTGGTGCGCCTCGGCGTCGAACGGGAATCGGCGGGTGATCCGAACCTCCGCGCCGTCGAAGTCGAGCACGTTGTAGCACGGCTTGCCGTGGCCCCGCACGCGCATCGACGAGACGGTCCCGGCGTTGGCGACGTAGAGATCTTCCAGCCGCCATACGTAGGGCACGTGCTTGTGCCCGGACAAGACCACGTCGACCCCGGCATGGATGAGGACCTCGAGCAGGTCGCCGGCGTCGCCCACCGTGGAACGTTCTCGCCCCGTCCCCGGGATCGGCAGCAAGTGATGGTGCAGCACGAAGATGTTGAGCGTCGAGGGCGCGCGGAACTCCTGCTTGATCCAGGGGTAGTGCACGCGGCCGACCTTGCCCTCGTTGAGGTCCGGCTCGCTCGAGTCGACGCCGACGACCCGTGCGCCGCCGACGTCCGTGCTCCACATCCGCGGACCGATCAGGTCCTCGAAGTGGACGTACCCGACGTTTCGAGAGTCGTGGTTGCCGGGGACCGTGAGCAGCGGCGCGTCGATCCGTTCCGCGTAGGCGAGCCATGCCTTGTACTCGGGGCGAAAGCCTTCGGTCGTGAGGTCGCCGGACACGACGACCGCGTCGGGCGCGAGCTCGTTCAGCTCGACGATCACCCGGTTCATCAGGTGGGGCACGAAATACGGAGAGCCGAGGTGCGGATCGGAGATGTGGGCGATCGTGACCATCCGTCTCGAGTTTACGGTCCGGGCTCGCGCCCGGTGCGCATCCCGGCGCGCATCCCGCCGTCGATCAGGAGGGCCACGCCGTTGACGAAGCTCGCGCGCTCCGAGCACAGGAACACGGCCGCCTCGGCGACATCCGTCGCCTCGCCGATCCGTCCGATCGGCGGCTGGATCCACGTTGCCGGGTCGTCTTCCGGCCGGTCTTCGCCGGGCGGACCCATGTGTCGCATGCCCGGCGCCGTATCGCCCGGACAGATGGCGTTGGAGCGCACACCGCGCCGGCCGCCCTCGATCGCGAGCATGTTCGACAGCATGATGAGCGCCGCCTTCGACACCGAGTAGATGCCGATGTCCTCTTCACCCATCACGCCGGCGTCGGACGAGACGTGCAGCATCACGCCGCGGCGCGCCTCGAGATGCGGGAAGGCAGCCTGCGCGTAGACGAACGCGCCGCGCACGTTCACGTCCATCACGCGGTCGTACGCGTCCAGCGGCGTGTCGAGCACGCCCGCCTGCACCCCGATACCCGCGTTGTTCACCAGGATGTCGAGGCCGCCGAGCATGGCGACGGTTCCGTCGACGCTCGCGCGCACCTGGTCGGCATCGGCGGCGTCGGCGCGCAGGAACCGGATGGCGCCGCGGGGGGCGAGGGCGGTCTCCGCGCCGGCGCCCAGCTGCTCGTCGCGGCCGGTGATCACGACCGACGCTCCTTCGTCGAGGAAGCGCTCGGCCATCGCGCGGCCGAGACCGGTCGTCCCGCCGGTGATCAGCGCCACCTTGCCGGCGAGCTCAGGCATCGACGGCGAACCCCTCCCGCCGGATCGCGAGCGGCAGCGCGCGCCAGTCGCCGGGACCCTCGAGCGCCTCCGGTGGGATCTCGGCGCCGTCCAGCGGGAACGCGAGGAGGCTCGGGCCCGCGCCCGAGACACACACCGGCACGCGCCGGAGCGCCCGGATCCGGTCGAACTGATCGGCCATCTCGGGGACGAGCTCCAGGCGCGCGTCTTGGTGCAGCCGGTCGCGCAACGCTTCCTGCAGCAGCGACGGGTCGTTCGTCAGCGCGTCGACGAGCAGCGCCGCGTGGCCGAGGTTGAACACGGCGTCGGCCATCGGCACCCGATCGGGCAACGCGTCGCGAGCGCTCGCCGTGTCAAGGCGAACGCTCGGGACGAGCACGACGGTCCGGAGCTCGGGGTGCGGCTCGAGGCGGTGCACGGCGCCGTCGACCGCGATCGTGAGCCCGCCGAACGCGGCCGGCGCCGCGTTGTCCGGATGGCCCTCGATCCGCGTGGCCTCGGCGAAAACGGAGAACGGGTCGCGCGCTCCGGGTTCGGCGTCGCCGCCGTCGATGCCGAGCTCGAGCACGCGGGAGGCGAGCACGACGCCCGCGACCGTTGCCGCCGACGACGACCCGAGGCCGCGCGCCAGCGGGATGCGATTGACGCCGCGCACGGCGAGGGGCGGCAGCGGCATGCCCATCGAGGCCGCGATCGACGCCATCGTCGTCGACACCAGGTCAGAGCCGTCGACCGGGAGATCGTCCGCGCCCTCGCCTTCCCACGTGATGCCAGGCGGCGCGTCGGTGTCGACGGTGACCTCGTTGCACAGATCGAGCGCCAGACCGAACGTGTCGAACCCGGGGCCGAGATTGGCCGACGTCGCGGGGACGCGAACGGTCACGCGCATGGTGCGCCGGAGCCTATCGCGCGCTGTCGCCCAGCCCGAGCTCCTCGGCGACCACCGCGGCGTCGGCCGGAACGCTCACCGGATGGGCCGCTCCCGCGATGGCCCACTCCGTGTCCTTCAGCCCATGGCCCGTCAGGATGCACACGACCGTGGCGCCCGCCGGGATCCGGCCCTCGTCGTGGGCCTGCAAGAGACCGGCGACGCTCGCCGCGCTCGCGGGCTCGGCGAAGAGGCCTTCGCGCGCGACCAGCCGGTAGGCCGCGAGGATCTGGCGATCGGTGACCGACCAGATCCCGCCCTCGGAGCTCCGCGCCGCGTCGAGCGCGAGGTCCCACGAGGCCGGGTTCCCGATCCGGATCGCCGTCGCGATCGTCTGCGGATCCGGCACCGGTTCCCCGAGCACGAGGGGCGCCGCGCCCGCCGCCTGGAACCCGAACAGCTGCGGCGGCTCGGAGATCACGCCGTCCGCGAGGTACTCCGAGTAGCCGATCCAATGGCTCGAGATGTTGCCCGCGTTGCCGACCGGCACGCAGTGCACGTCGGGCGCACGCCCGAGGAAGTCGCAGATCTCGAAGGCGGCCGTCTTCTGCCCCTGGAGGCGGAACGGGTTGACGCTGTTGACGAGCGTCACCGGGTAGCGCTCCGCGAGGTCGCGCGCGAGGTCGAGGGAAGCGTCGAAGTTGCCCTCGACCTCGAGCATCCGCGCGCCGTGCACGAGCGTCGCCGCCATCTTGCCCATCGCGATCTTGCCCTTGGGGACGAGCACCGCGCAGGTGAGGCCCGCCTTGGCGGCGTACGCGGCCGCCGACGCAGAGGTGTTTCCCGTCGACGCGCAGACGACGGCCTGCGCACCTTCTTCTGCTGCCTTGGAGATCGCGAGCGTCATCCCACGGTCCTTGAACGAGCCCGTCGGGTTGGCGCCGTCGTATTTCAGCCAGACCTCCGCGTCGGTGTGCACGGACAAGGCGTCGCTTCGCACGAGCGGCGTGCCACCCTCGCGAAGCGTGATCACCGGCGTGTCGTCGCCGACCGGCAGGCGGTCGCGGTACTCCTCGATCAGCCCCCGCCATTGGTGTGCGCCCCGCGTGCGCATCTCGGCACCGGCGCTCACTCCTCGCCCTCCACCCGGAGCAGGCTGACGACCGATCGCACGGCGTCGCGCTCACGGAGCTCTTGCACCGTCTTTTGGAACGGACCCTCCTGCGCGAGGTGCGTGATGAACACGAGCGCGGCCTGCTCGCCGAACCCCTCCTGCCAGACGCGCTCGATCGAGACGCCGTTGCGACCGAAGACCTCGGCGATCTCGGCGAGGACGCCCGGGCGGTCTTCGACGTGGAGGTTCAAGTAGTACTGCCCGTGCGTGTCGTCCATCGGCCGGATCCGCCGGCCGACGGCGGTTCCCGCCGCGCCCTGCATGCGCCCGCCGTAGGTGAGATGCCGCGCGACACGGATGAGGTCGCCGATCACGGAGGTGCCCGACGGCTCGCCACCCGCGCCGCGTCCGAAGAACATCAGGCTGCCGGCCTTATCGGCCTCGATGAAGACGGCGTTGTAGGCGTCGCGAACGCTCGCGAGCGGATGCGCCGCCGGCATCATCGCAGGATGCACGCGGACGGAAACGTCTTCGTCGTCGAGCTCGGCGATCGCCAACAGCTTCACGACGTAGCCGAGGCGGGCGGCGTCGGCGATGTCCTGCGCGGTGATGTGCGTGATGCCCTCGCGATAGACGTCCGCGTCGGTGACGCGCGTGTCGAACGCGATCGAGGCCAAGATCGCGCACTTCGCGGCGGCGTCGTAGCCCTCGACGTCGGCGGTCGGATCGGCCTCCGCATACCCGAGCCGTTGGGCGTCGGCCAGGGCCTCGTCGAAGCCGGACGCGTGGTCGGACATCTGCGTGAGGATGTAGTTGGTCGTGCCGTTCACCACGCCGAGGATGCGCGTGACGCGGTCGCCGGCGAGCGACTCGCGCAGCGGCCGGATCAGCGGGATGCCGCCCGCGACGGCCGCCTCGTACGCCAGGTCTGCGCCGCCCGTGTGCGCGGCCGCCTCGAGCTCCGCGCCGGCGGCCGCGATCAGCTCCTTGTTCCCCGTCACCACCGGCGTGCCCGACCGGAGCGCGCGTTCCACGAGCTCCTGGGCCGGAGCCAGGCCGCCGAGAAGCTCGACGACGACGTCGATATCCGGGTCGTCGACGATCGACATCGCGTCGGCCGTGAACACGTCCATCGCGAGCGGCACGTCGCGTCGGCGAGCGACGTCGCGAACGGCGACCCTCGTGATCTCGATGCGGACGCCGGCACGACGGGCGATGTCGTCGCCGTGCCCGGCGAGCGTGCGCGCCACGGCCGATCCGACCGTGCCGCAGCCGAGCATCCCGACGCGGATCACGCGCTCCGTCACGTCCGTGCGCCTCCTTCGCCCGCCGGCAGGCTGCAGGCGTCCACTGGCGTCCCAAGTATGACGTCGAGCCGGTCCATGTCATCGACGGACGCCCGGCGAGTCCGTCGGGCCGTTCGAAGATCACGCATCGTCACGGTCCATGCGCTCCGGCGCGGACACGCCGAGCACGGCGAGGAGGTTCGCGAGCACCTGCTGGGTCGCGCAGCAGAGCCACAGGCGCGCCTGTGTCAGCTCCGCGTCGTCGCCCACCACGCGGCACGCCGTGTAGAACCGATGGAACCGTGCCGCGACATCCTGCGCCGCATGCGCCACCCGATGCGGCGCCCGGAGCTCGGCCGCACGCGCGAGCATCTCCGGCACGTCGGCGAGCGCCCGCACGAGGTCGAGCTCCGCCTCGTGTCCCAGCAGCGCTAGGTCCACGTCGTCGATCGGCGCGACGGCGACCCCCGACACCTCCGCCTTGCGCACGATGGCGGCGATCCGCGCGTGGCCGTACTGCACGTAGTAGACGGGGTTCTCCATCGAGGCCCTCGCAACCTCGTCGATGTCGAACCGCATCGAGTGATCGTTCGAGAACAACAACAGGTGGAACCGCGCAGCGTCCGTTCCGACCTCGTCGATGAGCTGGTCGAGCGACACGAACGTGCCGGCGCGCTTGCTCATCTGCAGCGGCTCGCCGCCACGCTGGAACGCCACGAACTGGTACAGCAGCAGCTCGACCCGGTCGGGATCGAAGCCGAGCGCCTCGGCGGCGCCCTTCACGCGGATCACGTCCCCGTGGTGGTCCGCTCCCCAGACGTAGATCAAGTGGTCGAACCCGCGACGGAACTTGTCGACCAGGTACGCGCAATCCGCGCCGAAGTACGTGTGCCGTCCGTTCGAACGGATGACGATCCGGTCCTTGTCGTCGCCGTAGTCCGTCGACCGGAACCACGTCGCGCCCTCGGCTTCGTAGACCTTGCCGGCGGCGAACAGCCGGTCGATCGACTCCCCGATCTCGCCGCGTTCCTCGAGGGTCGCCTCGGACACGTAGGTGTCGAACGACACGCCGAAGCGCGCGAGCGTGGCGCGGATGCCATCCATCGCCCGCCGCGCACCCTCGACGCGCAGCCGAACGAGCTGCTCATCGGGCGGGAGATCCGCGAGCACGTCGCCGTACTCGCGCAGGATGTCCATCGCGTAGGCCGTCACGTAGTCGCCGTGATAGCCCTCCTCGGGCACCTCGACGTCTCGGCCCAGCGCCTGCAGGTATCGCGCCTGCACCGACGCGCCGAACCGGTCCATCTGGCCGCCCGCGTCGTTGAAGTAGTACTCGCGCTCGACGGTGTGGCCGGCCGTTTCGAGCAGCCGCGCGATGGCATCCCCCAGCACCGCGTTCCTCGCGTGACCGACGTGCAACGGCCCGGTGGGGTTCGCGCTGACGAACTCGACCTGCACGCGCTCGCCGGTCGGCTCGGCGTGCCCGTACTTGGCGCCCTCGGCCGCGATGGTTCGAACCGTGTCGAACAGCCACTCGTCAGTCGTCCAGATGTTGATGAATCCGGGCCCGGCGACCTCCACCTTCTCGACGAACGGCGCCGGCTCGAGCGCGGCGATCACCGCCTCGGCGACCTCGCGCGGCGGCGTGCCCGCCCGCTTCGCCAGCGCGAGCGCAACGTTGGTCGCGAAGTCGCCGTGTTCCTTCTGTCGTGGCTCCTGGAGCGCCGGCTCGGGCAGATCGCCGTCGATGCCGAGCCCGGGCGCGGCGGACCGCAGACCGGCCGCGACCCAGTCGCGCAGCTGCTGCTCGATCACTCGTCGCCTTCGAGCATCGCGCGGACCGTCGCGACGAGCTCCACCGTGTCGAACGGCTTCTGGATGTAGCGCGCGTCGTCGTTCATCATCGCGTCGTCGCGGCCGCGCGCAGTGAGGAACAGCGCGGGCACGTCAGCCGTGGTGGGATCCTCGCGCAGCCGCCGCAAGATCTCGCGCCCGTCCATCCCCGGCAACATCAGGTCGAGCACGACGACGTCGGGCGCCTGCCGGGCCGCGGTCGCGAGCGCCTCTTCGCCATGAGACGTCGCCTCGACGTCGAAGCCCTCCATCCTGAAGTTCACGTCGAGCAGGCGAAGGATCGCCGGATCGTCGTCGACGAGGAGGATCCGCGGCATGCGCTGAGCATACGGGCAGCCGCGGAGGGGTCGGTTGCTAGACTCGCTCGTCTCGCCCCCGTAGCTCAGAGGATAGAGCGTCGGCCTCCGGAGCCGGAAGCGCAGGTTCGAGTCCTGCCGGGGGCACCCGTTCCGACCGCGCGCGATCGCATCCCGTGGGCCCCTACGATGCGCGTATGCGCGGACCCGCGGACCAGCCCCTCGACGACGTGCACGACCACGGGCCGCTCGCGCGCACGGACCTCGACCCCGACCCGATCGTGCAGCTTCGTGCCTGGCTCGCCGACGCGGCGTCGGCAGGCGTCGTGCTCGCGAACGCCATGGCGCTCGCAACGGTCGGCGACGACGGCGCGCCCTCCGTTCGTCACGTGCTCTTGCGCCACATCACGCAGACCGGCATCACGTTCTTCACCAATCGAACGAGCCGCAAGGCGCGAGAGCTCGCCGCGAACCCCCGCGCGGCGTGCACGCTCTACTGGCGCGAGCTCGACCGGCAGGTGTGTCTGCGGGGTGCCGTAACCGAGCTGCCGCCGGCCGACTCCGACGCGTACTTCGCCACGCGCCCGCGCGACGCGCAGCTCGGCGCGTGGGCGAGCGAACAGAGCCGTCCGCTCGCGGATCGCGAGACGCTCGCGCGCCGGGTCGAGGAGGCGCGCGACCGCTTCGCGGCGACGGACGTCCCGCGACCGGAGCACTGGGGCGGCTACCTGCTCACGCCCGAAGAGGTCGAGTGCTGGCAGGGCCGACCCTACCGGCTGCACGACCGGTTCCGTTACACCCGCGACGACGCGGGCTGGCGGCTCGAGCGGCTGTATCCGTGACGGCGACGATCGTCGCGGCGCGGTAGCCTCCGGCGCCATGGACGACCTCTTCCAGCGCATCGACGGCGATCGCCCGCGCATCACCGAGGAGCTCAGCACGCTCGTCGCGATCCCGTCGGTCGGCTACGACGGGTACGACCCTGCGCACGTTCGGGCGAGCGCCGACGCGACGGCTGCGATCCTTCGTGCGGCCGGCCTCACCGAGGTGCGCCTGCTCGAGCTCGACGGCGGCCACCCCGCGGTGTTCGGCCGGCATGCGGGGCCGGATGGCGCCCCAACGGTGCTGCTGTACGCGCACCACGACGTGCAACCGGCCGCGGACGCGCCGGCATGGACGCACCCGCCGTTCGAGCCGACGGTGATCGACGGTCGGCTGCACGGCCGCGGCAGCGCCGACGACAAGTGCGGCATCGCGATCCACGCCGCCGTGATCCGCGCGCTGCTCGCCGACGGCGAGCCGCCGGTCACCATCAACGTCCTGGTCGAGGGCGAGGAGGAATGCTCGACCGAGCACCTGCCCGAGCTGGTCCAGGGCAACGCCGAGCTCCTACGTGCCGACGTCGCGATCGTCGCCGACAGCGGCAACATCCGCACCGGCGTGCCGACGCTCACGACGAGCGTCCGCGGCGCCACCTCGCTCGAGGTCCGTGTCGACGTCTTGCGGCAGGCGGTGCACTCCGGCGCGTTCGGCGGGCCGCTGCCGGATGCGATCAGCGCGCTAGCCCGGATCATCGCGTCGCTCCACACCGACGACGGCGCGGTCGCCGTCGAGGGTCTGCACGCGTTCGCGTGGGAAGGCGATGAGATCACCGAGGAGGAGTTCCGGGCCGAGACGAACGTGTTCCCGGAGGTGCAGCTGCTCGGCTCCGGGTCGATCGCGGACCGGACGTTGACCCAGCCCTCGATCAACGTGCTGGCGTTCGACGCCCCGCGCGTGAGCGAGGTAGCGAACCAGATCGTTCCGACGGCGACCGCGGTCATCGGCCTGCGGATGGCGCCCGGCGAGGACTACGCGAAGGCGAGGGCGCGCGTCGCCGACCACATGCGGGCCGCCGCGCCGTGGGGCGTACACGTCACGATCGACGAAGACGACCCCGGCGCGGGCCATATCGTCGACACGTCGTCGGGAGCCTTCGCCGCGGTCCACGAGGCGCTCACGGAGGCCTTCGGCCGTGACGTCGTTGAGATCGGCTCGGGAGGATCCATCCCGTTGGTGCCGCTGCTCGTGGAGACCTTTCCCCATATCCAGGTCGTGATGTGGGGCGCCGCCGACGATCGCTCGAACTATCACTCGCGCAACGAGAGCGTCGACCTCGGCGAGGTGGTGCGGATGGCGCAGGCCGAGGCCACGTTCCTGGTGAAGCTCGCCGGGCGATAGCCCGGGGCACTGCTAGGTTGGAGCGATGAGCGACCCGCAGGACGAAACCGCGACGCCCGACGTGATGCAGGCCATCGCGATACCGGCCGCGCAGGCCGCCGGGGCGCAGGGCGACCAGGAAGAGTCGATCACGCAGCCCGCCAAGCTCCTGCGGATCGCGAGCATGGTGCGCGAGCTTCTGGAGCAGACGCGGCAGGCGTCGTTGGACGAGCCGGGCCGCAAGCGCCTCGCGGACATCTACCAACGAGCGGTGGGCGAGTTGTCCGAGGTGCTCTCCGCCGACCTTCGTGAGGAGCTCGGTGCCTTGGCGCCGCCGGTCGAGGGGGTCCCCACCGAGGCCGAGCTTCGCGTCGCGCAGGCGCAGCTCGTCGGCTGGCTCGAAGGCCTGTTCCACGGCATCCAGGCGGCGATGTTCGCGCAGCAGGCGGCCGCGCAGGCGCAGTTCCAAGAGCTTCAGCGGCGCGGCCTGATGGCGCAGAACCCGACACCCGGGCAGGGCGACGATCAGTCACCCGACGGCCGGCGCGCCGGCCAGTACCTCTAACCCGGTCCAGCCTCTTCCGCCTCCACCGAAGCGACCCCTTGTGCCGTCCCCGTCAGATGCTGGGCGATGTAGATCGGGATGATCGACACCACGAGCACCACGAGCGCAACGACGTTCACGATCGGGCGGTTGAACGGCCGCTGGATGTTGCCGTAGATCCACAGCGGCAGGGTGAGCACGGTACCGGCGAGGTACTTCGTCACAACGATCTCGTCGAACGACAGCCCGAACGCCAGCAGCGCCCCCGCGATGATCGCGGTTCGGAGATTCGGCAGCGTCACCCGTCGGAACGTCGTCGGGCCGTCGCCGCCGAGATCCATCGACGCCTCGGTGAGCGAGCCCGGGGTTCGTCGCAGGCGCGCGACGACGTTGTTGTAGACCACCACGACACAGAAGGTCGCGTGCCCTAGGACGATCGCGGCGAGCCCGAACGTGAGCCCGATCGACGTGCGCGAACTCTCAACCGCAGAAGACAGCGCGAGCGCCGTGACGATCCCCGGGAGCGCGATCGGGAGCACGAGGATGAACGACACCGCGTCGCGCCCGAAGAACGCGAACTTATGGACCGCGAACGACGCGAGGGACCCAAGCACGAGCGCGATGCCGGTCGCGCAGATCGCGGCGATGACCGACGTCCGCAACGCGCCTTTGAGCGTCGCGTCTTGCCATGCGACCGAGAACCACTTCAGCGTGAAGAGCTGTGGCGGCCACGAACCCGAGACGCTCTTGTTGAAGGCGTAAACCACGACGATGACCAAGGGGACATACAGGAACGCAAGCGTCAGCCCCGCGCCGACGCGGACCGCGATGCGTACGAACCGACTCTCCATCCGCTCCCCTAGAGCGCCTCGAAGGCGTGCATCGCCCGCGCGATCAACAGGTAGATCCCCATGATCGCGAGCGGGATCATCGATATCGCTGCGGCGAGCGGCTTGTTGTTCGCGGTTCCGCCCGCGAGCTGGTCGATCATGTTCCCGAGCACCAACGTTTTGCTGACGAGCGGCGCCGCGAGATAGTCACCGAGCGTGAGCGAGAACGAGAAGATCGTCGCCGCGACGACCCCGGGCATCACCAGCGGCAGCACGATCTTGCGGAACGTTCGCCCTGATCGAGCACCGAGATCGCCCGATGCCTCGAGGTAGGAATCCGGCACACGTTCGAAGGCCGCAAGGATCGGCAGGATCACGTACGGCAGCCAGATGTAGCTCAGGACGATCCATAGGGACAGGATGCTCGAGGACAGCCCGGGATGCCATCCGAAGACCCCGAAGAACGCATCGACCGGACCGTCGCCGCCGAGCATCGTCTTCCATGCGAAGACCTTCACCAGGTAGTTCGCCCACAGCGGCATGACCACCGCGAACAGCAACGCGTTGCGGATACGCGGGCTCGCCATCCGCGCCGCGTAGTACGCGAGCGGGAACGCGAGCAGCACGTCGGTGAAGGTGACCGCGGCGGCAAGGACGACGGTTCGAAACGTCACCCGCCAATAGACCGAACCGTGCAGGATCGTCTGGTAGTTGCGCAGGCTCCACGTGTGCTCGACCTGCGCCGTCAGCGGGTTCAAGGTCCAGAACGACGAGACCAACAGCACGGCGAGCGAGAACAGGTAGATCACGACCATCCACGACAGCGTGGGGCCGAGCGTGAAGGTCAGCTGCGCGCCGCGGTGCCGGAACAGGAAGGCGGAGGCGCGCCGCTTCAGCGGTCGCCTGGCACTGCTCGGAGCCGCGCTCGCGGTCGCCATGTGGCGAGGGGTGGTGCCGAGCGGCCCGGAGGGCCGCCCGACACCACCGTCACGCTCTAGCTACCGCGGACCTCGAACCACTTCTGGGTCCAGGTGTTGTAGTCCATGCAATCCGAGGAACCGTTGCCGCAATCCGGCACCGGGGTCTTCCACAGATAGATGCTGCTCAGGTAGCTGTCGTCACCGCAGTGATACAGCGGATACGCGTTCGTGCCCACGTCCTGGCCGTAGCCGGCGATCAGGTTCTGCTTGAGCCCCTTGCACGCGGTGGTGACCGACGGCGTCGCGCCGAACGTGTACGCGGTGGCCGCCTGCACCTTGTCGGTCAGGGTGTAGTTCATCCACGCGAGCATGCAGTTCGGGTGCGGCGCGTTGGACGACATCATCCACGTGTCGGCCCAGCCCGTGACGCCCTCGGAGGGCGTGACCGACGCGACGTTCACCTTGCCGTCGGAGATCAGGACGTTCTGGTTCGCCGGCCACGCGGTCCCGGCGACCATGTCTTGTGACTCGAACGCGTCGACCTCGTCGGACCACACGTTCCAGTACTTGCTGACGAGGCCGTTCTGCTGCTTCAGCAGGTTGATGGCCGCGTCGAGCTGGTCGGACGTGAGCTCGTACGGGTCCTGGATGCCCAGGTCCGGCTGATGCGCCATGAGGTACATCGCCGCGTCGGCGATGAAGATGGGGCTGTCGTAGCCGGTGACCTTTCCCGCGTACGGGTTCGGTTGCCCGTTGATCTGCGGCTCGAACGTGATGTCCCAGCTCTTCGGCGCGGGCGAGACGACGTCGCTGTTGTACATCAGGATGTTCGGGCCCCACTCGTAGGGCACGCCGTAGTGCACGCCGTTCACCGTGTTGTGCGCGGGCGCCTGCAGCGACGGCATCACGTTCTTGTAGTCGTCGAAGGAATCGACGTTCACGGCCGACACCAGTCCGGAGGCGACCAATCGCAGCGACGCGTCGCCGGACGCCGACACGCCGTCGTACTGCGTGCCGCCACCCTGCGACATCAGGTTCACCATCTCGTCGGAGGTGTTGGCCTCCTTGACGTTGACCTTGCATCCCGTCGCGTCCTGGAACGGCCCGGTGATGTCCTTCTCCGCGTAGAGCGGCCACGCGACCAGGTTCAGTTCGCCTTCGCCCTGGGCGCTCGGGTCGTAGGACAGCGCGGTCGCGCTGGTGCCGCCGGACGTCCCGGACGACGACGAGTTGTTGCTGCATGCGGCCGCGATGAGCGCCATGACGCCCACGATCGCAACCAGGGAGATGCCCCTCCTCATCCGATCTCCTCCTCTTCCGATCCCACACCCTCGATCTGCTCGAGGGGTCGGACATAGTCCCGCTTCCACCGGAGGCCCACGCGATCACCTTTGACCTCGAGCGCCTCCATCGACTCGACATCCAGGTTCTGCTGGAGGACGACCAGCCGGCCTCCCCCTTCCAGATCCACCAGGTACCGGGTGACCGCACCCAGGTATACGACATCCTCGACGCGCCCGGTTGCGGCGTATTCGTCGGGGTCCGCCGCGCCCCCGGGCGGGCCGATCGCGATCTTCTCGGGCCGGATCGTGAACGGATCGGCCGAGCCGGTGACGGCCTTCGCCGCGTCGCCCTGCAAGATGTTGGAGGTACCGACGAACCCCGCGACGAAGCCGGTGGCAGGCCGCTCGTACACCTCCGCCGGCGTTCCGAGCTGCTCGACCTGGCCTCGGTTGAACACGGCCAGGCGGTCACTCATCGTCAGCGCCTCCTCCTGATCATGCGTGACGTAGATGAACGTGATCCCGACGCTCTGCTGGATGTGCTTCAGTTCGATCTGCATCTGGTGGCGGAGCTTCAGGTCCAGCGCGCCGAGCGGCTCGTCCAGCAGCAGCACCTTCGGGCGCATCACGAGCGCGCGAGCGAGCGCGACACGCTGGCGCTGGCCGCCGGAGAGCTCGGCCGGCTTGCGCTTGCCGTAGTCAGGCAGCCGCACCATCTCGAGCGCGTCGGCGGTGCGCCTCGAGCGCTCGCTCCGCGACACCTTCGCGACGACGAGCCCGTACGCGACGTTCTCCGCGACGGTCATGTGCGGGAACAGCGCGTAGTCCTGGAACACGGTGTTGACGTCGCGCTCGTACGGCGCGAGGTTCGAGACGTCCCGCCCGCCGAGGAAGATACGGCCCTGCGTCGGATTCTCGAACCCCGCGATCATCCGCAGGCACGTGGTCTTCCCCGAGCCCGATGGGCCGAGCATCGAGAAGAACTCCCCTTCCCGGACCTCCAGATCGACGCCGTCGACCGCGACGACCGATCCGAAGCGCTTGACCACGCCCTCCAGACGCACGGCGACCCCGTCCCCCGCCGTCGAGTGAGGCTGGAGGGCGGCGTCAGCCACGGTGGTCTGCGGATCGTCGGTGATGGGGGCAGTCTGACGGCGCCCCCGCGGGCCTGCAAACGGGTCTCAGCGGTGGCCGAGGCCGGCCAGGATCCGGCTCGCGACCGCCGGTCCCTCGTAGATCAACCCGGTGTAGACCTGGACGGTCGCCGCGCCGGCGTCCAGACACGCCTGCGCATCCTCGGCCGTGAAGATCCCGCCGCAGGCGTTGATCGGCAAGGTGCCGCCCGTCGCCTCTCGGATGATGGCGACGATGTCGGGTGTGTGTGCGGTGAGCGGCCCACCGGACAGGCCACCGCGGCCTGTCGACATCCGAGCATCGGTCACGGGGATCGTGTTGCTGGCCGTGAGGCCCGCGGCGCCGGCCTGCTGCGCGGCCTCGACGATCGCCAGCACCCCGGCTCGGTCCGCATCCGTGGTGAACGGTGGCACCTTGACGAACAGCGGCGTCTCGGTGCGCGGTCGCATGGCGGAGATGAGCGCGCCGACGTGGTCGGCGCGATGGGCCCAGCCGGCGTTCGGCGAACTGGCGTTCAGCTCGACCGCATCGGCGAGCGGAGCGACCAGATCGAGCGCCAGGCACGCGTCGTCGAGGTCCTCGTCGGCGAGCGAGACCCAGCGCGACGTCGTGGCGCGACGTCGCCGGAGGGCCGCGGCGACGGCGTGGGCGCCGGGGTTCGGCAACCCCATGGCGTTCACGATCGCGCGCCGAGACGGGTCGCGCGCGATCCGCGGGCGAGGGTTCCCATGCCGCGGCCGCAAGGTGATCGTGCCGCCGACCGCGTACCCGAACCCCAGGGAGCCGATGGGCGCGAGCCGCTCACACCCCTTGTCGAACCCACTCGCCAACCCGACCGGGTTGGCGAGCGACACCCCCGCGACCGTGGTAGCCAGCGCCGGATCGGCCACTGCGTGGCCGATCCGGCTCCACGGCAGCGGCAGCGCCAGCATCGCGAGCGCGACCCGATGGGACCGCTCGGGGTCGAGCGCGAAGAACGCCCGCCTCCCGAACGCCTCGTACCAGCCGTGCGGGTCTGATGGGTCGGTGGCCGGCATCGCGGCAGATTATGCTCACGCGCCGTGAGCGATGCCTTGGTGCGCCGGATGGTCGAGGCCTCCGAGCTGCACGGCTCGTTCGTCCTTTCCTCGGGCGCGACCTCGAGCGTCTACTTCGACAAGTTCCGGTTCCTCACCCGTCCGGACCTCCTGCGCGATGTCGCCCACGCCGTGGCGGAACTCCTGGCGCCCGGGACCGCGCTGCTCGGAGCGCCCGAGGGCGCCGCCATGTTGCTCGTCGCCGCCGTGTCGCTCGACACGGGCCTGCCCGTGGCCGTCGTCCGCAGGCACGCCAAGGAGTACGGAACGCGGGCGCAGGTCGAGGGCGATGTTCCGCCCGGCGCGGTGACGACGCTCGTCGAGGACGTGAGCACGACCGGGCAGCAGGTTCGTCGGGCGGCCGACGTGCTGGCCGGGGCGGGGGCGGACGTGCGAAAGATCGTGCTCGCGATCGATCGCGGCGGTGCGGATCACCTGCGCGAGGTCGGCTACGACGTCGGGGCGGTCGCGGTCCTGCGGCCGACCGACTAGGACTCGGACTCGGTCAGGCGCGGTCGCAGCGCCAGATCCGAAGCTGCCACAGCCAGCGCGACCCGCGTTGGCGGAAGCTCACCAAGCCGTCCTTGACCATCTGCGTCACGGCCTTCGAGCGCGCGACGAGCTCGGGCAGCGGGAACTCGCGCGTCAGGACCGGGCGCATGTTGTCGCCGAACACTTCCCGCGCGGCGTCGAGGATCGGCTGCTCGTACTGGATCGTGCCGGTCGGGAGGTAGAGCCGGCCGCCGTAGGCGAGCGTCTCGCCGATCGACCGGACGAACTTCGTCGGGAGTTCGGCACCCGTCGGACCACCCGAGGGCACCTCGTCGAACCATCCCGACTCGGCGGCGATGTCGTCGGGGATCCCCGACACGTCGCCGATCAGGACATTCGCCTGGACATCGCGCACGGGCTCGAGCAGGTCTCCCTCGCGGAACTCGCAGATGTGCTCCAAGCCGAGCCGTTTGGCGTTGTCTCGAGCGGCGTCGACGGCCCGATGCGACAGATCGACGCCGATCACCTTGGCCGCGCCGAGCTTGGCCGCCACGAAGGCCAGCACGCCGGTGCCGCAGCCGACGTCGATCACGGTGTCGCCCGGCTCGATCTCCATCGCGTCCGCGAGCGAACGGCTCGTGGTGGTCGGGCTGAAGACACCGGGACCGAGCAACAGCGGGAACGGGCCGGTACGGCCCTTCCATTCGATCTCGGTGTACTGCGTGGCCATGCGCTCTCCTGCAGCGGCCCGGGCCTCCCGGGCGGCGGTCGCACCAGGCTACACGGCCAACGGCCTGAACGCCGCGTCCGGACCCGGGACGATCTCGCCTGTTTCTACCCCACGGGCGTCCGCTTCCAACCGTGCAGCGAGCGCGGCCGTGTCGATGCCGAGCGTGCCGGCAGGGTAGCGCCCGACCCTCGAGGCCGCGCGCCGGAGCAACGTCGTGGCCCCGTGGGCATTGCCGCGGAGCAGGTGGACATAGCCCGCGCCGAGCTGAGACAGCCCCTTGAACAGCTCCTCGTCCCCCGTGCCCTTCGACTGCTTCCACGCCGTCTCCCACGCCTCATGGGCGCCGAAGAAGTTGCGATCGCCGAGGAACTTCCGGGCCGCGCGATCGTTCTCCTCGGTGGACATCGCGTCGAAGTCCGGCAGGTGCAGGCGCGTCTGGGCGTCCCAGGGCAGAGGCCGACCCAGCTCGTCGCGGGGCCGCTCGGGCTTTCGCCGGGACTCCGATGGAACGCCGGTTTTTCCGGTCGCCTCCTGGGGCATATCCCGGATGCTACGAGACCCTGGGCGACCGGAGGGGGCCGGCGCGAGGAGGACACACCATGAGCACCCCGATGCCGCCCCAGCATCGCTGGACGATCGCAGCGCTCGCACTCGCGCTCGGCATGGCGTTCGCCGGAGGGGTGTGGTCGTTGACGCTGTCCCCGCTCGAACAGCGCGCGGTCGCATCGACGGCGCCACCGCCGGTGGGCCACGTGTCGGCCGCGCCGCCACATCGCCTCCGGCTCGGGACGACGGTGTCGGGCCAGGGGTCTGTGGTCGCCGACGCTGCAGGCACGACGTGGGTCCTCGGCGACGGCACGTTATCGACGATCACCGATGGCACCACCACGGTCATCGCGCACGGCAGCTGGTCCGATCGCGCCGTGCTCACGCCGTCGAACGAGGGCGGCCTGTGGATCGCGAGCGGCCGGTTCCTGTGGATGGTCGGCCCGACCGGCTCGGTCGGCAAGCGCGTCTCGCCAACGGTCGGCGCGATCTCGGCGGTCCTTGCGGCCGACGGTCGCACCTGGGTCGCCGGATCCAGCGGCATGCTCGCGTGGATCGACCCCTACACCGGCAACACGATCCAGAGCTACTACCTCGGGCGTGGCACCTATCAGCTCGCCGCGGCATCCGGATACGTGTTCGTCGCAACGGCGGAACCGGCGCAGGCCGCCATCGTGCGGCTGGACCCGGCCATGGGCGCCGCCATCCCGGTGCCCGGCGCGCAACCCGGACCCATCGCTGCGAGCGACGGCCGCCTCTGGTGGGGGTCGGCCGGCAAGATCCAGTGCGTCGTGGCGCGGACGCTGCGGCGGTGTGGGCAGGTCAGCGTCGGGACGCCGGCGATGCTCGCCGCGCGCGGGCAGGCGCTCTGGGTCGTCGACGCCGGCCCGCAAGGCGCGACCCTGGCGTTGTTCAACCCCGCGGACGGCCGCACGATCGCGGGCCCGGTCGGATTGCCGGGCGCCTCGGTGGCGTCGATGGCCGTCGGCGACTCCAGCGCATGGATCGGGATGCGCGACGCTGGGGCGTTGATCCAGGTCGCACGGGTCTGAGCGTCAGCCTTCGAGCGGATCGATCGGTTCGGACAGGAGCTCCAGCGCCTCGCGCAGCGCGTCATAGCTGCGGTCGCCGAGCAGCCGCCTGGTTCGCTGCTCGAGGGCCTGGACCGCCCTGCGGCACTCGGCGGCCGCGCGGCGCCCGTGCGCGGTGAGTCGAACGAGCTTGGCCCGTGCGTCGGCCGGGTCGGGGACGCGTCGCACGTACCCGCGGTTCTCCAGGTCGTCGACCATCGACATCATCGCCTGCTTGGTCAGCCGGGTTTGGTCGGCCAGGTCGGTCAGCCGGGAGCCCGAGCGCCGATCGACCGAGAGGAACAACGCCGCGTGCCCGGGTCGTAGGTCCGGATAGCCGCGTTCCCCCAGGTCGGCGTCCAGTTCAGAGGCGAGCGACCGCCGCGCCTCGAGCAGCAAACGGGTGATGTCGGTCACGCGGGCATCTTCGCCAACAGGTCCGGTTTGGTCAACGACATTGACCATCTACGCAGGTGGCACCGTGCGATCGACGCCCCGCCGGTAGCCTCGAGGCCATGGAGATCCGCGAGGCGACGGATCGGGAGCACGCCGAGGCGGGCCGCGTCACGGCGGCCGCCTACGAGGGCCTCGTCCGCGATCCGTCCTACCTCGAACGCATCGCCGACGTCGCCGACCGGGCCGCGCGCACCGCGGTGCTCGTCGCGGTCGAGGACGGCGTGATCGTCGGCAGCCTGACGCTCGAGCTGTCCCACCGCGTGAACCCCCGCGACGGCCCGCTCGCGGCACACCGAGCGCACATCCGGATGCTCGGTGTCGCGCCCGGCCATCAAGGACGAGGGATCGGCGGCGCGCTCATGCGCGAGGCGGAAAGGCGCGCCCGAGCCGCCGGGAAGACCGAGATCACGCTGCACACGACCGAGCCGATGACGATCGCGCGCGCGATGTACGCCGGGCTCGGCTACGAACGAACGCCGGACGAGACGCTCCCCGACGGGTTCGTGCTGATGGGCTACCGCAAGGTGCTCGGCGCGGACTCCGACTGATCTGCGAACTGCTGCTCGTACAGCTGCGCGTACAGGCCGCGGGCCGCCAGCAGCTCATCGTGCCTGCCCTGTTCGACGATCCGTCCCTGGTTGAGCACGAAGATCACGTCGGCGGCGAGGATCGTCGAGAGCCGGTGGGCGATCGCGATCGTCGTCCGCCCTTCCATCAGGGGCTCGAGCGCCGCCTGCACGAGCCGCTCCGACGTCGTGTCGAGCGAGGACGTCGCCTCGTCGAGGACCAAGATCTTCGGGTCCTTCAAGATCACGCGCGCGATCGCGAGCCGCTGCTTCTCCCCGCCGGAGAGCTTGTAGCCGCGCTCGCCGACCACCGTGTCGTAGCCCTCGGGCAGCTGCATGATCCGATCGTGGATGTTCGCCGCCCGCGCGGCGGCCTCCAGCTGCTCCTGCGCCGCGGCGGGGCGTCCGTACAACAGGTTGCGCCGGATCGTGTCGTGGAACAGGTAGGTCTCTTGGGTCACGATCCCGATCGCGTCGGCGATCGAGTCGAGCGTGAGCTTCCGCACGTCGCGGCCGTCGAGCCGCACCGCTCCCTCCTGGACGTCGTACATCCGGGGCACGAGATACGTGATCGTGGTCTTGCCGGCGCCGCTCGGCCCGACGAGCGCGGCGAGCTGACCGGGCTGGATCCGAAGCGTCACGTCATCGAGCGTCCACGTGCGATCGGCGGTCACCGCGGCGTCGTCTTCGGGAACGTCGTCCGAGCGGTCGTAGTGGAACCGGACGTGGTCGAGCTCAACGGCGCCCTGGACGTTGACGAGCGGCTCCGCATCGGGCGCGTCGACGATGTCGTGGCGCAGGTCCAGGTACTCGAAGATCCGGTCGAACAACGCGAACGACGACTGAACATCGGTCGAGACCTGCAGCATCGACCCGATCGGGAAGAACAGCCGCGACTGCAACGTCGTGAAGCCGACGATGATGCCGGCGTTGATCGGCCAGTTCGCCGGGTCGCTGCCCGCGTGGCCGTTCACGATCCCTGCGACGAGATACACCAACGCGGGCGTGATCGAGAAGAACGTCCCGACCACCGCGAAGAACGACCGCCCGATCATCGTCTGGCGAACCTGCAGGCCGGTCAGCCGTTCGTTCTCTTGCCGGAACCTGCCGATCTCGTAGTCCTGGCGGCCGAACGTCTTGGACAGCAGGATGCCGCTGACCGACAGCGTCTCCTCGGTGACCGCCGTCATGTCGGCCATCGTCTTCTGTGTCGTGGTCGCGACCTCCCGCCGGGCCCGGCCGACCTTCACCGTGAGCCACAGGAAGAACGGCATGAGGCACAGCGACAGCAACGTCAGCGGCACCGAGAGGAACAACATCGCCACGAGCGTCGAGATGATCACGACGATGTTGGACAGGATCGAGGATGCGGTGTCGGTGACGACCGTCTGCACGCCGCCAACGTCGTTCGACAGGCGCGACTGGATCTCGCCCGTCCGGGTCGAGGTGAAGAACCGCAGCGGCATGTGCTGCAGATGCCGGTACAGCGAGTCGCGGAGATCCTGCATCACGCGCAAGCCGACGAAGTTCGCGTAATACGTCTGTCCGATCCCGAGGATCCCGGTGATGATCGGGATCGCGATCATGAACGCGACGCCCCACAAGACGATGTGCATGTTCGGGCACGGAACGCCCTGACAGGTCGCCGGCGAGCCCAACCCGAACAATCCGTGGTTGAAGATGTAGACGATCAACAGCGGGTTCACGACGCCGAGGCCCGACGTGATCGCGATCAGGACGCCGACGATCCAGACCTTGCCGCGATACGGACGAAAGGTGCCCACGACGCGCTTGACCGTCGCGCGATCGACCGGCTTGTCCGGCTTCTCGAGCGGCGTCGCGTAGAAGCGCGTGTGGCGACCCATGCGCTCGAAGATACGACCGACCCGCAGAAGCCGATGGTTCGGACTCAGGCCGAAGCCGCGCGCAGGACCTCGTCGAGCATCTCGGGTGTGAGCCTGCCGGTGAAGGTGTTCTGCTGGCTCGGATGGAAGGCGCCCACGAGCCGATATGGGCCGACCCGGGCCTCGGCGCCGTGCCCGAACCTCGGCCGCGGACGGGGGATCGGATGCCCGAGAGCCGCCAGCGCCCGGAGGATCCCGTCCCAGGCGAAGGCGCCGAGCGCAACGATCGCCGTCAACCGATCGAGCGCGGCGATCTCTCGCTCGAGGTACGGCAGGCAGCGGTCGCGCTCCTCGGGCGTCGGCTTGTTCCCAGGCGGCGCGCACCGGTTGACGGCCGCGACGTAGGCGTTCCGCAGCTCAAGACCGTCGTCACGCGAGACGGACGTCGGCTGCGTCGCCAGGCCGCACCGATACATCGAGGCGTACAGGAAGTCGCCGCTGCGGTCGCCGGTGAAGATCCGGCCGGTGCGGTTGCCGCCGTGTGCGGCCGGCGCGAGGCCGACCACGAGCACGCTCGCTGCCGGATCGCCGAAGCCGGGCACCGGCCGTCCCCAGTACGTCTGATCGGCGAACCGCGCGACCTTCTCGCGCGCCACCTGCTCGCGCCAGGCGACGAGGCGCGGACACGCGCGGCAGACGACGACCTCGGCGTCGATCTCGGCGAGCTCGCTCACCCGCCGAGCATAGGAAGGGGCGGGGCCGAAGGCCCCGCCCCTTTCCGCACCGCGGCGTCCCGTTCGGTCAGCCTGGGGTGCCGATCGAGCGGTAGTTCAGGTAGTTGAAGTACACCGCGTCGTGTCCGTTCCAGACCGTGAGCGGCTTCGACTTGACGTAGATCACGTCACCGTAGTTGTTGATGAACGTGGTCTTCGCCTGTCCGGGCGCCGCGATGACCACGGGGCTCGACCAGGTCGCGCCGTTGTCGTCGGAGTCGCGCCACACGAGTTGCTCGCGCGTCTTGTTGTCGGTGAGGTTCGCCGAGCAGATCGCGCCGCCTGACAGCTGGTTGCACTCCGACAGCGTGACGCCGACGAGGCCACCCGGACCGAGGGCCACCATCGCGCCCTCGCCGCCCTTGTTGTACAGGGACCCCACACCCGAATCGGGGAACGACACGAACTGGCGGTCCGGTCCGAACGAGGCGGTGCCGGTGTCATAGATCTTCACCCAACCGCCCGCGGCCGTCGTCCAGCTGACGGCGATCCGTGTGTCGTGCGCGTCCATGTTCACGTAGCCGGCGTTCGCGTTCCCCCCGGACGCGACGAGTTGCGTCTCCGCGCCCCAGTTGGTGCCGTTGTTCGTCGACTTCACGTACACGACCTTGCCCGTGGGATTGTCGACCCACGAGGCGATGACCGTGCTGCCGCTCGCGGCGATCGAGGGGAGCCCGGAGAAGCCGTCGACGTAGGTGCCGGCGCCGGTGTCGGTCGCCGTCGAATTGCCGATCGTGACCGGCGTCGACCAATGCGCGCCTTTGTCGGAGCTCCGCCAGTACTCGATGTTGCCGGTGTCGCTGTTGGTGGTCACCACGTGCACGTAGGAGCCCGAGGCCCAGATGTTGAGGTAGTCACCCCGGCTCGTCGTGGTCTGGCCCGGCAGCTTGACTTGCGTCGACCATGTCGAGCCGTTGTCGGTGCTCCGCGTGGCGTACACGGACCGCGGCGCCGACGCATCGAACGTGCTGCCCGACTGGTAGTACTTCGTCTGCGACATGTACACGGCGATCAAGGTGGTGCCCGTCGACGCCAGCGTGGCGCGGTCGGTCGGCGTATTCGCCGGCGCGGGCAGCCTCTTGGGGCTGTTCCACGTCTTGCCGCCGTCCGAGCTGCGCACGTAGTAGTTCGCGAGGCAGTCGTTGTTGGTGGCGCACTTCGTGTCGTTCGTGTACACGCCCGCGGTCGTGTAGTCGCTCTGGTACACGAGGTTCGCGTACGTCTTCGCGGGTGTCACGGACTTGTCGACCGTGATCGCGAGCTGGTGCACGCCGTTCATGAAGGTGCCGGCCTGGGCCGAGGGCCCAACGACCGCTTTGGTCCCCCACGTGTAGTTCGTAAGCGCCCACGCCGCCGTCGCCGTCGCCAGGACGACCGAGAGCGCGACGGCGATCCGCCACACTGGTTTGCGCATCCTTCCTCCCTTCAGGACGCCCAGCCTGCCCGCGCGCCCGTGTCGTGGCCGTAGCCAATACGAACTAACCCGTTCGGGTCAAGGGGCTGAACGACTATTCAGCGAAAGAACTAGTCCGTTCGCTTCGGTCGCACCCGAAGGCTGCGGAACCGTTCCGCCGCAGCAACGAACGGATCCAGCGGCTCGATGAGAGCCTGGACG
>JBJMLQ010000174.1:0-8129 GCA_045805225.1 Actinomycetota bacterium | reverse complement strand
CGCTTCCAGAACCCGGCGAGGTAGGTCGGCGAGTCGACCTCCGCGCGAACGGCGTCGCGGTCGAGCACCTCGGCGTCGTAGCCGAACGCGGTGAGGCTTTCGACCGCGCCGGCGCACCACGGCACGGCGTAGGGCGCCGTCGCCGCGATCAGCGTCCCCGTCGGCTCCCACGAGCAGTCGATCCCGTGGCGGACGATCGTGTCGGCGATGGCCTCGAAGTTCTCGCGGCCTTCCTGCTCGATCCGTTCGATCTCGCCGGGGAACCGTGAGCGGCCGTTCTCCAGGCCGTGCGTCAGCGACGCGTCGCAGAACCCGCCGTTGCGACCGGTCGCGCCGAACGCGATCCGCTCGGCGTCCACCACTACCACCTCGCGGCCCGGCAGATCCTCGAGGGCCTGCACCGCCGCCCACAGGCCCGTGAACCCACCGCCGACGATCGCGAGGTCGGCCGTGCGACCGCCCTCGAGCGGCGGCCGCGCCGCGGGGCGGTCGGCGCGGTCCAGCCAGAACGGCGTCGCCGAGGCGTCGGCGAACGCGGTGCGGGACCGAGCGTCGACCGGCATGCTGCTAGGAGACGGCGGGCTCGCCCATCGGCTCGAACCGTTGCAGCGAGTACGGGCCGATGGTGACGCCGGTGATCCGCCCGTCGGCGCCGGCGTGGAACTCGACGGGTTCCCCGGACTCGCGCGCGAACCAGTCC
This sequence comes from Actinomycetota bacterium, assembly GCA_045805225.1. GTDB lineage: Bacteria > Actinomycetota > UBA4738 > UBA4738 > HRBIN12 > AC-51. The sequence goes on along the minus strand of JBJMLQ010000174.1, from coordinate 7,429 downwards.
ACCGAGAACCGCATCGGATCGTCGGTCGGCAACAGCGTCAGGGTCTGGTCCGGCTCGTCGGGGTCGCGCAGGACGAGCTTCCCGTCGCGCCACTCGAGACGCATCAGCAGCGCCTCCACCGGCTCGCCGTAGACGCCGAGCAACGGCGCGTAGGCATCAGGCATCGCGTCGGGGAGCTCGTAGGCCACGACCGCGCCGTTGACCGCCTCCAGCGCGATCGCGCCGAGCTCCATCGCGAGCGCCGATGCGTCCGCGACCCCGTTCAGGAACGCGATCGCCCCGATCCGTTCCTTCGGGCGGAAGCACGCGTTCGTGATGAACCCCGGCAGCCCGCCGGAGTGCTGGAGCCACACCGTCTCGCCCTTGCGCACGGCGTACCAGCCGATCGCCCAGGCCTCCTCCCACTTGTCCCCCTCGAGGTAGCGCGGCCGCTGCATCTCACGCAGCGTCGCGTCCGAGAGCACCGTGCGGTGCCCCTCGGCGGCCTTCTCCATCGGGAACTGCGCCGAGAGCCACCTGGCGACATCTTCCACCGAGGACTGCAGGCCGCCTTCGGCGAGCGGGAACTCCGTGAGCGTCGGGCTGAACGGCTCGAAGGTGTCCGAGAGCCACCGCGGCTTGTACCCGACGGCGCGGCGCGCCATCAGCTCGGGCGGCAGCGGATGGAAGCCGCTGGACGTCATCCCGAGGGGCTCGAGGATCCGCGCGCGGATCGCGTCGGGGTAGGGCCGGGCGTCGAGGCGTGCGACGATCTCCCCGAGCAGCTGGAACGCCAGGTTCGAGTACTTCTGCTGAAGGTTCGGCGGGATCTTCGTGGCGATGTCGGCGGCCTTCGCGAGGTTCGCCGCAGGCGACGCCTCGTAGATGTCGTGGAACCAACGTGCGCCGGGCGGGTCGCCCATCAACCCGGACTCATGCGACAGCATCCGGCGAAGCGTGACGGTTTCGATCATCCCGAACGAGCTCGTCGCATCGCGAAGCTCCGGCAGGAACGCGACGGCGGGGTCGTCGAGGTGCAGCGTCCCCTCGTCGCGGAGCTGCATGATCGCGGTCGCCGTGAACGTCTTGGTGATCGACGCGATGCGGAACACCGTCTGCGCGTCATGGGGCCGGCGCGCCTCGACGTCGGCGTAGCCGTACCCGGTCGACCACGCGAGCGCGTCGTCGACGACGATCCCGGCCGCCGCCCCGGGGAGCCGTTCCTTCTTCACGAACGCGGCGACGCGCTCGGTGAGCTTGCCCGCCACGTCGGCGACGGCGGCGGTGCGCGCGTCGGCCATCAGATGCCCTTCAGGTAGGCGACGGTCTCGGCCAGCCCGTCCTCCAGGTGCGTCCACGGCTTCCACGCGAGCGCCTTGGCCGCCACGGAGATGTCCAGGGCGATCCGGCGGAGCTCGCCGGGCGGGAGCGGTCCGTGCGCCGCCTCCTCCTCGAACCCGATGATCTGCGCGAGCAGGCCGTAGAGCCCGTTGACGCTCGTCTCGAGGCCGGTGCCGATGTTCACGAGCTTGCCGGAGCCGCGGTCCATCGCCTGCACGAACGCGTGGACGACGTCGTCGATGAAGACGTAGTCGCGCGTCTGGTTGCCGTCGCCGTAGATCGTCGGCACCTTGCCCGCGAGCATCATCGAGGCGAAGATCGCGATCACGCCGGCCTCGCCGAAGGGATCTTGCCGCGGGCCGTAGACGTTCGCGAGCGCGCAGGCCGTGAAGTCCAGGCCGCGATAGCGCTGGTAGAAGCCGAGGTAGTCGAGCACCGCCTTCTTCGAGATGCCGTAGGGGCTCAACGGGTACGAGCCCTGAGCACTGGATTCCTTGGCCGGCAAGCGCTTCGGTTCGCCGTAGATCGTTCCGCCGCTCGCCGCGTAGATCACCTTGCGCGCCTCGACCTTGAGCGCGCACTCGAGGACGTTCAGCGTGCCCATGATGTTCACGCCGGCGTCGTGCACGGGATCGTCGAGCGACGGGCGCACGCCGGCCTGCGCGGCGAGGTGGAACACGATCTCGGGCCGGTGCCGTTCGAACAACGACAGCAACCCGGGCGCGCGCACGTCCATGTTGAAGAACGTGTACGCCTTGCCGTACGTGCGCGCGTCGCCGAGGTTCGCGATTCGGCCGGTGGACAGATCGTCGACCGCGATCACGCGATGGTCTTCGGCCAGGAGGCGATCGGCCAGGTTCGAGCCGATGAACCCGGCGCCCCCGGTCACCAGGATCGTGGTCACGGGGCCAAGGGTAGGTTGGGGTCAGCGGCGATGTCCAACCCGGACCGGTCTCCCCGTTCCAGGCGTGCGGCGCCGAGGCAGGCGACCATCGCCGCGTTGTCCGTGCACAGCGCGAGCGGCGGGACGAACACCTCGAGCCCGGCCGCGGCGCCGTCCGCCACCAACCGCTCGCGCAGGCGTGTGTTCGCGACCACCCCGCCGCCCAGCAGCACGCGCGCGACGCCGGTGCGTCGCGCCGCCTCGATGGTCTTGGTCACCTGCACGTCGACGATCGCCTCCTGGAAGCTCGCCGCGAGGTCCGGGACGTCGATGTCGCGACCGGCCGCGCGCTCGGCCTTGACGTACCGCAGCACGGCCGTCTTCAACCCACTCATCGAGAAGTCGAGGTCGCCGGAGTCCTCCATCGCGCGCGGGAACCGGATCGCCGTCGGATCGCCGGTGCGCGCCGCGGCGTCCAGCGCCGGCCCTCCGGGGAACCCAAGGCCGAGCATCCGCGCGACCTTGTCGAAGGCCTCCCCCGCCGCGTCGTCGAGCGTCTGCCCGAGCACCTCGTGGCCGAACAGCTCCCGCAGGTGCACCAGCATCGTGTGGCCGCCGCTCACGATCAGCGTCACGTAGGGGGGCTCGGGCGGCCCCTGATCCAGGAAGTTGGCCCAGTAGTGCGCCTCGAGGTGGTTCACCCCGACGAGCGGGATCTTCGCCGCCAAGCTGATCGCCTTGGCCGCCGCCATCCCGACGAGCAGCGCGCCCACGAGCCCCGGACCCACGGTCACCGCCACGCCGTCGAGGTCCCGATGGTCCAGGGCGGTGTCATCCATCGCCTGAGCAAGCAGCGGGTTCAAGGCCTCGACGTGCGCGCGCGCGGCGACCTCAGGCACGACGCCCCCGAACCGCTCGTGCAGGTGCTCCTGTCGCGCGATCAGGTTGGTGCGAACCGTGAAGCCGTCCTCGACGATCGCGACGGCGGTCTCGTCGCAGGAGGTCTCGATGCCGAGCGTGATCACAAGGTGCCCGCTTGCGGGCGGATGCCCTCGGGGAGCTTCTGCACGATGGTGGTGAGCCGCCGACGGTACGCGCGGTCGCGGACGTCATCGGTCCACATGATCAGCGCGTCCTCATGGAGCTCCGCATAGTAGTTGCGCCGGATCCCGACCGGATGGAACCCGAAGCGTGCGTACACCCGTTGTGCGCGCCAGTTCGTGACGCGGACCTCGAGCGACACGGCGGTCGCGCCCATCTCGCGCGCGGCGACGATCTCTTCGGCGAGTAGACGGTGCGCGATCCCGTGGCCCTGCAGCATCGGGTCGACGGCGATGTTCGTGATGTGCGCCTCGTCGCCGTAGCAGATGAGCCCCGCGTACCCGACGACGTCCTTGTCGATCCTCGCCACGATGTAGTTCCGGTTGTTCGGCTCGGACATCTCCGCGACGAACAGGTTGGGGGTCCACGGGCGCGCGTAGGCCTGCCGCTCGATCGCCATCACGCCACGCAGGTGGCGCCGGCGCATCTTCGTCACCTCAAGGCTTGCCGCCCCGGGCTCGGTCGTCCCACGCGATCTCAGCATCCGACTTCCTTAGATACATCGGCACGACGTCGAACACCTGGTCGTGCTCCTCACGGAGGAACCTCGGCACGGCCAGCTCGACGAGCGAGGCCGCGTCGGGGTGCGCGGCCGCGGGCGAGGCGAACTCGACCCGGGCGCCCACCGATCGGAGCACGTCCCGGTACAGGATGGCACCATCGCCCACGGCCAACACCTCCCCGGGGACCGCCTCGAGCTCGGCGGCGAGCGCCTCCGGGCGCTGCACCGCAGGCTCGCTGAGGCGGAGGACCCCGCCGGGGACCGGCCGGTACAGCGCCGTGAAGACCTCCTTGCGACGGCCGTCGATCACGGCCGCGATCGTGCGCTCGGTGTGGCGAACGGCGTACGCGAGGGCGTCGATGCTCGCCAGGCCGATCAGCGGCGCGCCGGTCACCTGCGCGAGGGTCTTGGCCGTCTCCACCCCGACGCGCAGGCCCGTGAACAGGCCCGGCCCGATGCCGACGGTGAAGCCGCCGACGTGGTCGAGGTCGGTGCCGGTCCACGCGAGCAGCTGCTCGAGCGCGGGAGTGACGCTCTCCTGCCGCGCGGCGCCGGCGATCTGGATCCGTCCGAGGATCGCGGTCTCGGTGCCGATCGCGACCGAGACCTGCGGCGTCGCGGTGTCGATGCCGACGACGATCATCGCGACCACCGCCCGAGCGCGTGCGCGATCGCCTCGCGGCGCGCGGTCCATGCCTCGCCGTTCGGTTCGATGGTGATCGTGCGGGTTTCGTCGGCGCCCGTCGGATCGGTCCCGACGAGCTCGACCCGCAGGCGGTCGTCGGCGAGAAGCTCGGCGACGGGGTCGCCCCACTCGACGAGCAGCACGCGCTCACCGTCCTCGAGCTCGTCGAGCGCGAGGTCGATCACGTCTTGCTCGCGGTCGAGACGGTAGAGATCGACGTGGGCAACGGGGACGCGGCCGCTGATGTATTCGCGGACGAGCGTGAACGTCGGCGAGGCGACATGTTCGGTGGCGCCGAGGCCCGCGGCGATCCCCTGCACGAACGTCGTCTTGCCGGCGCCGAGCTCACCGGTCAGGACGACAACATCGCGCGCCCGAAGCAACGCGGCGAGCGCCGCGCCGGCGGCGCGTGTGTCGTCGGCGGTCGGGGCCTCGAGCACGAGCGATGATGCCGTCAGAACAACTCCATCTGGTCGTCGGTGACCGTGGGCATCGCGGCGTCGCGTTCCAGCCCGATGAGCGACGTGACGGGCGGCGGTGGCGGCGGTGCCTCCGGTTCCGGTTCCGGTTCCGGTTCGGCGAGGGTTCGCTTGATCAACGCGAAGTCCTCCTGCAGGTCGCCGAACTGGCGTCCCTTCTCGCCGCCGCCCCGCAGGATCGCGGCCGGGTGGAACGTCGGGATCACCGTGCGGCCGTGCCACGGGTAGACCGAGCCGCGCATCCGCGTGATGCCCTGCTGCGTCTGCAGCACGAACTTCGTCGCGAAGTTGCCGAGCGTCACGATCACCTCCGGCTGGATCAACGACACCTGCTCGACGAGCCAGGGCGTGCAGGCCTCGATCTCGTCCTCCTGTGGATCCCGGTTGCCGGGCGGCCGGCACTTCAGGATGTTCGCGATGTAGACCTCGTCGCGCGTCAGCCCGATGTCGCCGAGCATCCGCGTGAGCAACTGACCGGCGGCTCCGACGAACGGCTCGCCCTGCTTGTCCTCGTGCATGCCCGGCGCCTCGCCGATGAACAGCAGATCGGCGTCGGGGTTGCCGACGCCGAAGACCACCTGGGTGCGGCTGGTCGCGAGCCGGCACTTCGTGCACCCCGCGGCCTCCGACGCGACATCGGCGAGCGTTCGGCTCACGCCGTTGCTCCTCGATAGGTGCGAGGCACCCGCTCGCCGATCCGGGAGACGATCTCGTAGGCGATGGTGTCGGCGTTCGTCGCGACCTCCCATGCGTCGATCTCGTCATCGCCTTGCCGGCCGAGGAGCACGACCTCGTCGCCCGCCGTCACGGCGAGGTCGCCGCAGTCGACGATCAGCTGGTCCATCGTGACGCTGCCCGCCACGCGGCACCGGCGCCCGCGGATCAAGACGTCGGCGCGGCTCGACGCCGACCGGGGGTACCCGTCGGCGTAGCCGACGGGTACCGTGGCGACCACGGCATCGCGGCCGAGCTCGTAGCGCAGGCCATAGCTCACCCGCTCGCCTGCGGCGAGCGGGCGAGCGAACGCGACGGTGGACCGCCACGTCAGCGCAGGCCGGAGATTCACACCCAGGTCGGGGGCGGGCCCGACCCCGTACAAGGCGATGCCCGGGCGGACGAGGTCGTAGTGCGACTGCGGGTGGCGCAAGACGGCGCCGCTGTTCGCCGCATGGCGGAGACCCGGCACGAACCCCGCCCCCTTCGCCGCGTCGAGCGCCGCGTCGTAGGTCGCGAGCTGTCGGCCGGTCGTCTCGGCGTCGTCCTCGCTCTTGGCGAGGTGCGTCCAGATCCCTTCCACCTCCAGGCCCGCGGCGGTGACCTGCCCGAGGAACGCCGGGAGGTCCTCCGGCGGCCACACGCCGACGCGGTGCATGCCGGTGTCGACCTTGACGTGGACCCCGAGCCCGCCGCGCGCCGCCGCCGCGAGCCGCGTCATCCCTTCCACGGAGTAGAGGCTCGGCGTCAGCCGATGCGCGAGCGCAACGGCCTCGGCGCCGGGCGGGAACTCCGACAAGACGAGGATCGGCGCCTCGATGCCGGCGGTCCGGAGCTCGAGCCCCTCCTCGACGAGGGCGACGCCGCACCAGGTCGCGCCGCCCTCGAGCGCCGCCCGCGCGACCGGGACGGCGCCGTGGCCGTACGCGTTGGCCTTGACGACAGCCATGAGCTCGGCGTCGTCGGGCTTGAGCGCGGCCGCGTTGTGCCGGACGGCGTCGAGATCGACCTCGACGGTCGTCGGTCGGAAGCGCGTCTCGGTCATGCGTCCTCCGTGACGCGCGCGATCGCGTCGGGCAGCAGGTCGGCGACGTCGCCCGCGACCGTCCCGTCGCCAGCGCGTTCACCGGCGGCGAGGCCGGCGAGGCCGTGGAGATATGCGCCGGCCCAGGCCGCGGCCGGCGGCTCGACCCCACGCGCGAGCAGACCGCCGATCGTGCCGGTCAACACGTCGCCCGTCCCGGCGGTGGCGAGCGCGGTCGACCCGGTCGGGTTGACGTACGCGACGTCGGACCGATCGACGACGACCGTCCGCGTTCCTTTCACCAGCGCCACGGCGCCCGATGCGTCGGCCAGCGCGCGCGCATCGGCGATCCGATCGACGGAGGGCTCGCGACCGAGCAGCCGAGCGAGCTCGCCGCCGTGGGGTGTGAGGACAGCCTCCGCCTTGCGGTCGGCCATCGAGGCGGTGTCCGATGCGAACGCGTTCAGCGCGTCGGCGTCGACGACCAGCGGGACGGGCGACGTGCGCACCACCTCGCGCACGAAGGACGTCGTCTCGGCGTCTCGCGACAGACCCGGTCCGATCGCAACCGCGCGCGCGCCGGACGCGGCCTGCGTCACCGCGTCGAGGGCGTCAAGCGAGATCGACCCATCGGCGGTCTCGGCGACCGGCAGGAACACCGCCTCGGTCAGCTCGGCCTGCACGACCGGCAGGATCGAGGCGGGCACGGCGACGACGACGT
>JBJMLQ010000173.1:0-8594 GCA_045805225.1 Actinomycetota bacterium | reverse complement strand
GACACGCTCGCACCGTCACGTCGTGTCTCGCGCTGCTGTTGGCTGCCTGTGTTGGGCTGTTCGCCGCCGCAGCGCCGGCGCCGGCCGCCTCGGTGGTCACCAAGTACCCGCTCACCACGAACGTGCACCTCATCACCACCCGGTTCCCGACCAAGCCGGTCGAAGAACGGACCCTGAAAGTCACGCCGACCAGTGCGTCCGTCCCGGACATCGTGCCGGCGGCGGCCTCCTACCCAATGTTCGATCTGACGAGCACCATGGGCGCGAACGCCGGCGCACTCGCCGCGATCAACGGCGACTTCGGCACGTCGAAGGATCAGCCCACGCACATCCTCATGATCGACGGCGAACTCTGGACCACCGGCGATGTGCGGGGTGACGCGATCGCGTGGAACGAGACCGGGACGACGTTCACGGTGGGCGCTCCGGCGCTGCGCATCGGCGTCACGAGCGGCAAGGGGACCCCGCTGTTCACGGTGCACGACTGGAACGCACATGCGCCGACGCGCGCGTCGATCTCGGCGTACACGGCTCGCGGCGGCTCGGTGACCGTTCCACCGGGAAAGGCGAGCCCCACGTCGACCGATCCCTACTACTGCGAGGCGCAGCTCGACCCGTCCAGCGGCCCGCGGTGGACGACCGGGCGCACGGCCATCGTGCGCCGCTACACCGTCGTCGCGCAGCCCGAGCCGTGCCCGCAAACGAAGCTCTTGGTCGGGTCGACCGCGGGCGAAATCGTGCTCGCCTCCCGGACGACCAAGGGGGTGTCGAGCGGCGTCGGCGCGCTCCGCGTCGGGCAGACGGTGAAGATCTCGACGCGCTTCAACGGCTGGCCCGGCGTGACCGACGTGATGGGCGCCGGCGTGATGCTGGTCGACGGCGGCAAGAACGTCGCGCCTCCGTACACCACCGGTGACCCGTACATCTTCGACTACAACCCCCGCACGGCGGCCGGCCTCACGAAGGGATGTTCCGACACCGATCCGACGACGGCGTGCAGGCTCGTCCTGATCACGATCGACGGCCGGCAGAAGAGCACCGGCTGGTCGGTCGGTGCGCGGCTCCCGTTCCTCGCGGATCAGCTGATCAAGGCCGGCGCGTACACAGCGGTCAACCTTGACGGCGGGGGCTCCACCTCGATGTGGGTGCAGAACACGAGCGCGTCGTACTGCCAGTCGTATCCGACGGTTGGCGGCTGTCTGGTGATGCGGCCGTCGCAGTCGTTCGGCGAGCGCGGCACCCGCTCCGCGATCGTGGTCCTGCCGACCGCCGACACGGGGGCGCCGAAGCCGCTGCGCTGAGGCCCATCGGCGTCGGGCCACCCGGCGACCGACGTTGTCATCGATCGTCGATAGGCTGATGAGCCATGGCTGGGGGCCCCATCATCCGTACCGAGCAGCTCGAACGACGCTTCGGCGATGTCGAGGCGTTGAAGGGCATCGACATGGAGGTCGATGCGGGCTCGGTCCGTGGCCTCCTGGGGCCGAACGGCGCGGGAAAGACCACGTCGGTCCGCATCCTCACCACCTTGTTGCTCCCCACGGGGGGTCGCGCTGAGGTCGACGGCCTCGATGTGGTCAAGGACGCCGAGGAGCTCCGCTACCGGATCGGTCTGGCCGGCCAGAGCGCCGCGGTCGACGAGAACCTCACGGGGCTCGAGAACCTCGAGATGGTCGGTCGGCTCTACGGCCTGTCCAAGGCCGAGGCGCGCAAGCGAAGCGGCGAAACCCTCGAGCGCTTCGGCCTGTCCGACGCCGCCGGGAGGCAGGCGAAGACGTACTCGGGCGGCATGCGCCGCCGGCTGGACGTCGCCTCGAGCCTCGTCGGACGCCCCGACATCTTGTTCCTCGACGAGCCCACCACGGGGCTCGATCCCCGCAGCCGCGTCGACGTGTGGGCGTTCGTGCGCGAGCTCCAAGCCGACGGCACCACGATCCTGCTCACCACGCAGTACCTCGAAGAAGCGGATCAGCTCGCCGACCGGATCACCGTCGTCGATGTCGGCGAGATCATCGCCGAGGGCACGTCCGACGAGCTGAAGGATCAGATCGGCGGCGAGGTGCTCGAGCTCACCGTGGAGGACACCGCCCAGACGTGGGCCGCGGCCGAGGCGCTCAACGGTATCGGCACCGGCGCTCCCAACGTCGACGTCGACGAGGGCCGCATCCGGCTGCCCGTCGGCAACGAGGGCGCGGAGGCGCTCCGCGACAGCTCCCGCAGGCTCGACGAGCAGAAGATCAAGCTCGCCGGGTTCGCGGTGCACCGCCCAACGCTCGACGACGTCTTCTTGGCGCTGACCGGCCACGCGGCCGAGGACGGCGCCGAGCCCGAGCCGGTCGAGAAACGCGGCCGCCGCGGCCGGAAGGAGACCGCATGAGCGCCACGGTGGCCCGCTCGTCGACCGCACGCCGAGCGCCCTCGACGATCGGCGCCCGGGTCGCCCGCGCGATCAACAACGGCCTGCTCCTCGCGCGCCGCAACATCGTGACGATCACCCGCGTCCCGACCGTGTTCATCTTCGAGCTCGTGCAGCCGATCATGTTCGTGCTGCTGTTCCGGTTCATCTACGCGAACAACATCGCGAACCTGCCCAACGGCTTCGACTACGTGTTGTTCCTGATGCCGGGCATCTTCATCCAGAACGCGATCTTCGGCGCGACGACCACCGCGATCGGCCTCGCCGAGGACATGAAGGAAGGCATCATCGACCGGTTCCGGTCGCTCCCGATGGCGCGGTCGGCCGTCCTCGTCGGCCGGACGACGTTCGACCTCGCGAAGAACCTGATCCTCGTCGCGATCGTCCTCGTGATCGGGTACCTCGTCGGCTTCCGGTTCTCGAACGGGTTCATCAACGCGCTGTGGATGCTCCTGTTGGTGATGGCCGTCGGATTCACGTTCTCGTGGATCTGCGCCTGCGTCGGGCTGTCGCTCAAGAAGGTCGAGGCCGTCCAGGCGGCGACGTTCACGATGATCTTCCCGGTCGTCTTTGTGAGCTCGGCGTTCGTGCCCGTCGTCGGCATGGCGCCGTTCCTGCAGGTGATCGCGCGTAACAATCCCATCACGCATTGGTGCAACCTGGCGCGCTACCTGGCGGTCGGCCCCGGGGCGATCGTCGACGCGCAGACTCACCTGCCGGTCAACACCTTCCACGCCCTCGTGTTCCTGTCGGTGATCTGGATCGTCGGGCTGCTCGTGGTCTTCGTGCCGCTCGCCAACCGCCTCTACCGCAGGCTCACCTGACGGCTACCCGAACGGGTCGGTCACCGGAACCGTGCCCGGTGGCCAATCCGGGAAGTTCGAGGGGTAGTTGTACGGGTCGCCGAACGTCTTCGCGCGCTCGGTGAACACCGACGGCGCGCGGGGCTTGGCCTTGAAGTCGAACAGGTGCTCCATGTTGTGCGTCTTCGCGATCCGCGGCGTCAACGGCGGGAGCCCCCAATTGTCGGAGACGAACCGCAGCGGCGTCGAGAACTCGCCCACCTCGTCGTCGATCAGCCCCGGGCGGGTGAACGGGCTGATCGTGAGCATCGGCACTCGGAACCCGAGCCCGCCCTCGTCGACCACCGGCGGCACCACGTGATCGTAGAACCCGCCCCATTCGTCCCACGTGAGGAACAGCGCCGTGCTCGACCAGATGTCGCTTTGCATCAGCGCGTTGACCACGTCCTGGACCCAGTTGTGCGTGAACGCCGAGGACGACGGCGGATGGTCCGACAACTGGAAGTGCGGCACCGCCCAGGTGACCGGCGGCAGGTCGCCCGCCTGGATGTCGCCGATCAGGTCGTCGATGTTGTGCTGCGCGTGTTCGTTCCACAGGTCGGTGTGGAACACCTCGTCCACGCCGTTGTAGGCGTTCCAGAAGTACCCGAGGTAGCCGGGTAGCGGCGCGTAGTACCGCCAGTCGATCCCGTGGTCGGTCAGCTGCCCGCCGACCGTCTTGAGGTGGAAGCACGTGTTCCGCTTGTGCTCGTTGCCCTTCGGGTCGGTCTCCATCACGTAGACCGTGTGATCGCCGAGCGGCACGGCATCGCAGCCCCAGCTCTTGAAATGACCGCCGCCGGGCTGCCCCGCCGTCGCCTCGAACGGCTGCGTCCCGATGTTCTCCGGGTTGTCGTACACGCCGGCCGATTGGCCCGCGATGAAGAAGAAGTGGTTCGGGAACGACGGTCCCATCACCGACGAGAAGAAGTGGTCGCTCAGCGCGTACTCCTTCGCCCAGTGCCAATACGCCGGGATCTCGGGCCCGTAGAACTGCGTGTAGGCCCATGGATCGCCGTAGAGGTTGATCCCGAAGTTGTCGAGCTTGCCGTCGTCGTACTCGGCCAACGCCGAGCCGCGGTCGTGGCCCAGGTCGCCCGGCAGCCAGTCGGGACAGCGAAGGAGCGACTTCTCCTTGCCGAGCATGTTCCCGACCGTCGTGCCCTCGACCCCGGGGAACCGCCCGAAGAGGTTGTCGAAGCTCCGGTTCTCGAGCATCAGATAGATCACGCGCTTGACCGGCCATCGGGTGTCGAGCCGCATCGCGGCCGTGCTCGACGGGCTTACGCGCGGCGTGACCGACCCGCCCGTGCACGAGAAGAGCACGCCCCCGGCCACCGCCATCGCCGAGCGTTCGAGGAAGCGGCGGCGGCTGAGCGGCCGGGGATGCGGATCGTCGGTCATCGCCCGCGAGCGTACCGGGGGTTCGTGGCGTATCCGTGACGGACGCCGATCCTCGCCGGATGGGTTGCTACGCTCGGCACCCTGCCACGCGGGACGCGCGGCGGGACCAACCTATGCGTTCCCCTTTCGATCGCCGCAGCCGCCGTTCGACCGCGCTCGCCCTGGGAGCGTTGATCGTGCTCGCCGCCTGCACGACCGCGACGACCTCCGACACGACGGGCGCGAGCCCCTCGGACTCGAACGCATCGATCGTGCAGAACCAGGTTCCGGTCTTTCCGGGCGACGACCTCCAGACGAAGTGGCCGATCAAGCACGTGGTGATCCTGATGCAGGAGAACCGGAGCTTCGACCATATGTTCGGCACCTTCCCGGGTGCCGACGGCGTCTCGGTCGGGTTGGACGACGGACAGCGGCGCCCGCTCACCCACCTCACGGCGCAGCGGATCCCCGACGTCCCGCACTGCTGGGTATGCGCGACCACCGACTACAACCACGGCAAGATGGACGGGTTCAACCAGGATCCGATCTCGGACAAGTACGCCTACACGCAGCTCCATCGGTCCGACGAGCCCAACTACTGGTCGTGGGCGGCGAACTATACGCTCGCCGACCACTTCTTCTCGGCCGAGCGCGGGCCCTCGTACGCCAACCACCTGTACACGATCTCGGGCCAGTCCGCCGGCGCCCACGACAACCCCTCGCGCCACAAGGTGCTCGGGTCGCTCACGTGGGGCTGCGACTCGCCGCCGAAGGAGAAGGTCCGCGTCGTCGACGAGCACGGCCACGCCAGCTGGGTGCGGCCCTGCTTCGACATCCCGACGATCGAGGACCGGCTGCGCGAGGCCCGCATCCCCTGGTCGTACTACTCGGCGACCTCGACCCAGCCCGGGTACGTGTGGTCGGCGTTCTCCTCGATCAAGCCGGTGTTCTACGGCAACGCATGGAAGCGCCATGTGTTCCCCGTCGATCAGGTCACGCGCGACATCGGCGCCGGCTCGCTCGCATCGGTGAGCTGGATCATGCCGCGGTTCCAGCTGTCGGATCACCCGGGCTCGAACTTCTGCTACGGCGAGAACTGGGCGACGCAGGTGATCAACACGCTGATGAAGAGCCCCTCGTGGAAGTCGACCGCGGTCTTCCTGACATGGGACGAATGGGGCGGCTTCTACGACCACGTGAAGCCGCCGACGGTGGACCACTTCGGATACGGGTTCCGCGTGCCGTTGATCGTGCTGTCGCCGTATGCCAAACAGGGCTACGTCGACCACCGGACCGGCGAGTTCGACTCGATGCTGAAGTTCATCGAGGACAACTGGGGCCTGGACCCGCTCACGTCGCGCGACGCGAACGCGCCGAGCCTGGCCAATGCGTTCGACTTCTCACAGACCCCGACCAAGCCCGACCCGTTGCCGTTGCGGACGGATTGCCACGGTCCGAAGTGGACCATCACGTCTTAACGGGCCCGCCCGTCGAGCTCAGATGGGGAGCGGGGTGACGCCGGCCGCGCCGCCCAGCCGTGCGAGGTGGAACCGCTGCTCGATCCCGCCGAGCAAGCTGTAGTGGTTCATCGGCTTCGTGACCTCCGCGCCGTTCGGAACGCCGGGGCCGATCTCGACGGCGAACACGTGACCGCCGCCGCTCCCACCGACGCCGAGGTCGCTCGTGCCCTCGTCGTAGGTCACGATCACGTCCGCGCCCGCCTTGACGAGGGCGGGAACGTGGTCGGCGAGCCACTGATCGCCCGCCGACAGATCGCACGAATGGGCGTCGCTGCACTCGTTGGGCGTGATGAACGTCACCGGCGGCAGCTGCGTGGGATCCATGCGCGTCAGCGGCTGCACCCGGTTGCACGCCGCGTCGTTGGACGCGATCGCCTTGAACGGCATCGCCGGGTCGTGCTTCAGCGCGTAGTCGCCCGGCGCCGACCCCGCCGCATACTGTGTGAAGCACGGCGACGGCATCGACTCCTCGTAGACCGCCCAGTCGACACCTGCGGCCGTGAGCTGCGTCCACAGCGTCGGCCCGTCGAACTCGCCGGCGGTCACGTTGTCGTCGGTCTTGCCGTGCGTCGATCCGCTCGCGAACGCCAGGTAGTTCGGCAACGACGGATGCGCGATCGCGAAGTAGTTCGTGTAGCTGCGCCCGTCACGGATCAACTGGTTCTCGTACGGCGCCGACGAGGAGCCGACGACGTCACCCTGTTCGTGGTTCTCCATGAAGATCACGACGATCGGCGCGTCGCCCGTGATGCGTTGCTGCTTCGGCGTGTGGCTGGGAGTCGGCGAGGCGGTCTGCGACGGCGCCACGCCGGCCGCCGTGGCGCCCGACGTCGACGAGCTCGACGTGCACGCGCCGGCCAACATGACGGATGCGCAGCACAGAGCCGCAGCTAAACGCACCGTGATGACTCGGGGGGTTTGCATCGCTTCGCCTTACCCAGATGGTGCGGCACGAAGGTTAGAAACCGGTAGTCGGACGGTTAGAAACCGGTAGTCGGCATGCGGCGAGCACGTCCTTGCCCGCGCGCATGCATGGCCGCGGTGCCCATTGGGTACCCCAGCGCAGTCCCATGAGGGGAAGCCACCAGCGGAAGCCACCAGCGGAAGGTTGAGGACATGCGAACGGCGAACGTCTCAGAGGTACCCGTCTCGGCGGAGGTCCGGCGGCGGGGCCTCGGCTCTTTGATCGGTGACGTGATCCGCCGGTTCCAGAACGCCGATGGGACGAGCCACACGCGGGCGCTCGGGTACCAGGGGACGTTCGCGATGATGTCGGGCTTCATCGGCCTCATCGGGCTCGCAAGCGTTCTCGGTGTTGACACGCTTCGAGCGACGATGGTCGAGATGTCGAAGGGCGTCGCGCCGGGCCCCTCCGGCCAGCTCTTGCAGGAGGCGGCGAAGCAGTCGAGCGGCGGAACCGCGGCGCTGGTCGGCCTCGGCGCCTCACTGATCTCGGGAACCCTCGCGATGGCGCAGATCGAGCGCTCGGCCAACAGGCTGAGCGGCCGGACCCAGGACCGACCTGGCGTGCAGCGGTTCGCGATCGCGTTCGTCCTCGCGCTGTCCGCGGGAACGCTGGCGGCCGTCGGGCTCCTGATCCTTGCCGGTGGTCAGGCGATCGCGACCGGATTCGGCTGGAAGGGCGCGGTGTCCGACGCGTGGATGGTGCTGCGGTGGATCCTCGGCATCGTGGCGGCATGGGCGGGCCTATACCTGTTGTTCCGCTGGGCGCCCGATCGGCCGCTGGGCGGTCGAGGCCCGCGGATGGTCGGTGTCTTCGTCTCGCTCGTGCTGTGGGTGCTCTTCACCGTCGCGCTCGCCCTGTGGTTCTCGTTGTCCAGCAGCGCCCAGACGTACGGGCCGCTGGTCTCGGTGATCGCGCTGTTGCTGTGGGCCGGAGCCACCGCCTTCGCGCTCCATCTCGGGATGGCAGTCACCGCCGAGCTCGCCGGCCAGCCGGGCGGAACGGCGGCCGCGTCCGGACGGGCGACCGAACGCGACGGAACCGTCCGCATCCCCGACGCGGCAAGCGACCGCACCTGACCGGAACGCGGCGCCCCCCGTCGGACAGATATCGGGTGAAGGCGTTCGATGCCGCGGGGAACGTCTCGGCGGCGAGCTCGCCGGTGACGGTGACGACGTCCGGCGCGTGAACCGGCGGGCGGGCGGTTAGCCCGGGCCGGCGTCGCCGGCCAGACCGACGATCAGGTGCTCGACCGTCGCATCCGACACGGCCCCGGGGTCGCGGAACTGCTCTCTGGCGATGCCGGTGAGCAGCGCCTCGAGCGCCATGCAGAGGTCCTCGGCGGGCATCGGCAGGACCTCGCCGCGCGCGGCCGCGGCCGCATCGAGCTGCTCGGCAGCCTCACGACGGGCTTCGCGCAGGGATAGGAGCTCCCGGTCACCCCAGCGCCGATGCCGCTGCGCGTACAG
>JBJMLQ010000172.1:0-12244 GCA_045805225.1 Actinomycetota bacterium | reverse complement strand
CAGACGGGGCACGTCTGCGTGTTCGGCGGCGCGCCGAAGACGTTCGCGCACGAGCAGAACATCTTCGTTGCGGTCGAGAGCTCGACGTGACACTCCAGACCGATCACCGCTTCGTACGACACGCCGCTCACGCCGTTCCTTGGAGCAACGGCGGCCGCAGCTCGAGCGACAACGCCGACTCGAGCGCGTGGGCCGCGCGGAACAGGGTCGACTCGTCCAGCGCGGGAGCGGTGAGCTGTATCCCCACCGGCAGGCCCGCATCGTCGAGGCCTGACGGGATGCTGATCGCCGGCACGCCCGCGAGGTTCGCCGGGATCGTGAAGATGTCGTTCAGATACATCGCCATCGGGTCGTCGGCCTTCTCGCCGATCCGGAAGGCGGTCGTCGGCGAGGTCGGCGACACGAGGATGTCGAAGCGCTCGAACGCGGCCTCGTAATCGCGGATCACGAGCGTCCGGACCTTCTGCGCCTGACCGTAGTAGGCCTCGTAGTACCCCGCCGAGAGCGCGTACGTCCCGAGCATGATCCGGCGCTTCACCTCGGGGCCGAACGCCTGTCCGCGCGTCGCGAACATCATCGCGATGCTGTCGGCGTGCTCGCCCGGTGCTCGGTATCCGTACCGCACACCGTCGTAGCGAGCGAGGTTCGAGGAACATTCGCTCGGCGCGATCAGGTAGTAGGCCGACAGCGCGTAGGCGGCGTGCGGCAGCTCCACCTCGCCGACCGAGGCGCCGAGCTCCTCGAGCCGGTCGATGGCAGCGCGCACCGACGCGCCGATGGCCGGCGCCACTCCCTCGCCGAACGCCCCGGTGATCACGCCGACCCGAAGACCGGCCACGCCGTCGTCGAGACCCTCGGTGTAGACCGGGACCGGCACGTCGAGCGACGTGGCATCCCGCGGGTCGTGCCCGGCGAGCACCTGGAGCATCGATGCGGAATCGCGCACCGTGCGGGTGAACGTCCCGACGGTGTCGAGCGATGACGCGAACGCGATCAGACCGTAGCGGCTGATCCGGCCGTATGTGGGCTTGAGGCCGACGACGCCGCACAGCGATGCAGGCTGGCGAACGCTCCCGCCCGTGTCGGTGCCGAGCGCCCACACGGCCTCACCGGCCGCCACCGCCGCGGCGGATCCGCCGCTCGAGCCGCCGGGGACCCGGTCGAGGTCCCACGGGTTGCGAACCGGTCCGAACGCCGAGTTCTCGTTGGACGATCCCATCGCGAACTCGTCGCAGTTGGTCTTGCCGACGAGGACGGCGCCCGCGCCCGCGAGACGCGCCCATGCCGTGGCGTCGTAGGGCGGCACATACGTCTCGAGGATCTTGGAGCCGCAGGTGGTGCGGACGCCGTTGGTCGTGAGCACGTCCTTCAACGCGACCGGGATGCCGGCCACGGGCGACTGCGGCGCCCCGGTCGACAGATAGGCGTCGAGCTCGTCGGCACGCTCGGATGCGAGCTGGTCGGTCCTCGTGAGGAACGCGCCGACACGGTCCTCCACGGCGTCGATCCGGCCGCGGCTCGACGACAGCACTTCGCTCGCCGACGTCTCGCCGGCCGCGAGCTTGGCGGACAGCTCGGCGCCGGTCAGGTCGCAGAGTTCGGCGCTCACGCGCCCGTCTCCGCGATCCGCGGAACGCGGAACCGGTCGCCGTCGCGCTGGGGCGCGTTGCGGAGCGCCTCGTCCACGGGCAGCGACGGCTCGGGCACATCGTCGCGATACACGTTGGCGCGCGGGATCGGCGAGGCGGTGGGCGGCACGTCGGCGGCCGCCACCTCCCCGACGCGGGCCGCGTGCTCGAGGATCTGGCCGAGCTGCGCCCGCAGACGGGCCATCTCGTCGTCGCTCAGGTCGAGCCGCGCGAGCTTCGCGACGTGCGCGATATCGATCTCGACGGGCATGGCGCGCAGTCTACCGACGGCCCCCCGCGCGTCGCGGGACGCATCACCGTCTCCGGGACGGGTCCCAGCCGGCGAGAACGATCCCCTTCGTCAGCCGGCGATGTCGGGGCGCATCGGGACGGGCAGCAACGAGGTCTCCGACGGCGACGCCAGCATCTCCGTCTGCGCCTCGGTGATCCGCCGGACGACGGCGATCGCCAGGCCGGCGGCGACCGCCGTCACGAGCCCGAGTGCGAGCATCCACGGGGCCGCCGTGTGCGCGATGGGCGTGAGGTCGAACACCGTGCGATGCGCGTCCGCGCCGCGCCCGAGGTCGGCGAGATCGCCGAGCACCGCGAAGAACATCCCGATCAAGACCACGACCCCACCCGCGATGTACACGGCCCACCAGGCGCCGACCAGCGGGCTCGCCTGACGCGGCGTGCCGTCCGGGGTCGACCGACGGTCGAGCTCGAGCATCGCCACACACGGCATGACGAGCGAGGCGAACGGGATGAACCACCACCCCACTGCCCACCCGGGCCGGATATGGAGGTCGCGATATCCCCGCGCCCAGAGGTTCTGCGTGGCGTGGTGCTGCCAGATCAGCCACACGACCCACGTGGCGATCGTCAGCGGCCACAGCAACACCCCGATGCTCGAGAGCTTCGATCCGGTGAGGTACGGCTGCTGAACGACCTGTCCGGCGACCTGCTCGGGCACGTGCAACAGATAGGTGCCGGACCGTAGCTGGGCGTACAGCCAGACGTCGTTGACCGCGCCCACGGTCCCGACGACCGCGAGCAGGATCTGCACCGCGCGGCCGATGTTGGCGACGGGCCGCGCCTGTGCGATCTGCATCACGACATCCCGTCCTTCAGCCGTCGCAGGAACGTGTCCTCGTCGATCACCTCGACGCCGAGCGCCTCCGCCTTGGCGAGCTTCGTGCCCGGGTCACGGCCGGCGACCACGAACGTCGTCTTGCCCGACACGCTCGACGCCACGCGTGCGCCCGCCGCCTGTGCCATCGTCGTCGCCTCCTCGCGGCTCACCGTATCGAGGCCGCCGGTCAGCACGAGTGTGACGCCCTCGAGCGTCTTCGGCACGGCCGCGGTCTCCGTGCGCTCGTCCGCGAGGCGCACGCCGGCGGCCCGAAGCTTCTCGATCAGTTGGAGGTTCTCGTCCTCGTCGAACCACTCGCGGACCGTCGCGGCGATCTCCGGCCCGATCTCGGGCACCGCGTCGATCTCGTCCTCGGTCGCGGCCGCGATCGCGTCCAGCGACCCGAACGCCGCCGCGAGCACCTGCGCGACGTGCGCGCCGACATGGCGGATGTTCAGGCCGACGAGCAGGCGCCAGATCGGACGGTCCTTCGACACCTCGACCTGCTCGAGCAGGTTCGTGATCGATCGGTCCTTGAAGCCGGGGATCTGAGCAAGCTTGTCGGCATCGAGCGCGTAGATATCGGCCGGGTCCTCGATCAGCCCCTTCTCGAGCAGACGCATCACGGTCACGTAGCCGAGGTGCTCGATGTCCATCGCGCCGCGTCCCGCGAAGTGGAACAGCCATTCGATCCCCTGCGACGGACAGCCGCGCTTGTTCGGGCAGCGGTAGTCCGCCTCGCCCTCCGCCCGGACGAGCGGCGTGCCGCACGCGTTGCACGTCTTCGGCATCGACCAACGGCGCGCGCTCTTCTTGCGTTTCGCGACGACGGGACCGACGATCTCCGGGATCACGTCGCCGGCGCGCCGCACGATCACCATGTCACCCTGTCGCACGTCCTTGCGCCGGACCTCGTCCTCGTTGTGCAGGGTCGCGTAGGTGATCGTGACGCCGCCGACCTGCACCGGGTCGAGCACCGCGAAGGGCGTCACCTTGCCCGTCCGGCCCGTGTGGACGTCGATCTTCTTGAGCAGCGCGGTCCGTTCCTCGGGCGGAAACTTGTACGCGATCGCCCACCGCGGCGCGTGCGACGTCGCGCCGAGCGCGCGCTGCTGCTGCGCCGGGTCGACCTTGATCACGGCGCCGTCGATCTCCCAGTCGACCGAATGCCGATGCGCCTCCCAATGCCGAAGGAACGCATCGACCTCCCCGATCGAGGTCGTGCGCTCCGTCGTCGGCGGCACCGGCAGGCCCGCGGCCTCGGCCCACGCAAGGAACGCGTGATGCGACTCGAACGAGATCCCCTCGGCCGCGCCGAACGAGTGCACCCACAGCCGCAGCGGACGCGACGCCGTGACCTTCGGATCCTTCTGCCGCAGCGACCCCGCCGCCGAGTTGCGCGGGTTGGCGAACGCCTTCTGGCCGGCTTCTTGGAGGCGTTCGTTCAAGGCCTCGAAGGCCTTGACCGGCAGGTACATCTCGCCCCGGATCTCGACCATCGCGGGCGGATCGTCGATCGCCAGCCGATGCGGCACGCCCTCGACCGTCCGGACGTTGGCGGTGATGTCCTCTCCGATACGGCCGTCGCCGCGCGTGGCCGCGCGGGTGAGCCGGCCGTTCTCATACGTCAAGGCGCACGCGACCCCGTCGATCTTGAGCTCGCACATGAACCCGTCGGCCGGGCCGCCGAGGCCGCGCGTCACCCGGTCGCCCCAGGCGTTCAGCTCGTCGAGCGAGAAGGCGTTGTCGAGCGACAGCATCGGCGCGCGATGCTCCACCGGCGCGAACAGCGCCGACACCGGGGCCTCCCCGACGCGCTGCGTCGGCGAGTCCGGCGTGATCAGCTCGGGGAACGCGTCCTCGAGCCCGCGGAGCTCGCGGATCAGCTCGTCGTACTCGGCGTCGCTGACCTCGGGGTCGTCCAGGACGTGATAGCGGTAGGAGTGGTGGTTGATGAGTTCGCGGAGCTCCTCAACCCGAACCTTCGCCTCCGCCCGCTCGCGATCGTCGCTCATCCCGCGATCTCCACGCCGCCCGCGACACCGATGCGGTCGCCGACGACCACCACCGCGCCCATCACCCCCGGCACCTTCCGAAGGTAATGCAGCGCCATGCCGAACCCGTCGGGCTTCGGCAGGCATGCCTGTACCCCGGCCGCCGCGGCGTCGGCCAGCATGCAGCTGCGGGCCACGACGGCCAGGCCGTCCGGCCCGGCGCCACCTCGGCCCCGGCCGAGCGTCGTCGACAGCCCGACGCCGCGCGCCGGCTCGAGCACGATCGTGATCGGGTCGCCCCCGCGCCGGTGCACCCCGACCTTCATCCGCTTCTTGCCGCGGATGAAGTAGTCGCCGTCGCATGCGACCGTCACCTCGTTCGTGTGCTCGGCGAGGAACCTGCCGACGGAATCGACGACTGCTCCCCGGAACGAGAACATCGGTCCCACCCCGGCCGCGGTCGTCGCGGAGACCACCTCTTGCACGATCGGCGGCGCGTCGGTCGCGACGCGGCTGAGCGCGCGCTTGGACGTACGGAAGTCGGGGTCACGCGCGCCGTAGGCCTCGAGCTGCTCCCAGAACGACAGTGCCGCCGCCCGCGATTCCTCGGCGAAGTCCTCGGGGGCGGTGATGTGCAGCGTGAGGTCCTGGACCTGGACGTCGAAGGCCTTCGCGCGGCGCCGCAGCAGCTTCACGCGGGCAGTCTAGTGCCGGTCACCGACCGCCCAGCCTCAGCGTGTCGCGACGATGCGCCCGCCGCCGAGCACCTCGTCGCCACGGTAGATCACGGCGCTCTGTCCGGGCGCGAGCGCGCGTTGCGGCGACCGGAACGCGACCTCGATCGCGGCGTCGCCGACAGGTGTGACCATCGCCGGGGCGGCGTCGCCGTGCGATCGCACGCGCACGGACGCCTCGAACGGATCGTCGGTGGGCGGCCGGCCGGCGACCCACGACACGCGATCGGCCTCGACCGCGCGCCGGGAGAGCAACTCGCCCGGCCCGACCACCACCCGGTTGGTCGTGACGTCGGTCTCCAAGACGTAGGCCGGCGCGCCGAGCGCGACGCCGAGCCGACGCCGCTGGCCCACCGTGAACGCGAACGTTCCGTCGTGCTCCCCGAGCACACGCCCGTCGCGATCCACCACTTCGCCGCCGGCGTGCACGAGCTGCGGCGCCGCGCGGCGGACGAAGGCGCCCGCGTCACCGCTCGGCGCGAAGCACAGCTCCTGCGAGTCGGGCTTCGTTGCGACCGGCAGGCCCATCCGCGCGGCGATCGCGCGCGTCTCGTGCTTCGGCAGGCCACCCACCGGGAAGACCGAGCGTGCGAGCTGCCGCTGCCCGAGCATGTGCAGCATGTAACTCTGATCCTTCGCGCGGTCCGCGCCACGGCGCAGATGCCACGCTCCCCTTGGATCGCGGTGCGTCCGGACGTAGTGGCCGGTCGCCACCAGGTCGACGCCCAGCTCGTCGGCACGGCGTAGGAACGCCCCGAACTTGATCTCGCCGTTACACCGAGCGCACGGGTTCGGCGTGCGTCCTGCGGCGTGCTCGTCGACGAAATCGCCGATGACCGTCGCGGCGAAGGGCGCGCTCAGATCGCAGATCTCGAACGGGAACCCCGCCAGGTCGGCGACCGCCGCCGCGTCTGCCCGGGCCGCCGGTCCACAGCACCCGTGCTCGACGCCGTCGAGATGGACGAGCGACATGTGCGAGCCCACGACCTCGTAGCCCTGCTCTTGCAGGAGACACGCGGCGACGGACGAATCGACGCCGCCGGACATCGCGACGAGCACGGACGGCATGCCGACCAGGCTACCGTGCCGTGCCCGTGTGACCCCGCACGTATCGTGAGCGCGTGATCGAGGCGCGCTTCGACGACCTGACGGGCGCGGACCCGAGCTTCCGGCTGGTCGGGCCGGCCGGCGTGCTGGAAGCACGCCGGCCCGAGGAGGTGCCCGGCGTGCTCGCGGCGGCCGACCAGGCCGCCGCGCGCAGCCTCTGGGTGGCCGGCTTCGTGACGTACGAGGCCGCGCCCGCGTTCGATCCGGCGTTGCACGTGCACGCCCGCCCGGCCGAGGGACCGTTCGCCGACCTCCCGCTCGCTTGGTTCGCGATGTTCGAGGGCCGCGAGGAGACGGCGCTGCCCGAGCCGCCCGATCCCGCGGCCGACGCCGCCGCGGGGTGGCGCCCCGCGATGACGCGGCACGACTACGACGACGCGATCGACCGGATCCACCGGGCGATCGCGAGCGGCGACACCTATCAGGTGAACTTCACGCTGCCGCTCGAGGCCGAGGTCCGGGGCGATCCACGAGGGCTGTATCGCGACCTGAGCTACGCACAGCGCGGCGCGTACGGCGCCTACATCGACACGGGAACGCACCGGGTGCTCTCGGCGTCGCCCGAGCTGTTCTTCCGGATCGACGGCGACCGGATCGTGTCGCGGCCGATGAAGGGCACGGCACCGCGAGGCCGGTGGCTCGCCGAGGACGAGGCGCAACGCCGGCAGCTCGAGCGCTCAGTCAAGGATCGCGCCGAGAACGCGATGATCGTCGATCTGGTCCGCAACGACATCGGCCGCGTGGCGAGTGCCGGCTCCGTCCGCTGGAGCGACCTGTTCGCCGCCGAGCGCTACGAGACCGTCTGGCAGCTCACGTCGACGGTCGAGGCGACGCTGCCACCGGATACCGGTGCGGGCGACGTCTTCGCGGCGCTGTTCCCGTGCGGATCGGTGACCGGCGCGCCGAAGGTCTCCACGATGCACATCATCGCCGGGCTCGAGGTCGCCGCCCGCGGCGTGTACTGCGGCGCGGTGGGCTACCTCGCGCCATCCGGCGCGGCGGGTCCGCGGGCGCGCTTCAACGTCGCGATCAGGACGGTGGTGCAGGACGCGCGCAGCGCCGCGGCCGTCTACGGGGTCGGCGGCGGGATCACGTGGGACTCGCGTGCCGCCGCCGAGTACGACGAAACGGTGGCGAAGGCGCGGGTCCTGACAGCGCGCCGGCCACCGGTCCGGCTGCTCGAGACGCTCGCGCACGAGCCGGGCTCGGGGTACCGCCGGCTGACGGAGCACCTCGAACGCCTCCGCTCCTCCGCCGCCTACCTCGGCATGTCGCTCGACGAGGACGCGGTTGCGGCTGCGCTCGAGCGGGAGGCCGGCCGCTTCCCGGAACGGGCCGCACGGGTGCGCCTGGTGGTGGACCGGCACGGCCGGGTCGAGTCGGGGTCGGCGCCGCTCGCCCAGACGATCGAGCCCGTCCGACTCGCGATCGACCGGTCATATCCGGTGGATCCCGCCGATCCGATGCTGTTCCACAAGACGACCACGCGGACGCGCTACGACGAGGCTCGCGATCGATACCCCGACGCCGACGACGTGGTGCTCGTCAACGTCGATGGACGGGTGACGGAGACGACGCGGGCGAACATCGCGATCCGCACCGACGGCCGGTGGGTCACGCCCCCCGTGTCGGACGGGCTCCTGCCGGGGTGCGAGCGCGCGGCACTGCTCGCCGACGGCTCGATAGCGGAAGGTTCGTTCGGCGTCGAAGATCTGGAACGTGCCGAGTCGGTCGCGTTCCTGAACTCGGTGCGCGGGTGGCGGCGGGCGACCCTGATCTAGCCCGGGTCGGGCTCGGGCGCCCGCTCGCCGGGAACGGCGAACGGTCGCATCGAGGACGGCTCGAGCGGACACGCGCACAGCGGGCACCGCGGCGGCTCTTCGTACACTAGAACGGCGCGTTCGCAGTAGGGGCAATCGCCCATGCGCATCGGCGGGGGTTCGGAGAGATCGTTCGGCATCGTCGGCCCACTCGGGGGGAGCGGTCCCCCATCGCATCGGTGCACGTTCGGGGGGCCTTGACCCGACGGGCGGAGCAACCGACGAACGCCCGTGGGGAGGGGCCGACCGGCCTAGCCGTCATCCCCCGGCAACGTGAACGGGCCCCTCATCGAGGGGCCCGTGGTCGATCGGCGGCGGATCGCCGCTGCTAGGCGGCCTCCGAACGGCTCTTGCGCTTGCCGCGCGGCACGTACGAGTGCACGGGCTCGTGCTGCCAGCAGTACTTCCACTTGCTATAGATCGAGAGCTTGGTCTCACATCCTGGTTCGGTGCACACGCGGCCTGCCGTATACGTCTTGTTGGGTCGCGGCAGGTTGCGGACGGATGCCCCCCTGAACCTCTCGTCCGACATGCGGCTCACTTCCTTTCGGCGGGCCGGTTGCGGGCTCCCGGCTCCTCAGTACCCTCTTCGAACAGCACCGCGGACCGGTTCATTCCCGCCCTGCCCCGCCCTGCCCCGCCCTGCGACGCCGAGGGTCCGTCTGCCTCACGCACGCTAGTGACGGGGTGTGACAGGGATGTGACGCCCACGTGACGGAAGGTTGAACGCCGTCAGGCCCCGAACCGCGGCTGCCGTTTCTCCAGGAAGGCGGCCATGCCCTCCCGCTGGTCGGGCGTACCGAACAGGGCGAGGAATGCCTCCCGCTCGGCCTGGAGCCCCGGCGCTCCGGGAGAGGTGATCGCGGCCGCGATGGCCGCCTTCGCGGCCGCCAGTGCGACACGAGGTCCGTTCGCGTACCGGCGGGCGTCCTCGACGGCGGTGGAGAGCACCTCCTCGGGTGGCACCACGCGCTCGACGAGGCCGATCCGGAGCGCCTCCTGCGCGTCGACGGTCCGACCGCTGTACACGAGCTCGCGCGTCCGGCCGGGGCCGAGCAGGCGGACGAGCCGCTGTGTGCCCCCGGCGCCCGGGATCACCCCGAGGCCGATCTCGGGCTGGCCGAGTTTCGCGTCGGCCGCGGCGTAGCGCAGATCGCAGCCCAGGGCGAGTTCAAGTCCGCCGCCCAGTGCGAAGCCGTTGATGGCCGCGATCGAGATCGTGTCGATCGACTCGAGGAGGTCGCAGGCGCCGCCGAGCGCATCGACCGACGGGCGCACCTCCTCGGGGCCCCACGTCGCCATCGCCTTGATGTCGGCGCCCGCGGCGAAGATCTTCGGGCCGCCGGTGAGCACGATCGCGCCGACGTCGGGGCGACCGCCTGCATCGTTGATCGCGGCCTGCAGCTCCTGGCCGAGCGCGAGGTCGATCGCGTTGGCCGGCGGCCTGTTCAACGTGAGCACCGCGACCTGGTCGTCGATCGTTAGCCCGACGAGGTCTCCCATGCCGGCGAAGCCTACCCGGCGCCCGTGGTGCCGGCCGCGGCGAGCGTCGCCCGAAGCCCGTCGACGAGCGGGGTCGGCCGCACACCGAAGGCGGCGAGCGCGTCCGGTCGGTCCGCCCGGCTGCTCATCGCGAAGAACGAGGCGGTCACGGCATCGATCGGCGTCTCGAGCAGGTTGGTGAGCGCGGCCGCCGCCGGCTGCCCATCCGCGTGGCTGGGCGCGACGTGGTCGGCCCGCAGCAGCGCCACGAGCTCGTCGGCCGAAACGACATCGGGTCCTTCGAGACCCCACGTTTCGCCGAGAGGTCCACCGTGATCGTCGATCGCCGCCACGACGGCCGCGACGTCGTCGGCGAACACCGGGGCGAGCGCCTGCGACCCCGGACCGCAGACGAACGGCGGCGTGGCCATCGCGCCCTGCACGAGGGCCGTGAACCAGAGTCCACCGAGCCCGTACGCATGGGTCGATCGAACGACGGCGTACTCGATCCCCGCGTCGGCGACGGCGACCTCCGCCATCCCCTTGGCGCGAAGGAACGGATGCGTCGCGTCGGCGTCCGCCCCGGGCACCGACAGAAGGATGAATCGCACGGTGCGCGCCTCACGGGCCGCGTCCAGAGCGACGGCAACCGAGCCGTGGTTCGCCCAGAAGAGCTCCTCGGGATCGGGCTGACGCACGCCGCCGATCAGATGCACGAGCGTGTGACACCGCGGCAGCACCTCGGCGAGCTCGTCGGTCCGACGCGGGTCCACGACCGCCACCTTCGCCCCGAGGGCGCGGAGCGGCTCCGCCGCCGCGGGGCGGCGGACGGTGGCTCGGACCTCGTCCCGTGCAAGGAGGGCGGCAACGATGGCGCGCCCGACCACGCCCGACGCCCCGGTCACCATGACGGTCATGGCCCTCAGGCTAGCCGTGGTGCAAAGATGCGCCATGCAGGACGCAGAGCGGATCGCGGTGGCAACGGGGACGAAGCCCCGCGCGCTCGAGCCCGTTGTCGGACACGGCGCGCCGTCGCATCGCCGATGGAGAGTGTTGTTCGACGGTCGTCAGCCGGCGTTCGCGAAGATCGCCGCCTTCGACTACGTCGCGGACTGGCTGCGGCTCGAGCACGCGAACTACGAGGCGCTCGCGGGGATGTCGTGCCTGCCGGCGATGCTCGGCTGGCACGACGACGGCGAGGCCCCCGTCCTCGTGATCGAGGACCTCTCCGAGGCGTTGTGGCCTCCGCCGTGGTCGACCGACCACATCGATGCCGTGCTGCGCGCGCTGAAGGAGGTCCAAGGCACACCGGCGCCGGACGCGATCGACGACGACTTCGGTGCCCTGTTCGACATCCACGAGGGATGGGACCCGATGCGCGCCGATCCGGTCACCGCCCTTCGGCTCGGTGTCTTCGACGAGGACTGGTTCGACGCATATGCGGACGATCTCGCCGCCGCCGCGGCGACGGCTGAACTCGACGGCGACGCGCTCCTGCACGGGGACGTGCGCAGCGACAACCTGTGCCTGCGAGATGGCCGTGCCGTCCTCATCGACTGGAACTGGGCGTGCATCGGGGCCGCGAACCTCGATCTTGCGGCGTGGCTGCCGAGCCTCCATCACGAAGGCGGCCCGGAGCCATGGACCCTGTTGCCGGACGCCGGGCCGCTCGCATCGTTGCTGGCAGGGTTCTTCCTCGAGCATGCCGGGCGAGATCCCATCCCGCAGGCGCCGCACGTGCGCCGGCTCCAGCTCGATCAGGGTGTGGCGGCGCTGCGCTGGGCATGCAGGGAGCTCGGGATCCCCGCGCCCGCCTGATATTGCACCTGCAAGGCACTGCTATCATCGCCCGCGATGGCCGTCGCTCCGACCCAGTACGAAGATGTCCTCGACCTCCTCCGCAGCAAGGGCTTGCGGATGACGCCGCAGCGTCGCGCGATCGTGTCCGAGGTGATGCGCACCAACGGCCACATCTCGCCGGCGGCGATCGCCCGCACGATCGAGGGCGAGATGCCGGGCGTGAACCCGTCGACCGTCTACCGCACGATCGCCCTGCTCGAAGAGGTCGGCGTCCTGCAGCACTCCCACCTCGAATCCGGCGCCGAGTACCACAAGGCCGACGAGGCGCACCACGTGCACCTGACCTGTCATCGGTGCGGGCGTGACGACGAGCTGTCGATCGCGGAGGCCGAACGGCTGGGCCAACTGATCCACCGGCACCACGGCTTCGAGGCCGATCTGACGCACTTCGCGATCACCGGCCTGTGCGCCGACTGCGCCGGCCGCTGACGGAAGGGTCAGTGCTCGAGCACCGCCGGTCCGGCCACGTCGGTGTGCGTTTCGGCAT
>JBJMLQ010000171.1:0-8854 GCA_045805225.1 Actinomycetota bacterium | reverse complement strand
GTCATGTGCCACAGGAACAGCGTCATGACCACGCTGTTGACCGCGATCGTCGCCTTCCAGGGGCGGCGTCCCCGGAGCCACCGCTGCAGCGCCGGCCGAAGCAGCACCGTCGGCTCGACCATCGCGTCGAGCGCGCGCGTGCCCACGAGGCGATCGTCGGCCCGCCCGCACCGAGGTCAAGCGACTGCCAGGATGTCCGGCGATGGGAAGGCGGCTCCGCATCGTGATCGGCGTGGCGCTGGTCGTGCTCGGCCTGTTCGCGACGGTGGCCGGCGTCGCGCTCGTGGTGCTGGTGGGCGCCGACGGGTCGGTCGGGATCTCCCCGACGCGGCTGATCGGCAGCGGCTACGCGATCACGCTGCCGCAACTCGACGTCCCCAGCCTGCCGGACGCGCAACACGTTCGGTTCGACGTCGCGCTCGAACCCGCCGATCGCGCGATGTTCCTCGGGATCGCGCCGACCGACGCCGCGAACGCATACCTGCGCAACGTCCCGATCGACGTGATCGAGCAGATCGATCAACCGGGCGCGGCTCGAACGTCCAGCGTCCAGGGCGACGCGCAACCCGCACCGCCGGTCGGGCAACCGTTCTGGACGATCACGGCGACGGGGACGAACCCCTCCATCTCGTGGACGGCGCAACCCGGCGAATGGACGCTGGTGGTGATGGCGGAACGGCCGAACCGGCCCGTGGACGTCACGGCGACGGGCTCCGTCACGGTGCCGATCCTCGGGCCGCTCGGCTTCGTCGTGCTGGCGATCGCTCTCGTCGTGCTCGGGGTCGGCGCGTGGGTCGTCGTGCGCGCCGCGCGCCGGCCCGGCTAGCTGACCTTCTCGGCCGCCTCCTCCAGATGCTGCTCGTCTGCGTCGCCGGCGTCGAGCGCGATCACCGCCATCGTGGCGCCGACCGTGATCGCGCCGCCGAGCGCCGCGACGGGCGGGATCGCCTCGCCCAGCACGATCCACGCCAGCACAGCCGTGATCACCGGCGAGACCTGCGTGATCAACGCAGACAGCCACGACGCGACGTGCTTGTGCGACCAGATGACGAGCGTGTGTCCGATGAACCCGGGGAAGATCGCGACGGTGATCACCGCGAAGAGGTCCCGACCGGCGATCGCGGACGGCACGCCGTCGACCAGCAGCGCGAACGGCGTCATGGTCAACGCCCCCGCCAGCATCACGCACCCGAAGTACACGATCGGGTCGAACCGCTCCCGCACATGGCGCGAGAAGAACCAGTACGTCGACCACGTCCCGATCCCGAGCACGGCCAGGAGGTCACCGCGGAGCGTCCAGCTGGGCGCGCCGGCGGAGGCGACCGCCACGATCACGACGCCGACGAAGGAGGCGCCGACCAACAACCACGAACGCACGGTGACGTGCTCGTGCAGCCGGTACGCCGACACGAGCACGATCACAACGGGTGCGAGCGCCCCGATCAGCGCGACGTCGGCAACGGTCGTCGCCTTCAGCGCCGTGAACCCGAGGCCGATATCGGCGGCGAACAAGACCCCGCCGAGCGCGCACGCCCGGAACGCCGTCCAGGTGATCCGGCGCCTCGTCGCAAGCACCGCGACCACGGACACGCAGACCCCGACCCACAACCGGCACATCGCGAAGGTCGGTCCCGACAGGTCGCTCCACTTGACCAGCACTGGCCCCCACGCCCAGATGAACGTGGCGAGCCACACGGCGCTCACGCCGCGGCGATGCGATCCGTCCTCGGTCACCCGGCCATGTTCCCAGCGATGCCCGCCGCGCTAGGCTGCCCTCGTGCGCGAACACACGGGGACCTCGATCGCGATCGGCGCCGTCTCGACGTTCGCCTTCACCATCTGGGCTGGCGTGATCGCCGTCATGCTGTGGAGCGGGATCACCGTCTACGCGATCGTCAAGTGGATCGGCTCACCCCAGGACCACGCTAGCGCCACCACGTTGCTCGTGGTGCTGGTCGGCACGGTCGCCGTGTTCCCGCTCCTGATCGCGATCGCGATCTATCTCGTGTCCAAGCAGATGCGCTACGCGCGCCCGCGCGGGAAGCGCGGCAACAAGGATGCGGAGCAGCTGTCGCTCCCGGTCGCGGATGCGGCGACCGATTAGCTAGCTCGCCGCCCGGGCACGCCACCGGCCGCCGCCGCGGTCCACGACGATCGGCATCTCGAAGCAGTCGGACAGCCGAGCGTCGACGAGGACATCGTCGATCGGCCCGTGCGCGACCACCAGGCCGTCGCGGAGAAGCGCAGCGTGCGTCGTCGTCGCGGGGATCTCCTCCAGATGGTGGGTCGCGAGCACGGTCGTCGTCTCAGTCACCGCGGTCATCGCGGCGAGCAGCCGCTCGCGGGCCGGGAGGTCGAGGCCGGCGGCGGGCTCGTCGAACAGCAGGAGCTCGTGTTCGCCGAACAGCGCCCGCGCGATCAGCACGCGCTGGCGCTCGCCGAGCGAGCAGGTGTCGAGCGGCCGCGTGGCGAGTTCGGCGCATCCGATCGACGCCAGCATCCGGTGCGCGCGCGCCAGGTCCTCCGTGTCGGATCCAAGCCACCACGGGACAAGCGCTCCGTCGCGGCCGGTCAGGACGGTCTCGAGAACGGTCGTGTCCCCGCGCAGCGCATCGGCGACGCGATGCGACACGTGCCCGATCCGTGGACGCAGCCGCCGGACGTCCGTGCGACCCAGGCGCTCGCCCAGCACGTTGACCTCGCCGGCGGACGGCTGGCGACGCGCGCCCATAAGGCTGAGCACCGTCGTCTTGCCCGAGCCGTTGGGCCCCAGCAGCGCCCAGCGCTCGCCCGGGCCGATCACAAGGTCGAGCGGCCCGACGATGCGCCTGCCGCCGATCCGGACCTCGGCGCCGGCCATCGAGACCGCGTCGGTCACCGCACCGCCAGGTCGTACGGCGACGCCAAGAGCTCCTGCACCGAGCCGTCCTCATCGAAGAACAGGAACCGGTCCAAGATCCGCATGAACCATCGGTCATGCGTCACGGCGAGCACGGTTCCCTCATACCTCGCGAGCGCCGCCTCGAGCGCGTCGGCCGATGCCACATCGAGGTTGTCCGTGGGCTCGTCGAGCAGCAGCATCGTCGGCGAGTCGAGCTCCATCAGCAAGATCTGGAACCGTGCCTGCTGGCCGCCCGACAGCAGCTCGAACGGGTTCTGCGCGGCGCGATCGAGCTCGTAGCGGCGAAGCGACGAGTGCGCGCGGGATCGCTCGAGGCCGCGCTTCAACAACACCTCGAGGATCGGACGGTCGCCGATGTCGGGCCGTTCATGCAGCTGCGCGAACAGCGCCGGTTCGACGCGCGCTCCCAGCATCCACTCGCCCTCGTGCGCGATCGGCTCCCCCGCGAGCAGCCGCAGGAAGTGCGATTTGCCGCTTCCGTTCGGTCCGATCACGCCGATCCGCTCGCCGAACCTGACCTCGGCATCGAACGGCGCGACGATGCCGGCGACCGCGAGCGCGCGCGCGCGGAACGCGACCTTGCCGGTCCGACCGCCGTCGACGCGCATCCGCACGTCCTGCACCTCCGCCTTCTCCGGCGGCTGCTCCCGATCGACGAACCGCTCGAGCCGGTGCTCGGCCGAACGCGCCTTCGACGCCCAGCCGTCGTTGTAGGCGGCCTTGCGCTTCATCTCTTTGACCATGTCGCTCAAGCGCTGGCGCTCGTCCTCGTAGCGGCGGTGCTGTTCGTCCAGTCGCTCGAGGCGGGCATCACGCGCCTCGGCGTACGTCGCGAACCCGCCGGGGTGCGTCCATGTCGCCCGCCCCTCGAGGGTGACGACCTGCGTCGCCGTGCGCTCGAGCACGGTGCGATCGTGCGAGACGAACAACATCGTGCGCGGGTCCTCGACGATCCGGGACTCGAGCCACTCCTTGCCGGCGATGTCGAGCGTGTTGTCCGGCTCGTCCAACACCACCACGTCGAACGCCGAGCGCAGCACGATCTCCAAGGCAAGTCGCTTGCGCTCGCCGCCCGATAGCGTCTCGATCGGGCGGGTCGCAGACTCCGGATACCCGCCGCCGAACGCCTCCGCCGCGCAGCGGTCCCACACGACCTCGGCGCGGTACCCGCCGGCCGACTCCCAGGCGGCGAGCGCCTCGGCGTACGCGAGCTGCGCGCGCTCATCGGGGTCGGCGGTCAGCCGCTGCTCGGCCCGCTCGACCCGCGCCGCGGCCTCCCGCACCGTCGCGTCGCTGTACGCAAGCAGGAAAGCCCGGACCGTCGTCGGCTGCTCGTTGGACCCGATGAACTGGCGCATCAGCCCGACGCGGCCGTCGACGCGGATCGAGCCCGAGCTGGGCTGGTCCTCGCCGGCGATCAGGCGCAGCAGCGTCGTCTTGCCGATCCCGTTGGCGCCGACCAAGGCGGAATGGGCACCCTGGGGAACCCGGAACGTCACCCCCTCGAACAACGTCCATCCGCCGGGGAGGCGGTAAGCCACGTCGGTCAGCTCCAGGAACCCCATCGCTGCAGGATACGGGCATGCCGAGGCGCGTTGCGGGTAAGCACGACCGGGCGATACGGTAGACGGGCCGGGAGGGCCGAACCATGGAGATACGGTTGCGCCGCTCACCGAGCGTAGGCCCCCCCTACCTCGCTCGAAGCGCCTCAGGTACGCTCGGGTAACCCATGCGCACGACCACGCGGTCCGCCATGCCTCCGAGCGCGGTACGGGCGACGGCCGCCTCCGTCGCCGGCATGCTGCTGGTCGCGATCATGTCGGCGACCCCGAACTCGCCCTACTACCCGATCCTTCCCGACGGGGCCCAGGCCGAGGGCCCGCTTCGGTGGATCGCGAACCTCCTGCAGCTGCAGCGCCTCGATGACGCCGGGCTGATGCTCGTCGGGCTCGTCGCGGTCGTCGCGGCCGCCGTCGGCTTCATCTTGATCTTGCGCGAAGCGTGGCATCGGCGCGTGTCGGTCCGGATGGTCGTGCTGCTCGCGGTCGTGTTCCACGTCGTGGTGCTCACGCTTCCGCTGCTGTTCTCCCGCGACGTGTACAGCTACGCATACTACGGCCGCATCTGGAACTCCTACGGCGGCAACCCCTACGTGCTCACCCCGAGCGACTTCCCGAACAACGCACTGTGGAACCTCACCTGGCCCGGATGGCGTGCGACGCCGTCCGTGTACGGGCCGCTGTTCACGTGGGTGTCCGTGATCACGACCGGCGTGCTTCGAAGCGTCACCAGCCAGATCCGCGGGTTCCAGATCCTCGCCGCGATGGCCAGCCTCGGCACGCTGTTCGTGGTCTGGCGCCTCGTGAAGCGGGTCCGCCCGGAGCGGGCGGTCTTCGCAGTGGCGGTGATCGGCTTGAACCCGATCGTCGTGTTCCACGTCGTCGGCGGCGGGCACAACGACATGCTCGTTGCGTTCTTCGTCGCCTGCGCCATCGCGTGCGTATTCGCCAAGCGTGACCTCGCCGCGGCGCTCTGCCTCGGCCTCGGGATGTCGGTGAAGGCGAGCGCGGTCGTCCCGCTGATCTTGTTGATCGTCGCGATCGCGGCCAACGCCGACCCCGAGCGCCGCGCGCGCGTGCTCGCGAAGTACGCCGTCGTCGTCGGGGGCGTCTGGCTCGTGCTGGCCGCGCCGTTCCTGCAATCGGCGAACCCGACCCTCGGGATGTTCGAGCTTTCGGGGCACGATTCGGGCAAGGCGCCCGGACAGCTGATCGTGACCGCCTTGACCTGGGCCGGCAAGGCGATCGGCGGTCCCGCCGCGGAGACGCCGGCGATGGTCGCGGCGCACGTGCTGCTGTTCGGTGCCTCGGGCGCCGTCGTGTTCTTGATCGCGCGACGGATCTGGACCGACCCGGCCGCGCGCGAGCCGACCGCGCTCGCCGCCGCGTGGGGATGGGCGTTGATCGCGACGATCTTGCTCGCGCCGATGCTCGGCGCCTGGTACCTCGTTTGGGTGCTCCCCGTCGCGTGGGCGCTGCCCCGCGTGGCGCGCCGCACGCTCGTGCTGTTGTGTCTCGCGTTCACCGTGACCGAGCTCGTCACCGAGAACTCCCACCTGCCCGAGCTGATCCGGTCGGTCCGGTTGCCGTTCGGACACCCGGTCGCGATCGCCGTGTGCGTGTGGATCGCCGCCGACCTCATCCGCCGGCTGTACCGCAACACGCCGCTGGACGTCGAGACGCCCGAGCCGCGGTTCGGCGACCGCTTCGAGGCCGGTCCGTCGATGCCGAAGCACATCGAGCTGCCGGTCACGCCGGCGATCGTTCCGGGGTCAGAGGACGACGCCGATCGTCCGCGCGGAGCGCTCGGGCCGGTGAGCCTCGTCCATCCGCGCTGACCCAAAGTCACGTTCGGCACCGCACCACCCGTTCCCCACGGCTTCCTGCAGCCCTATCCTCGGACACGACCCGACGCTGACCCGCGATTGACCGCGAGTCAGCGTCCTTACCGTTCGTGCCGAGGACTCTGGCAAGGTGAACCGCCCACCGACAGCAGGAGCAAGCCCGTGCCCACCGATGCAGTAGCCGAAACCGTCTTGCGCTCCAACGCCGGCCACGACGTCGTGATCGGCGACGCGCATCCCTTCGTGATCATCGGCGAACGGATCAACCCCACGGGCCGCAAGAAGCTCGCCGAGGAGCTGAAGCTCGGGAACTACGACACCGTGAAGTCGGATGCGCTTGCGCAGGTCGCCGCGGGCGCTGGCGCGCTCGACCTGAACGCCGGGATCCCGGGATTCGACGAGGACGCGATGTTGTCCGAGATGGTCAAGATCGTGAACGACCTGGTCGACGTGCCGATCTGCATCGACTCCTCCACGCCGGAGGCGCTCGAGGCCGCCGTGCCCCTTGCCGGCGGCAAGGTCCTGATCAACTCCGTCACTGCGGAGCAGCATTCGATGGACCGGTTGCTGCCGCTCGTCGCCGCCCACGGCGCCGCCGTGATCGGGATGGCCAACGACGAGGACGGCATCTCGATGGACCCGGACGTGCGTTTCGCCGCAGCGGCGAAGCTCGTCGAGAACGCCGAGAAGCACGGCATCTCCCGCCAGGACGTCATCATCGACCCGCTCGCGATGCCGATCGGCGCCGCGCCCGACGCCGGCACCGCGATGATCCGCACGATCGCCCGCATCCGCGGTGCGCTCGGCGTCAACCTGTCGTGCGGCGCGTCGAACATCTCGTTCGGCATGCCGGGCCGTCACGAGATCGACGCCGCGTTCCTCACCGTGATGATCGCCAACGGGATGAACACCGCGATCACCAACCCGCTGCACCGCCCGGTGAAGAAGGCCATCCTCGCGGCCGACCTCCTGCTCGGCCACGACGACTTCGGCACCGAGTGGATCAGGGACCACCGCACGGAGCTGGAGGCGGCGAAGGTCGGATGACCACGGGCTCGGGCGCCAAGATCGAGGTCACGTACCTCCCGAGCGGCAAGACCGCGCGCGTGCCCGCCGGCACGTCGCTGTTCAACGCAGCGCACTGGGCGGGCCTGCCGATCGAGTCGACCTGCGGCGGCCGGGGCACGTGCGGCAAGTGTGGCGTCCAGATCCTCGAGGGTGAGGCGGAGCTCTCGCTCGCCGACTACCGCCACCTCGCCGACAAGCTCGACGACGGCTGGCGGCTGTCATGCCAGTGCCGGATCAACGGACCGATGACCGTCGACGTGCCGCGCCTGATGAAGATGCCGAAGGCGGCCACGATGGGCGTCGGCCGGTTCGTTCTGCTCGAGCCCAACGTCGTGAAGCTCTATCTCGAGCTACCGCCACCCTCGCTCGAGGATCACCGCTCGCATCTGCGACGCGTGATGGACGCGGTCGAGGAGGCCGGGTACAGCCGGAACCACGACTGGGAGGTCCTGCCAAGGGTCGCCGAGGCGTTCCGCAACGGATCGAACGTCACCGCGACGCTCGTCGGCGAGTACCTCGTCGACTGCGAGGAAGGCGACACCCGCGACCGGATGTTCGGTGCGAGCTTCGATATCGGGACGACGACGTGCGTGTGCACGCTGGTCGATCTTCGGAACGGCGCGACGGTCGCGGTGGCCAGCACCATCAACCACCAGGCCTCCTACGGCGCGGACGTGATCGCGCGGATGGCCAAGGCGATGCACGGCCAGGAGAACATCGACCAGCTCAAGGCCGCGGCCCTCGAGACCGTGAACGAGCTGCTCGACCGCGTGCAACAAGAGGCCGACGTCAAGCCGGAGGAGATCTACGAGGCCGTCGTCGCGGGCAACGCGACGATGATGTCGCTACTCCTCGGCGTGAACCCGGAGTCGATCGCGCTGGCGCCCTACGTCGCGACGTTCACCGACCCACAGGACGTTCGCGCCGACCAACTCCGCATGCGCATCCACCCGCTGGGGTGGGTCGCGATCTATCCGTCGATCGGCGCCTACGTCGGCGCGGACATCGTCGCCGACATCGTCGCGACGGGATTGGTCCGCGACCCCGAGACCCGGCTCCTGGTCGACGTGGGCACGAACGGCGAGATCGCGTGCGGCAACGCGGAGCGTTCCGTCGCCACCGCCGCCCCGGCAGGCCCCGCGTTCGAGGGCGGGGAGATCCTCTACGGGATGCGCGCGACCGAAGGCGCCATCGAAGGCGTGGTCCTCATCAACGGCGAGGTCGAGCTGCAAGTGATCGGCGGCGACGTGGAGCCCAAGGGCATCTGCGGGTCGGGACTGATCGACATCGTCGCGCAGCTGCGGCTGGCCGGCCTGCTCGACGACGGCGGCAAGATGGTGACTCGAGAGGAGGCCGAGGCCGCCGGGCATCCGCTCGCCGGCCGCATCGTGATGCGCGAGGACGTGCGCGCCTTCGCGCTCGCCGGTGAGATCGTGCTGACGCAAGCCGACGTACGGGCGCTGCAGTTCGCGAAGGGCGCG
>JBJMLQ010000170.1:0-11763 GCA_045805225.1 Actinomycetota bacterium | reverse complement strand
TCCTCGAGCTGCAGGAACGCGCCGTAGTTCTCGATGCGCACGACGGTCGCGGTGACCGTCGCGCCGATCTCGATAGCGATCTGGTGGTCCTCCTGTCACGGTGGCCCGGGCGTGCCCCGAGCGAGGCGCCCAGCATGCGGGAGACGCAACCCCGGCGTCAATGCATCGACACCTTCTCGTAGCATCCGCCGATGGAGGTCACGCGGGTCGAGGCGGTCGCCGAGTACCGCCGGCTCGTCGCCCCGCTGCTCGGCCGCGCGCCGGCGCGGCACAACCTGATCCTCGGCATCCTCGACGAGCTCGACCGCCGGCCCGACACCTACCCGGACTTTCACTTGTGGGCGGTCGGCGAAGACGGCCGGGTCGTCGCCGCGGCGATCCAGACGCCGCCCTACAACCTCGCGCTCGCCGAACCGCTCGACGAGGGCGGGCTCGCACCGCTCGCCGCCGCGATCCTCGATGCGGATATCCGGCTGCCAGGCGTGGTCGGCGGCAACGCCGAGGCCGAGACCTTCGGGGCCGCCTGGGTCGCGCTCGCCGGGGGCCGCACCGAGACCACCACGCGCCAGGGGATCTACGAGCTGACCGCCGTCCTCGATCGCGGCGACGCCGAGGGCGAACCCCGCGTCGCCTCCGAGGACGACCTCGGCCTGATCGCCGAGTGGCACGACGCGTTCATCGCAGAGGCGGTCCCCGGGTTCGCCGGCGATCTCGATCCGCGCGCTCGCCGAGTCCGTTCCGCGGTCGAGGAAGGCGGCTACTGGCTGTGGGAGGTCGGCGGGCGACCGGTCGCGATGACCGGCACGTCGCCTGCGCCGCCGGACGGCGTCCGCGTCGGTCCCGTGTACACGCTGCCGCAGGCGCGCGGACACGGCTACGCAACGGCGCTCGTCGCCCACCTGAGCGGTGTCGCGCTCGAGCGCGGCGGCCGCGCCTGCTACCTCCACACCGACCTGGCGAACGCGACGTCGAACGCGATCTATCAGCGGATCGGGTACCGCCGCGTCTGCGACGCGATCGATCTGCGGTTCACGGCCTAGTCACACGTCGGCAGCGTCGGCCTAGTCACACGACGGCGGCGTCGGCGCCCGGCCGCGCGGCACCGGAACGAACGCGATCTGGCCGGGGTCGACCATGCCGAGGCACTCGCGCGCGAGCCGCTCGAGCTCGGCGGGGTCGTGCAGCCGGTCGAGCTGTGGCTGGAGCACCGCGTTCTGCTCCTGGAGCTGCGACACCTGGTTCGCGAGTTGGTTCCGCTGGGCGCGTTGGTCGAGGTACGCCCGCGCGGGCGCGACGGCGAAGATCGCCGCCACGAAGACGACGAAGCCGAGGATCGAGGCGCGCGGCGTGATCCGCGCGGCGCGCGATCGTTCTGTGCCCTTCCCCCGGTCCTCGGCGGGGGAAGTCGCCGCGGTCCGGGCACTCATGGCGTGCCGCCACCTCCGGGTGATCGGCCACGGATGAGCGACCCACCGGCGTAGCGCGCGTTCTCGCCGAGATCGTCTTCGATGCGAAGCAACTGGTTGTACTTGGCCGTGCGCTCGCCGCGACTGGGCGCGCCCGCCTTGAGCTGGCCCGCGTTCGTCGCGACGGCGAGATCGGCGATCGTCGCATCCTCGGTCTCGCCGCTGCGATGGCTGATCACGACGCCGAAGCTCGACCGCTGCGCGAGCGCGACGGCGTCAAGCGTCTCGGTGAGCGACCCGATCTGGTTGACCTTGATCAAGATCGCGTTCGCGTCCCCGTCGCGGATGCCGCGCTCCAGCCGCTCGGTGCTCGTCACGAAGAGGTCGTCGCCGACCAGCTGCACACGGTCGCCGAGGTCGCGCGTGATGGCCGCCCAGCCGTCCCAGTCGTCTTCTGCCAGCGCATCCTCGATCGAGGCGATCGGGAACCGATCGAGCAGCGCGGTCCAGTAGGCGATCATGTCGTCGCTCGAGCGCACCTCGCCTTCCAGGTGGTAGCGACCGTCGCGGAAGAGCTCGCTCGCGGCCGGGTCCAGCGCGATCGCGACCTCTTCCCCCGGATCGAGGCCGGCGCGCTCGATGGCGTCCAGCAACAACTCGCACGCCTCGGCGCCCGTCGAGATGGCCGGGGCGAAGCCGCCTTCGTCCCCGACGCCGGTCGCGAGGCCCTTGTCGCGGAGCAGGGCATGCAGCGCGTGGAAGCATTCGGCGCCCCACCGCACCGCCTCGGCGAGCGACGCGGCACCGACGGGCGCGAGCATGAACTCCTGTAGCTCGAGCTCGTTGTCGGCGTGCATACCGCCGTTCAGCACGTTCATCAACGGAACGGGCAAGACGTGCGCGTTCGGACCCCCGAGGTAGCGGTACAGCGGCTGCCCGGCGCTGTCGGCGGCGGCGCGCGCGACGGCGAGCGACACCCCGAGGATCGCGTTGGCGCCGAGCGCCGCCTTGGTGGCGGTGCCGTCGAGATCGAGCATCGCGCGATCGACGCCGCGCTGGTCGAAGGCGTCCATGCCGACGACCGCGTCGGCGATCGGGCCGTCCACGTTAGCGATCGCGCGCGTGACGCCTTTGCCCCCGAACCGCGTCGGATCGGCGTCGCGAAGCTCGAGGGCTTCGTGCTCGCCGGTCGAGGCGCCGCTCGGCACCGCGGCGCGGCCCATCGCGCCGTCGTCGAGCCACACGTCGACCTCAACCGTGGGATCGCCACGGGAGTCGAGGATCTGGCGTGCGGAGACCGACGCGATCGTGCTCATCGCCGGCCGATGGTACCCGACCCTTTCCCCCGGACCGTGGAGCGGTCGCCGAGCTACCCGTCGGAGGCCGCGTCCCTTGCCGCGGCCTGCTTGGCCTCGAGGTACAGCGCGAGCAGCTCGTCTTCCCCGAGCGCCTCAGGGTCGAGATCCCGTTCCGCCGCCAGCGCGAGCGTGCGCTCCGCACGATCGGCGAACCGCGTCGTGGCTCGTCGCAGCGCCGACTCGGCGTCGAGCCCGAGCTGCCGCGACACCGCGACCACCGCCAGCAAGACGTCGCCGAGCTCCTCCTCGGCGCGGGCCGGATCGTCCGCGGCGTCCTCGAGCTCGTCGACCTCCTCGCGGAGCTTGCCGAGCGCGCCCTCCCGGCTGCGCCACGTGAAGCCCCACCCGGCGGCTCGACGCTGCACCTTCGCGGCGCGCGCGAGCGCCGGCAGCGTCGCCGGGATTTCCGCATCGACGGCTTTGCGGCCGCCCGTCTCCTCGGCCTTCAGCTTCTCCCAGTTGACGAGCACCTCGTCGGCGCTGTCGACGGCGACGTCGCCGAACACGTGGGGGTGCCGGTGGACGAGTTTCGCGACCAGCGCGTCGGCGACGTCGTCGATGTCCCATCGCCCGTCGTCGGCCGCGATCTGCGCGTGGAACGTCACCTGCAGCAGCAGATCACCGAGCTCGTCTCGGATCGCGGAATCATCGTCGGCGTCGATCGCCTCGAGGAGCTCGTGGGTCTCCTCCAAGAGGTGCCGGGCAAGCGTCCGGTGGTCCTGCTCCCGGTCCCACGGACATCCGTCGGGCGCGCGAAGCCTCGCCTGCACCCGGACCAGGTCGAGCAGCCCGTCGCCGCCACGCGAGGACGGCACGGGGCCGACGGCCGCGTCACGGGTCACGGCGTGGCCGGCGCTCCGTTGACGGCGCCACTCGGCGTCGGCTGCGTCGCGCTCGGATCGGTGCTCGTGATCCGCTGCACCTGCAGCGTCGTCGGGTCGAACCGGCCGAAGCTCGGGTCGACGTTGATCTCGCCGACCTGGGTCTGGACCCAGTCCTGGAACGCTTTCGTCGAGGCCTGCTGCAAGATCTTGTCGCGCGCCTGCGCGAACGGCGTCACCTGCTTGTCGATCATGTAGATCACGTGCCATCCGTACTGTGTCTGCACGGGCTTGGAGATCTCACCGGGCTTGAGCGTGAGCGCCGCTGCGGAGAACTCGCTCGCCAGTTGGCTCGCCGGCAGCGTCAGCTCGCCGCCGTCCTTCTTGGCGTTCGGGTCGGTCGAGACCTGTTTCGCGAGGTTCTGGAAGTCCTGGAGCGTGGATCCGGGCGCGGTCACCTGCTTGTAGACCTCCTCCGCCTTCGCTTTGGAGTCCACCAGGATGTGGTCGACGTGCAGTGTCGTGTAGTCGCCGATCGACTGCTGGTACTGCTGCTGCAGCTGCGCGTCGGTGAACTGCGTCTGGGCGAGCGCCTTGGCCACCTGCTGCTGGACGAGCGAGGCGCGCACGAGCTCGCGCACGTCGTCCTCGGTCACACCGTTCGCCATGAGCTGTGCGTGCAGCGTGTCGGCACCGACGTTCTTCTGGAACGTCTCGAACGCCTTCGTCACCTTCGCGTCCTCGACGGTCAGGCCGTTCTGCGCCGCGTACTGGTCGCTCAGGCGGAACAGGATCATCGCGCCGAGCGAGAAGCGGTTGCAGGCCGCCTCCTGCGTGTCGGTCGCGCCGTCGGTCTGGCCGCACGGCTGCTGTTGCAGCCCCGCGACGGTGCTGAAGACACCGGCGGTGCGGGCGAGCTCGTCGGTCGAGATCGAGGAGCCGGCGACGGTGGCGGCCGGCGGCCGGGCGGTGGCGTCGGAACACGCGGCGAGTGCGACGGCAAGGACGATGGACAGGAGGATGGGCAGCATGGAACGGCGGGAGGGATGCATCGGGTCAGTCTACGAGGCCCGAACGGATGCGCGGTCGGCCGGCCGGAGCCCCGGTTCGGCGGGCTCGCCGACGGCCTGCAGCAGCCTGCTCTCGACCCAACGAACGAGGTCGACGCCGAAGACACGATCGGGTTTCAGATTGAGCGTTCGCGTCGCGTCGACGAACGACGCGCCGGGGATCAGCGCCGACAAGCCGAGCTCCACCACATCGGACAACGTCACCGGCCGCAACCGCACCTGCTCGCGGTAGGTCGCAACCTCCTCGACCGCGAGCCGCTGCGCGGTGAGGCGGAGCGACGCGATCGCGAACAGCACCTCGACCGGGTCGGGCAACGCGCCGAACCGGTCGAGCGTCTCGTCGCGGATCATCGCGAGCGCCTCGTGGTCGCGCGCCATCCCGATCCGTCGGTAGAGCTCCAGACGCAGGGACTCCTGTGCGAGCCACCCCGGCGGCACGAACGCCTTCACCGGCAGGTCGATCCGCAGGTCCTGCTCCTGTTCGACCGGTGTGCCCTGCAACTCCTGCACCGATTCCTGCAGGATCCGTGCGTACGCATCGAACCCGACCGAGGCGATATGGCCGCTCTGCTCGGCGCCGAGCAGGTTGCCGGCTCCGCGGATCTCGAGGTCCCGGAGCGCGATCTTGAACCCCGATCCGAGCGCCTGGTGCTTCGAGATCGTCGCCAGACGCAGGTGCGCCTCCTCGGTCATCTCACGATGCTCGGGGAAGAAGAAGTACGCGAACGCGCGCTCGGCGGCGCGCCCGACGCGACCCCGGAGCTGGTACAGCTGCGCCAGCCCGAGCATGTCGGCCCGGTCGACCACCAGCGTGTTGGCGTTCGGCACGTCGAGCCCGGACT
Organism: Actinomycetota bacterium; assembly: GCA_045805225.1. Classification (GTDB taxonomy): domain Bacteria; phylum Actinomycetota; class UBA4738; order UBA4738; family HRBIN12; genus AC-51. Next base: position 6,266 of record JBJMLQ010000170.1, on the reverse strand, counting down.
CGATGATCGTGGTGCACACGAGGACGTCGGCGTCGCGTTCCCAGAACCGCAACATCCGTCGCTCGAGCACGTCTTCGTCCATCTGCCCGTGGGCGACGACGATGCGCGCGTCCGGGAGCTGCTGCTGCAAGCGTCCGGCCTGCCGGTCGATCGTTGCGACGCGGTTGTGGACCCAGAAGATCTGGCCTTCGCGCAGGAGTTCGCGCCGCACGGCCCCGACGGCGAGCTCCTCGTCGAACGACCCCACGAACGTCCGCACCGGTTGACGGTCCTCAGGCGGTGTGTCGATCGTGCTCATCTGTCGGATCCCCGTGAGCGCCATCTCGAGCGTCCGCGGGATCGGCGTCGCCGTCATGGTGAGCACGTCCACCTGTGCGCGCAGCGACTTCAACCGTTCCTTGTGCGAGACCCCGAAGCGCTGCTCCTCGTCGACCACCAGGAGCCCGAGATCGGCGAAGGCCACATCGCGTCCGAGCAGGCGGTGGGTGCCGACCACGATGTCGACCTTCCCGGCGCCCAGGTCGGCGATGATCGCCTCCTGCGTCTCGGGATCGACGAACCGCGACAGCATCTCGACGCGCACGGGGAACGGCGAGAACCGTTCGCGGAACGTCAGCAGGTGCTGCTCGGCGAGCAGCGTCGTCGGCACGAGCACCGCGACCTGCTTGCCCTCCATCACCGCCTTGCACGCCGCGCGCACGGCGACCTCCGTCTTGCCGAACCCGACGTCTCCGCAGAGCAGCCGGTCCATCGGGACGGGCTTCTCCATGTCGCGCTTGACGTCGTCGATCACCCTGAGCTGGTCGGGCGTCTCGACGTGCGGGAACGCGTCCTCGAGCTCTCGCTGCCACGGCGTGTCCGGACCGAACGCATGGCCGGGCACCGACATCCGCACGGTATAGAGCCGCACCAGCTCACCGGCCATGTCGCGGACGGCACGCTTGACCTTCGCCGTCGCGCGCGCCCAGTCCGAGCCACCCATCCGGTGCACGCGCGGGACGTCGCCGCCGATGTAGCGCGCCACCATCCCAACCGCATCTGAGGGCACGTACAGCTTGTCGCCCTTCGCGTACTCGATCACCAGGTAGTCGCGCTCGGCGCCCGCGAGCTCGCGGTGCACGATCCCCTGATACCGCCCGACGCCGTGGATGCGGTGCACCGCGAAGTCGCCGGGCTCGAGCTCGTCGGCGACACTGTCGCTGCGCCGGGTCGCGAACCGAGGCGCCTCTCGCGTGTACCGGCGGGCGCCGAACAGGTCCTCCTCCGTGAGCACGGCGATCTTGCCGGGGCCGAACAGGAACCCGCCGACGAGCGGCGCCTCGACCGTCTCGACGTCGAGGTCGCCGAGCACCTCGCGCGCCCGCTCCAGCGACCCGTGCCCGTGCGCCGCGACCACCACGCGGTAGCCGAGGCCGACGAGGTCCCGCGCCTGGCCGGCGAGCGCGCCGGGATCGCCGACGGCGGCGCCCCAGCCGCGGAGCGAAAGGTCCGTTCCTTCCGTGAACGCGGACAGATGGAGCTGACGTCCGCGTCCGAGCGCGTCCTCAGGAGAACGGACGACGTGCGGGCCGGGCCAGGCGAGCGCCGCCGCCAGCGCCTCCGCGTCGTCATGCGTTTGGCGCAGGCGCCCGAGCGTGCGGCGAGCCTCGGTGACGACCACCCACGAGCCGTCGGGCAGCAGCTCGGCCGGGGTCGGCATCTCGTCCCACAGGAACGCCGCCGCGGACTCCATGCCGTCGGGCAGCGCGCCTTCGCCGATCCGCGCCAAGAGGTCCGCGATGCGCTCGTCGCTCGCCGCGCCGGCCGCGTCACGCGCCCGCGCGCGGAGGTCGTCGTCGAGCACCAGCTCGCGCGCCGCATCCACCGTCGCCCGGTCGACCCGCTCGCTCGACAGCTGCGTCGACGGGACGAACACGCGGATCGACTCGATCTCGTCGCCCCAGAACTCGAGCCGGATCGGACGGCGGCCGTCCGCCGGGAAGACGTCCAGCACGCCGCCGCGGACCGCGAACTCCCCGCGCCGCTGCACCACGTCGGCCCGCTCGTACCCGAGCACAACCAACCGGTCCGCGAGCGTGTCGGGCGCCGCCTCGTCCCCGGTCGCGACGTCGAGCGGCGCGGCCGTCCCGGTGCTCGGCGCGATCCCCTGGGCCGCCGCCACGGCGGGCGCGACGACGACGAGCGGGCCTGACGCCTCCCGCAGCCGTCGGACGGCGGCGGCTCGCCGTGCGGCGATCTCCGGCGTCGGAGACAACAGCTCGTACGGGAACGCCTCCCACGCCGGCAACAACACGGAGCCTCCGGGGAGGAACGCCTCGACATCCGCCGCCAGGGCCTCCGCCTCGTGCGGGCCCGGCGCGACCGCCAGGACGGGCAGCTCGAGTGCCGCGGCGAGCCCGGCGACGACGAACGCATCGCCGGTCTCGGCCTGCGCGAGGAGCGGTCGGTCGCGGGACACCAGGAGCCGCTCGAACGGCTCCGACCCGATCAGCGTCTCGACCAGCGATCCGAGCGACATGCAACCCCTTCCGGAACAGCACCGAAAGCCCCCGCCGCGAACGGCAGGGGCATCTGAGGTCAGTCTACGGGAGGGCCCGAACGGACATCGCCGCGCGTGCCGGGATCAGATCGCGTGCAGGCCGCGCTTCGGCACCCGACGGTCAGCGGAGTCGGGGGCCTCCCCCGACTCGCGGTCGAGGTTCCGGACGGAGAGCCACCTGGTGAACTCGAGCGCGGAAACGGGCTTCGAGATGTAGTAGCCCTGCGCCTCGTCGCAGCCGAAGTCCGCGAGCCGGTCGAACGTCGCGAGGTCCTCGACCCCTTCCGCGACGACGCGCAACCCGAGGTTCCGGCCGAGATCCACGGTGGCGCGCACGATCATGAAGTCGTTGGCGTCGACATGCATCTGCATCACGAACGACCGGTCGATCTTGATCTCTTCGATCGGCAGACGCTTGAGGTAGGACAGCGACGAGTATCCCGTGCCGAAGTCGTCGATCGACAGTCCCACGCCGATGTTGGACAACGCGTCCAGGACCGCGATCGAGCGGCCGGAGTCGCCCATCAGGAACCCCTCCGTGAGCTCGATACGCAGGAAAGCCGGCGGGACGTCGGTGTCTCGAAGCAGCTGAGCGATGGCGTCCGGGAAGTCCGCATCGAGCAACGACCGGGGCGAGACGTTGATCGCGATCGGGATCCGGATGCCCATGGCGGCCCATTCGCGCCACTGCTTCAGGACGTTCTCGGCGACGTAGTGCGTGAGCGGCCGAAGCAAGACCGTCTTCTCGACCAGGGGGATGAACTCGTCGGGCGGAACGAGCCCGAGCGTCGGGTGCTCCCATCGGATCAGGGCCTCCGCGCCGGCGACACGGCCGTCGAGCAGTCGGACCTTCGGCTGGTAGTACATGACGAACTCCCCGCTCTCGAGCGCGGGACGGACCTGGCCGATCAGCGTCAGCCGCTGCGGGTTATGCCGGTCGAACGACTCCTGATAGACCTCGTACCCGCCGCCGTTCTCCTTCGCGACGTACATCGCAACGTCGGCGCGCCGAAGCAAGGTCTCGGCGTCCTCAGCATGCATCGGGAACATCGCGATGCCGATCGATCCGGACACGTCCAGGGCCAGTCCCTCGACGGCGACCGGTTGCTCCAACTCCTCCCGCACGCGGTCGGCGATGCGCAGCGCCACTTCTTCGGTCGGAAGGTCGGGAAGCACGATCCCGAACTCGTCGCCGCCGAGGCGTGCCATCAGGTCGTTGTCGCGCAGCACGCCGGACAACCGCGGCCCGATCTCCTGCAGCAATTTGTCACCGAAGTGATGACCGAGCGTGTCGTTGACCTCTTTGAAGTGATCGAGGTCCATGAGCATCACAGCCATGCGTCCGTCGGTCTGGCGAGCGTGGTCGATCTCGGCGAGCAGTCGTTGGTGGAACAACATCCGGTTGGGCATGTTCGTCAGCGAGTCGTGCAGCGCCTGGTACTCGTTCTCGGCCTGTTTCACCGCCAGTTCATCGGTCGCCCGCTGCAACGAGTGGGTTCGCTGGAACATCTGCCTGGCGAACAGGAGCGGTGCGAGGAAGATCACGACCGACCAGACCTGGTATTGCGCGATGCCCATCACGACCAGCACGCTGAACAAGGCGAGCGCCAGATAGACGATCACGAACTCGCCGAAGACGCCGACGTGCACCTTCCGGACGAAGTGCCACGGGTTCTCACCGTTGGCGAACCAACCGTAGATCGCCACGAAGCCGACGTTGACCATATACCCGACGATGGACGCACAGAGAACCGCGAACATGACGCGCGGGATCATGGCCTTCGAGATGTTCGTGGGGTCGAGCCCCGGCAGCAGTGCGTGGAAGATCAGTGATTCGCAGATCGCGGCACCGGCGATCTGCGAGCGGCTGAACACCGCCTGGACGAGCGGGATCTCGCCCTTGAATTCGCGCGGATCGCTCGACCCGATCAACGCGATCAACGCGGCGACCGGCGGCTGATACAACAAGGCGACCGACAGCTCGATGGGGAAGCTCAGGCTGAAGGCAACGTTGGACATCGTCGTCGGGACCGGCATCAGGTCCACGGCCGCGATGGCGGCCATCCACACGAGCACCTGCCAAGGATCGATCTGTGCGCTAGGCGACAACAGCGCCGGATGGCGAACGAGCGAGATCACGATCCAGGCGATGATCGGGATGGAGACGCCGAGTTCGTACCCGATCAGCCCGACGGGATGTTTCGGATCCGGCCGGCCGTCGGCGTGTTCCTCCGCCTCGGCGTCGATCGGCTCCTCGGCGCCCTCGTCCAGGGAAACCTCAGCCGACACTGGCGACCTTCCCTTGGGTCTCTTCGACGTCGCGACGCCGCGCCGGCACGCCTCGCATCGCGCCGACGATGACGAACCCGACGCCGCCGTACGTGAGGATGTCGCCGAGACTGATCGCCTGCTCCACTGGAGACGGCACAGGGATCACATCACCGAGGTAGCGCAGCAGGTCGTCGTCCGTCGCGAGGTGGTGCTTCGGGTACGGATTGTTCTCGAGGTCTCCCAAGAACTGTCCTTGATCCGACGCGCGCAGCGCGTGCTTCGACACGGGCATGCCGCCGTTGATGCCGATCACCAGAAGGTTGCACAGCACGCCGGCCAAGATCAGCGGGAAGCCGAACACGCGGATGTTCTTGATGGTGAAGATGATCAGCAAGGCGAACGACACGTACAGGCACACGAGCGGGACCGTGTCGCCCGGACCGGTCACGAACTGCAACGCCAACCCGATAAGGGCGAGCCATCCCCACTCGATCTTGAGGTCGGCCATATTGCGCAGCCGGCCGCCGAGCAGGTACGCCGCGACCAAGATGATGGCCATGCAGATCACCATCAGTTTCATACGCGTCCTATCGGAAGGCAGGCGGCCAACTGAAGCTCCCCTGCAACACAACGAGGCCCCCGAGCGGCTCGGGATTCCGAGCGTCTCGGGGGCCTCGCAGTTAGCTGCTCGTGCTTCCTTACGCGGGCTTGAAGCCGGCGCCCACCGCGAGGGCGAGAACCGCGAGCGCGCCGAGGGTCAAAGCGATCTTGCGAATCATGTCGTGTCTCCTCTCCAGCGGGTGCGCGACTACTTGGGCTTGTAACGAGCCCCGGCCGCGAGCGCCAACGTGGCCAGCGCAGCCGCGGTGAACAGCAGGTGCTTCCAGCCATTCAACTTCGCTCGCATCTACACACCTCCTCCGTAACGTTCCCGCAGTGTCGCCGATGGGCCGGGACGACACATCGGCCTTCGTAATGGAACTGCGGTAGGCCGCCCCCGCGATCCGGGTACGCCTTTCGGCGTACCGCACTAGCGGGACTGAGCCTTCCCTTGCAAAGGGAACGGAGCCCTCGGAAATGCCGGCCGTGACCGGCGATCCCGAGAGCTCCGTTCGTGGAACGGGTGATGCCTTACGCGGGCTTGAACCCCGCACCCACGGCCATGGCCAGGACGGCCAGCGCGCCGAGGGAGTACATGATCTTGCGAAGCATGTGAACCCCTTCCTGTCGGATTGGTTGCTCGGCTCGGCCAGTTACGGCTTGTACCGAGCGCCCGCGGCAAGCGCGAGAGTGGCCAACGTGGCTGCAGCGAACATCAGGTGCTTCCACCCAGAGAGTTTCGCTCGCATCCGTTCACCTCCTTGTTCCGGTCCTGAGAAGTTTCGGCCCTCGGCCGGTGTCCCCATATCGGGCGACGGTCGAGAACCCCGATGGGCCGATACCGGATGCTGAGTAG
>JBJMLQ010000169.1:0-20436 GCA_045805225.1 Actinomycetota bacterium | reverse complement strand
GGGCCGCGACGCGATCGGCATCGACGCGATCTGCCGGATGGGCGTGGCGCGGGTGACGCATCGGGCGAAGCCCGGCGCCCCCACCAGCGCCCGCCACGCCGATGCGCTCGCGCGTCGCATCTCCGCGATGTCGTCGGCGAACGCGTCGCTCGGAGCCTCGGTGGCGGCGACGCGCGCCGCCGCCACCGCCCGAACGAGCTGCTCGAGGTGGTGCCACGCGATGTCCGCGTCGCCGTAGCGCGCGAACGCGACCTCGCCCTGTTCCGTGACCTTGAAGCGGCCGTCGACGGTGCCCGGCGGCTGCGCACGGATCGCGCGGGCGGTCGGGCCGCCGCCGCGCCCGAGCGCGCCGCCGCGACCGTGGAACATCGTGAGCTCGATGTCGCGCTCGCGCGCCCATGCCGCGATCGCCCGCTGCGCGTCGTACAGCGTCAGGCTCGCCGCGAGCACCCCTACCTCCTTGGAGGAGTCCGAGTACCCGAGCATCACCTCGAGACGGCGGCCGTTCCGCCGGAGCCGCGCGCGGACGTCCGGCAGCGCCACGACGTCGTCGAGGATGTCGGTCGCCCGCTCGAGCTCCGCCGCGGACTCGAACAGGCAGACGACGTCGAGTCGGCGGGGGAGCGCGGCGTCGGCGCGGCGCGCGAGGGCATACGCCGCCGCGACGTCGCCCGCGTCGCGGGTGAAGCTGATCACCAGCCGGTGGCAGGCCGCCTCACCCAGGTCGCCCTGGATGCTCGCGATGGCGCGGAACGTCGCATCGACCTCGGGGTCGGGATCTTCGGCCGCGGCGCGCAGCACGGCCGCGTGCTGGCGGACCTCGAGGGACGCGAGGTGGAACCCGAACGTCCTAGCCTGCTCGGCGAGGTCGGCGAGCTCGCCGTCGGCCAAGATCGCGGCGCCGCCGCCGCGGAGCGACGTTCGAAGCGTCTCGAGGTCGCGTTCGAACGCGTGTGCCGAGTCGAAGCCCGACACCTCGCCGGAGCGCGTCGCCGCCAATCGCTCCGCGATCAACACGAGCTTGCGCCGGTGCGGCGCGTCCGGGAGCGTCCGCGCGAGCTCCCGCGCCCGATCGGGGAACGCGCGGACGTCGCGGCCGAGCGCCCGGCGAAGCGCCGCAGACGGCGGGACCTCTGTTTCGGAGGCCGACAGCGACCGGGCGATCCGACGTGCCGCCGCCTCGTAGCCGCGCAGCACGTGGTCGCGGGCGATCGCGGCCGCGCCGAGCGTCACCTCCGCGGTCACGGCAGGGTTCCCGTCGCGGTCGCCGCCGACCCACGTCCCCCAGCGAAGCGTCGTCGGCCCCGTCGCGCGGACCACCTTCGGAAGGGTCGTGAAGATCGTCCGGTCGAAGAGCGCCATCGCCGCGCGCACCTCGTCGAGGGGCTCCGGCGGCCGGCGCCTGATCGGGTCGGTCAGCCACAGGCTCGCGACCTCCTCGCGGAGCCGGCGTTCGGTCTCGTCGTGGACGCGGCCGCCGGTTCGCCGGTCGTCGAGGGTGTCGAGCAGATCGCCGATCCGCCATAGGTGTTCGACCACCGCGCGGCGCTTCGCCTCGGTCGGGTGGGCGGTGAGGACCTCCGTCACCTCCACCGGTGCCGTGAGCGGCGGCAGGGCCGCCCGTCCGCGCTCGCGGAGCTCGCGGACCCGCTGGCGCTCCTCGGCGACGTTGACCAGCTGGAAGAACGCGGTGAACGCGCGTGCGACGCGCTGGCCCTCGCCTCGGGAGAGGCCGTCGATCACACGGTCGACCGCCGCGGAGCGCGCCGGCGTCGGGCGCTCGCGCAGCCGCCGCACCGCGCGCCGCAGCGCTTCCACCGTCGTGAAGAGCTCGTCGCCACCGTGGGCGCGGATCGCGTCTCCGAGGAGCGTCGTGAGCAGCCGGACGTCGCGACGCAGAGGGTCCGGCACCGGCCGGTCGCCGCGGGCCGTCCCGGCGGCCGCGGACGATGTCACGGCCGGCTATCCGGTGAACGCTTCGGGGTTCAGCAGCGTCGGCGGTCTCGAGCCGTCGATCGCGGCGAACACGTTGTCGACGGCGAGGTTGCCCATCGCGTTGCGGGTGTCGACCGTCGCGCTGCCCAGATGGGGGATCACCACGGCGTTCTCGAGGTTGAGCAGCCGTGGGCTGACCGCGGGCTCGTTCTCGAAGACGTCCAGCCCCGCTGCGAAGATCTCGTCGTTCTCGAGCGCGTCGGCGAGCGCCTCTTCGTCCACGACGGGCCCTCGCGAGGTGTTCACGAGCACGGCGGTCGGTTTCATCTTCTTGAACTGCTCGTGGCTGAACAGGTGGCGGGTCTCGTCGGTCAGGTTCGTGTGGATCGAGATGACGTCGGCGCACTCGAGGAGCTCGTCGAGCTCGACCCGTGTGGCGCCCGTCTCGGCCTCGACCTCGGGCGGCAGCTGGACGGCGTCGCTGTAGATCACCGTCATCCCGAACCCGGCCGCCCGGCGCGCGACCGCCTGCCCGATCCTGCCGAACCCGACCACGCCGATCGTCTTGTGGTGGACGTCTTGGCCGAGCATCATCAGCGGCCCCCAGATCCACTGCGTGCCTTCGCGCAGGAACCGCTCGCCCTCTCCGACACGACGCGCGGCCGCGAGGATCAGGGCGAACGCCGTGTCTGCCGTGGTCTCGGTGAGCACGTCGGGGGTGTTGGTCGCGAGCACGCCCGCGGCCGTGCAGTCGGGGACGCTCACGTTGTCGAAGCCGACCGCGTGGTTGGCGACGATCTTGAGCTGGTCGCCCGCGGCGTTCAGCAGCTCGGCATCGACCTTCTCGGTGAGCATCGTGATCAGGGCGTCGCGACCCCGCACGACCTCGAGCAGCTCGTCGCGCGGGATGCCGAACTCGTTCTCGTGGACCGTGACGTCGCAGCGTTCGCGCAAGCGGGCGAGCGGGGCGTCCATGATCGGGCGGGTCACCAGCACGTTGGGTCGGCTCATCGGCTGCTCCTCGTGGCGTTCGAGGTTGGAGCTTGCCACGGGGGCGGCGGTGCGGGGTAGTCGGCCGACGCGGCCGCCGGTCATGCGACGATGCGCTCGTGACGTGGACGCTCGAGACCGACCGGCTGCTCCTTCGCCCGATGGAGCTCGGCGATCTGGATGCGTTCGCGGTGGTGGTCGGGGACCCGTTCGCGATGCGGTTCTATCCGAAGCCGTTCGATCGGTCGATGGCGCGTGCCTGGATCGAACGCACACAGGAGCGGTATCAACGCGACGGATTCGGGCTGCTCGCGGTGGTGGAGCGCGCCACCGGCGAGATGATCGGCGACTGTGGCCCCGCGGTGATGGAGACCGGCCACGGGACGTTCGTCGAGATCGGGTGGCACATCCGGCTGGACCGTCAGGGCAACGGGTTCGCGACCGAGGCGGGGCGGGCGTGCCGGGATCAGGCCTGGGCAGTGTTGGATGTGGACCGGCTGATCAGCATCATCCGGCCCGAGAACGTCCCGAGCTGGTCGGTCGCGCGCGCGCTCGGCTTCCGGCCCTGGCGCGGCGACGTGCGTGTCGGCATGGCGCACGTCCTGTGGTCGATGGAACGGCCGGTCAGCTAGTCGAACGCAACCGTCCTCCCTCGCCGTAATCGCGACGCGTCCGCGAGGAGATCCATCTTCGGTCGGGCTGGCGCGTCGGTCCGGCAACCCAACGTACGATGCGGCGATGCCGGAGGACGTCGCTCCCCGAGCCGATCCGGTCACGATCGGATCGATCATCGTCAGGGTCCTGGTGCTCTTCCTCTCCGTCCATCAGGGCCTCGTGGGATCGGTCTCGGACGATCTCCCGAGGTTCCAACAGATCTTCCTTTCGACAGGCACGCCGTATCGCGCGTTCCCCGTCGAATACGCGCCGGGTGAGCTCATCTTCATCCGGCTCCTGGGTTCCTCGTCGATGGCGACGTTTGCTACGCGAGTTGCCGTGGTGGCGTTCGTTGCCGACCTCGCTGCCTGGGCCGCGATCCGGTGGGCGTGGGGGCGCGCTCCCGGTGCCATGTACTTCCTCCTTGGAACACCTCTTCTCGTCTTCATCTACCTGCGGTTTGATCTGGTTGCGGTGGCGATAGCAACCTGGGCCACGGCCTTGGTGATCCGGGGACGGGAGCGAGCAGGCGGTCTTTCGTTCGCTGCGGCGATCCTCGCGAAACTGTGGCCACTTGTCGTCGTCCCCATGCTCATGGTGCAACGACGTCGCCAAGCGCTGATCTATACGGCGACCGCGTCCGTCCTCGCGTGGGGTGCGTGGGTGTCGATCAGCGGAATCGAGGCCGTACGACAAGTTGTGACGTTCCGACATGCCACCGGCTGGGGCGTCGAGAGCTCGGTGGGGTCTGTCATCTGGATAGTCACCGGCGGGCCAGTGCGCCTCGAGGAGGGGACGCCTCGAGTCGGCGACATCCCGGCGTGGGCTCCCATCGTATTGGGTTGCATCGTCTTGGCGCTCCTGGTTGCGATCTGGGTCTATGCGGACCGGCGGCGGGAGGATGCACCGGGCGCTGCTTCGCTCGCAGCTGTCGGTGCGTTGCTTGCGTGTTCTCCGCTGTTCTCCTTGCAGTACGCCGTGTGGCTCCTTCCCTGGGCGGCGATCGCGTCGGCGAGGGGGCAGCGTGCGATGGTGAGCGTTGCAGGCTTGGTGACGATCCTGACCGGGACACTCTTCATCGTGTACGACCCATCGCGTGTGGGTTGGTCGCAGATCATCCTCGTCGCGCGGAACCTCGCTGTCGTGGCGCTGCCGGCGATGTGGCTCGCATCCCGCGCTCGGGACCGGGTTCCGAGCTCGCCATGAGCGCAACGTCCTTTGCGCACCGGTCGTTGTTCTCCAGTCTGCCGGTCATGCTGGTCCTGACCAGCGTCGTGTTCCTCGCCGGCGCCGCCCAGAAGGGTCCCTGCGCGAACCGTGGGTTCGTCGAGCGAAACACCGGCGTCCAAGTGCAGTGCTACTCCGACGTCGCGACGCTCTTACGTAACGAACAACTCCTCGGTGGGCGTCTGCCATACCTGGATGCCTGCGCGCCATCGCCGTACAACTGCGACGAGTACCCCCCCGTCACGATGTACACGATGCGTATCGCCGCCTGGGTAGGGGGTGGGGGTGACCCGTATCTCCGCTTCTACTGGGTGAACGCGGCTCTCCTCCTGATCTGCGCGCTCATCACGACAGCGTTGCTCGTTCGGATGGGCGCGCGCGCCGAGTTGTTCGCCGTCGCCCCGACCCTGGCGATCTACGGGACGATGAATTGGGATCTGATCCCGGTCGCCGTCACTACGGGCGCGCTGCTCGCGTTCTTCCGGCGACGCGATGCGCTCGCGGGAGCGCTCCTCGGCATCGGCGCAGCCGCGAAGGTGTACCCCGCCCTCATCCTCGTCCCGCTGTTCGGCCATCGTTTCGCCACGGGTGATCGACGAGGCGCGGGCCGGATCGCGCTCGCTGCCCTGGGAGCGTGGCTCATCATCGACGTCCCATTGATCTTCGCCGCGCCGGGCCCATGGTCAACCTTCCTCACGTTCAACGCTGATCGGCTCGCGGACCACGGCACCCTGTGGCACGTTGCCTGCACGGTCGGCGCCTGTTTCTCGCCTTCGTTGATGAACCTCGGAACGATCGCGCTCACAGCGGGTGGTACGGCGATCGTGTGGCTGTACCTCCGACGGGCGAACCCGACGTTCCCGCGATGGACGATGGGGTTCCCGCTACTGGTCCTCTTCTTCCTGACCAGCAAGGTCTCCTCATCGCAGTACATCTTGTGGATCTTGCCATGGTTCGCTCTCACAGCCCGAGCGTTCGCGCCGTACATCGCCGAACAGGCGACGGAAGTGCTCGTCTACATCACGATCTTCTCGTTCTTTGCCTCGACGCAGGGCGGAGAGGGAGTCTCCTATCCCATCGTGGCGGCCATGCTCCTCGCACGTGCCGCCGCGCTGGTGTGGTGCCTCCTCGTCTGGTTCCGGGGCGTCGCAGCCGGCGAACAGGCTCCGATCCTGGCGGCGACGGGCTAGATTTCCGCGATATCGATCCGTTCGATCACGACAGGCTCGGCGGGTCTATCCATAGCTTCTGTGGGAGTCGTGCTGATCGCCTCGACGACGTCGTATCCATCGGTCACTTGTCCGAAGATGGTGTGCTTGCCATTCAGCCACGGCGTCTCAGCCACGGTGACGAAGAATTGACAACCGTTGGTTCCTGGGCCCGCATTGGCCATCGCCAGCCTGCCGACCTGGTTGAACGTCGGACCGTCCGGCGGGCATTCATCCTCGAACACGTACCCCGGCCCGCCGGTGCCCGTCCCGGTCGGATCGCCGCCCTGGATCATGAAGCCGTCGATCACGCGATGGAAGCCTGTTCCCGGGTACAAGGCATCGTTTCGCTCCGAGCCGTCGCGCGGGTCTGTCCATGTTCGGCCGCCTGTGGCGAGGTCCACGAAGTTCTTCACCGTTTTCGGGGCGTGGTCCGGCATGAGCGTTACGGTGAACGATCCTCGATTCGTGATGAACGTGGCGGTGGTCATCGGAAAGAACGCTCCTCTCGCGCAGGCGGTGCCCAGCCTACCGGGCTAGATCCCCGGGCAGGCACAGAGGGCTCAGGTACAGTCGCCGCTGATGTCAGGAGGGCCGGAAGTCGGGGTTCGCGATGCGACGCCGTCGCTGCCGAGCGGAGTCGACGCGGAGGATCGATATCACCGACGGTTCAGCTGGGGACTGATCGTGTTGATCGGGGGCCTCCTGTGGCTCCGCCCGATCACCTCGAGCCTGTGGATGGACGAGCTCGGGACCTGGTGGGTCATCAAGGACTCGCTCGGTGACGCGATCGACCGCGCGGCGCGATACCAGGGGCAGTCGCCGGTCTTCTACGTGATCGAGTGGCTCGTGGCGAGGGTCGGTCACGCGGAGTGGATCCTGCGGCTCCCATCGCTCGCCGCCGCGACGCTCGCCGGATTCCTGATGTACCGCCTCGGGCGGCGTCTCCTCGATGCGGACCTCGGGCGGCTGGCGCTTTTGGCGTTCGTCGCGTGGCCGGGGATCGCCTTCGAGGCATCCAACGCTCGCCCCTACGCATTGGCATTGCTCGCGACCGTCGCTTCGGTCGTCGCGCTCGTCTGGTGGCTCGACGAGGGGGGCCGAGGCCGGGCCGCGGTCTGGGTTCTCTGTGGCGCGGCCGTGATGTACGCGCACTACTTGTTCCCGCTCGTTCTGATCCCCGAGCTCATCTACGCCCTCGTCCGGGTCTGGGAAGGCTCCACGTCGATCCGAGCGAGGACGGTCTGGCTCGCGGCGGGTGCCATCGCGCTGCTTGACCTTCCCTTGATCGCACAGATCCTGTCTCTCGCCGACCGAAGCGGATCGTTGTCGATCCCCGGCTCGGTCTCCGTGTCTTGGCTCACCGACCTCCTGATCCCCGCCGCCGCCGTGGGGGCGATCGTGCTCGGCGGGGGCTTGGCCTGGCTGGCCAGCTCGGTCCGGCTCGTCCCGCTTCGCGTTAGGCGATCGTCGGTGGTACTCGTCTTGGCGTGGACGATCATCCCGCCGTTGATCCTCGGCGCCGTCTCCCTGTTCACGCCGGTGCGGTTCGTGACGCTTCGCTACACGCTGTCGGCCGCCCCGGGCGCATGCCTGCTGTTCGCCGGCGCCGTCCGGGCGCTAGAGCCGGCATCGGCTCGGCGGCTCGTCGCGCTCGTCTTCGCGCTGTTGTCTGTGCTCTCGCAAGCCGCCTCGTTGAAGGCGTTGGAGGATTGGCGCTGGGCATCGACCCAAGTGGCCGCGCGATCGGACGATCGGACGGTCGTTCTGATGCACCCCGGTCTCGTTGAGTCGGCGCAGCTCGATAGGTTCAGCGATCCGGAACGGCGGAGCTACCTGCTGTCGCCAACCTCCTACTACAGCTTCCCCGAGCAGATCCTGCCTGTTCCGTACGACATCTCTACCGAGAGCGAGCAATTCCTCCAGCAGGAACTTGACGGGATCCCTCCGGATACGGACCGACTCCTCTATCTCACGCGGTTCTCAGGCGTCCCGTATGTCCGATGGCTGGAAGGGCGACTCGAACCCGAGGGGTGGAGCGAAGGCAAGGTCGAGTCGCGAGGCGCGATGGAGATCGTTGAGTTCGTTCGCGACCGCGCTACGTCGTGATCGGGCGAGCGACCACGAGGGCGACGTCGCCCATCCATCCGACCGGTATGGATGGGTCCGTCTTCGTCGCGACCGCCTCGACGACGCCCGAGCCGGGGAACGTCCCGGCCGCTCTGTGCAGCACGTACGACAGGTGGAACGATCGAGGCACGACGTCCCAGGAGACGACCTCGAACCCCGCCTCACGGAGCATGGCGACCAGGGTGGCCGGTCGGAAGTAGTGCAGGTGCGAGCGGATGTACCACGGCCAGTTCGCGCCTCGGGCGCGACCGTGCACGCTCTCGACGTTGACCGTCGACAGCACGAGGATGCCTTCGTCGTCGATCGTTGGTCTCAGGCTTCGGAGGGCATCGAGCGGATCCGTCAGATGCTCGAGCACATCCAGCATGACGATGGCATCCGCCGAACCTGGGGCGAGGTCGAGCGATTCAACCGTTCCTTCTCGGAGGTCGACACCGAAGCGTTCTTGGCCCTGAGCGACGGCCCAAGCTGACGGCTCGATTCCCACGGCGTCCCAGCCCGCGGCGCTCGCGACCGACAAGAACAAGCCCATATTCGCGCCGATCTCGATGAGCGATCCTCCGCGAACCGCGTAGGCAGCTATCCGCTCCGTGATCCAGCGGAAGAGATCCCGGCGGGCCTCCTCCTCGTCGAGGTACTCCTCGTCCACGACCCCCCGATATCGATCAAGGATTTCGTCGCCGGATAGGGTTGGGAGCGATGAGAGGAGCCCGCAGCGCGGGCACTCCACGATGTCGTCATGTTGTCCGAGCGCCGAAGTTGTGCATCGGAACTCTTCGCTCGGCGTATCGCCGATGACGTTCGAGGCGTAGCGAAGCACCATCCGATCGTTCCCGCAGAACGAACACGTGGCGATGACCATCTTGCCGCGAGGCCGCGGAGAGCCGCCGCGTCGCCACGCCGGCAGGTAGCGAGCGCCACGGCGACCACGGGCGACCGCCTGCTTGGCCGCGTACATCGTGCCGTGCGTCACGTACTCCAACGACCGAGAAATCGAGATCGACGAGGATTCTTGGGTATAGCTCGTCGGAATAGGCACCTCGACGACTCGGAGTCCCGACGTGACCGCGTCGACCAGGAGCTCGGCGTCGAACGAGAAGCCCTCCGGATACTGGAGGAAGGGCAGCGAGAGGAGCGCTCTTCGCGTGTAGGCCCGCATACCGCTATGCATGTCGGTGAAGCGCGTCCCAAGCAGGAGGTTCTGCGCGGTGGTGGTGAGGCGGTTGCCGATGTAGCGGTACAAGGGCATCCCGCCACGCAGCGGATCTCCCATACCCGCGAACCGAGACCCGAACGTCATGTCCGCGTCGCCGGCGAGGATAGGCGCGATCAGCAAGGGAACGGCCTTGGGCTCGTACTGGTAGTCCGGATGCAAGAGCACGACGATGTCGGCACCTGATTCCAGGGCCAGCGAGTAGCAGCTCTTCTGATTCCCCCCGTATCCGCGGTTCGCCGGGTGGACGAGTGTTCGGATGCCAAGCTTCCTCGCCACCTCTGCGGTGGCATCGCGGCTCGCGTCGTCAACCAGGATCAACTCGTCGGCGATCCCGTCCGGGATCGCGGAGACCGTTCTCTCGAGAGTGGCTTCGGCGTGGTAGGCGGGCATCGTGATCACGACGTGAGGCATGGGCTTCCTTATCGGCACGGACCGGCGTCATCGTAGCTACGACCTGGTTTCCCGAGTGGAGCAACCTTGGGTCGTTCACGGCGCCGCCGATAATGGCTTCCGTGGATGAACTGATGAGTCTCCGGCCACGACGGAATCCAGACGGAGGATTCGGGCCCGTGGATGGGGCAGCGTCGGAGGCGGAATCGACCGCGTTCGTGGCGCTCGCCTTCAGGGACGCTGGGGCGCAGGGATGGCTCGAGCGTATCCAGTCACCCGACGGATCCATCGGGCTCAGCGTGGGTTCGGTCGTGCGGGACCTCTCCGCCCTCGGGGCGCTCGCCCTCGCACCGGGTGCGGCCCGGGAGCGGGCGCTCGACCGCGTCGTCGTCGTCAGTGGCCGAAACGGCCCCGATCCCGCTGTGACGCACTTCGGATGGCCGTGGACGGACGACACCCATGGATGGACGGAACCCACGGCGTGGGGTCTCCTCGCCCTTCGGACCCTGCGGCCGACGGCGGAGGATCGCATCGCGGACGCCCTCGCGATGTTCCGGGAGCGAGAGTGCGTCGGCGGCGGTTGGAACTACGGCAGCCGAGAGACGCTTCGCGTCGACCTCCGTCCGTACGTTCAGACGACAGCGATGGCGCTCCTCGCACTCGGCGACGTGGAGCCGGCGCTTGTCGACCGCGGTGTCGCCGAACTCGAGCGAAGCTGGCGCTCCGAGATCGAGGGCGTTTTGAGCACCGCGTCTGCAGCCTGCGCGCTTGATGTGTTCGGAAGTGTCCACGCGAGCGCGGCGCGCGATGCGGTGGCGACCATGACGCGGGACGGTGCTCCTGACACCGTCGCCGCATCCTGGGCAGCGTTCGCGCTCAGCGGAGGAGGCCCGTGGCGCGAGAGGTAGATCCAGTGCATCCGACGCCCGACCACGATCCGAAGGTTTCGAGACGGGACTTCATCGGGCGCGCGGCCGTCGCCACAGCCGTCGTGGCGGGTGCTGTCGTCGTGGGTGGTGCGATCATCCGCACGCGAGACGAGGAGCGGCTCTGGGACGAGGACGCCTTCCGGCCGCCAGGGCAAGCGCGCGTCGCCGCGGTACCGCGGACGTCGTACGCAGGCGACCTCACTGGCGTCGTGCTCGACGGGCTCCGCGCGATCGGCGCCGACGTATCCGGCGCCCGGGTGCTGCTTAAGCCGAATCTCGTGGAATACGACCCCGGCTCCGTTATCAACACGGATCCCAGGCTCGTCGCGGCAGCCGTCGAGGCGGTGCGACGGCTCGGCGCCGCATCCGTCAGCGTGGCTGAGGGTCCAGGCCATCGGCGCGACACGACCTATGTCATGCGTGCCTCCGGCCTTATGGAAGCGCTGCATGACGTCGACGCCCCGTTCACCGATCTCAACGTTGCGCCGGCCACTCCGGTCGGTCTGCGGTCCCGCTACACGCCGCTGGAGACGCTGTGGATCCCGCAGGCCGTCCGAGATGCCGACGTCGTGATCTCGATGCCGAAGATGAAGACCCACCACTGGGCCGGCGTGACGTTGTCCCTCAAGAACTGCTTCGGGTGTCTCCCGGGTCGTGTGTACGGCTGGCCGAAGAATGCCCTGCACTGGGTCGGCATCGACAACGCCATAGTCGACGTCGCGGGCGCGGTCCGTCCCTCGTACGCGATCATCGATGGCATCGTCGCCATGGAAGGGAACGGTCCGATCGATGGCACTCCCAAACAGATGGGGATCCTGGTGTTCGGCGACGACCCCGTTGCGGCGGACACGACGGCGGCAACGATGATGGGTTTCGACCCGACCCGCGTCATATACCTCGCGCAGGCGGCGCGATTCCTCGGTCAAGGGGACCCAGAGCAGATCCTGCAGGTGGGCGAAGATCCGTCGGCGCACGTCTCTCCGTTCCGACCGGCGCCTGGGACGGAGACGGTCGTCTCTGCTGGATCGTTCTGATCCTCAGAAGACGAAGCCCCAATTCATGAACGCGGCGGACAACGCGATCCATCCCAGCGAGAACGACACTACTGAGACAGTGAAGGCTTTCCCACGCAACGCGAGCGCCATCGCCCAGAAGAGTGGGAAGCACACGAGGAAGAACCTGGGCGCGGAGAGGAGCGGCCGAGCGGGGAGTGGGTAGGAGAGCACGAGGAGGACGGTGAGACCGACGTAGACCTGCGAGTTCAGGCGCAAGCGACGCCACATCCAGACGAGTGGAAGTAACAGCGCAACGGTGAGTACCAGGTCGACCGACCAGTAGATGCCGCGAGGATCACCGATCCCCTCGATCGCGAGCCGCACGGCGCGGCCGATCGTGATCGCGGGGAACACAAGCGTCCGGTGCCAACTCTCTTGCGCGCGCCACGGCGCGAATGCGTCTCCGGAACGGATGAGCCAGAACGTGCCGTATGCGAGGGGCGCGAGGAGCGGCGCGGCAGCGGCGGCCAGCGCAGCCTTTCGATCCCTTCCAGGGGGAAGCCGCCAGCCGTCGACTAGGAGCACCGGAGCCAGCAGCACGCCGATGCCGCGCGTCAGGGCCGCACCGAAGCCGGAGAGCGCGAGGAAGCCCCACCGCCGCTCGCGAGCCAACCAAAAGGCGAGGAGCGACAAGAACAAGAACAACGACTCGCTGTAGGGCGCGAAGAAGAAGAAGCTGACGGGGAAGCATGCGATGAGCACGACCGCTCGCCTCGCGACGTCCACCGAGTACTCGCGTGCGGTCAGTGCATACAGGACGATGAGCGCAGCGAGGAAGGAAACGTTCGAGACGAACGTCGCTGCGTCGAAGGCCGAGAGCGGCGTCGTTGCGACGAGCGCTCGGATCGTCAACGGGTAGCCGGGAAAGAAGGCGGCGATCCCTTCCTGCGACGTATATCCGTCGATGGCGAGGTGCTCATACCATCCGGCGTCCCACCGGTCGGTGCCATCGAGCGCGTTGTGCCACCCCGGCGTTGCCGGAACCAGCGCGTCAGCCGCGGCGGAGGAGGGTGGTTCGACGGTGCCGACGGCCAATACCGCGACGATGGCCAGCGCGACTCGTGCGATGACGAAGACCGTCGCGCAGAAGCGGAGCCCGTCTCGCAACCGAACAACGCCCCGACGCGCGCGCGGCGCCTGGTCTCCGGCGAGGTGGCTCACCCGATGTGTCTATCACGAGCCTTGGTCGATGCCGCTCTGGATCGACGCCAGGTTCGTAGCAAGCACCGCCGGATCATCCGTCGGTGCCGCGCAGATGAAGCGTTCGCAGACGAACGCAGTGGGGTGGCCGTCTTTCGGCGATCGACCCTGCAGGAGCGGCACCGTCTCCCGGGCTTGGGCGTCGCCGTCGATGCCGATCGCGAGGACGGCGTTCGGGAGGAACCGCGAGTCGACCTCCTCACGCATCTCTCGGAGCGACGAGCTGTTCGGACCTACGACCGCGATCTGTTGGTTCGGTCCTTCGAGGAGGTCGATGACGCCCAAGGTGTGTCCGAACGCCGTCGGGTGCCGTCGTGCTTCGCCCGAGACGGCGCTGACCGCCGCCCGCGCGGCGTCCTCTCGCTGAGCGTCCCCCGTGAAGAGCGCGAGCCTCGCAAGCAGTTCGGCGGCAGCTGCGTTGCCGCTCGGGGTCGCGGTGTCGACGATCTCTCGGGGCCGCGTGACCAGTCGGTCCGTGCCGTCAGCGGTAAGGAAGAAACCGCCACGAGGGTCACCGAACCGGTTCTTGATCTGGTCGCTGCACCATGACGCTTCGCGGAACCATCGGGGGTCCCCCGTCGCCTCGTAGAGGCCAAGCAGGCCAGTCCCGAGGAGCGCATAGTCGTCCAGGAAGGCTTCCGCCGACGCACGACCTGCCCGCCATGTGCGTCGGAGCCGTCCGTTGAGGCGCATGTGGTCGGTTACGAACCCAGCTGCACGAACGGCCACCTCGAGGTAGGGCGCGTGACCCGTTGCCCTGGCTGCTTGCGCGAGCGCGGCGATGACGAGGCCGTTCCACGCAGCCACCACCTTGTCGTCGATTGCAGGGGGGGTTCGGGTCGCACGGATCTCGCGGAGGACGCCCAAAGCATGATCGATGTCATCGGATTTGTCCGCCGGAGACGGGTCGATTGACTCGACGCCGGAGAACGTGTCGGCACGCCACAAGACGTTCAGGCCATCGAGGTTGCCACTGGGCGTGGCGCCGAGCGCGCGGGCTAACGGCTCGCCGATCGCACGGAGCAGTTCGTCCCAGGACCAGGTGTAGTACGCGCCCTCGACGCCGTCGCTGTCGGCGTCCTGGGAGCTCGAGAACCCTCCCTCGGGCTGTTGCATGTCGCCGATCAGATACACAGCGGTCTGGTCAGCGACCGTCCGGAACGTAGATGCACCGGTCACCTGCCAGGCCTCGACATAGAGCTGGAGCAGCTGCGCGTTGTCCGTCAGCATCTTTTCGAAGTGAGGGATCCGCCATCGTTCGTCGGTGCTATAACGGGCGAATCCGCCGCCTACGTGGTCGCGGATGCCACCGCTCCCCATACGCGCCAACGTCGTCGTCACCATCTCGAGCGCTCCGGCTCGTCCGCGCGCGTGCTGGCGCAGCAACCAACGCAACGTCATCGGCTGGGGGAACTTCGGAGCGGATCCGAATCCACCCCATCGCTCGTCGAAGCCGCCCACGACGACGGCGTAAGCGTCGTCCTGGATCGACCGATCCAGTTCCGTGTCGTCGCTCGACGGGATGCTGGTGCTGATGGCCCTGGCGACCTGGGTTCCTTGGTGCTCGACCTCATCACGCCGAGCGATCCACGCATCGTGGATACCCTCCAGCACCTGCCGGAACGACGGCATGCCGTGGCGCGGTGAGTCGGGGAAGTACGTGCCTGCATAGAAGGGCCGCCCGTCAGGTGTCAGGAAGACGGACATAGGCCAGCCGCCGGATCCCGTCATCGCCTGCACCGCGTCCATGTAGATGGTGTCGACATCGGGCCGCTCCTCGCGGTCCACCTTGATTGAAACGAAATGATCATTCAGGTATGTCGCCACGGATGCGTCTTCGAAGGATTCGCGTTCCATGACGTGGCACCAATGGCACGCGGCGTATCCGACCGACAGGAAGATCGGCACGTCGCGGGTGCGGGCTTCGGCCAGCGCGTCCTCACCCCACTCGTACCAATCGACCGGATTGTCGGCGTGCTGCAACAGATATGGGCTCGTCGCATCGGCGAGGCGGTTCATCGGCCCGGTCGTCATCCCTTCAGTGTCTCGCTCCAGAAGCATTGCGCAGATGCCGATGTTGGGGGGTGGGGATGGAGATGGATGCAGACGTTCGTGTCTTGGTGATGGAGCGGGGCCTCGGGGTCACGCACAATCTCACCGTTGCCTGCCGGCACTCCGGCGTTTCGGTGTTGGGGCCGGTTCACGACATCACCGAGGCGCATGTTGCCGCATCTGAGGTGCCCGTCGACGTGTTGGTGTTCGAACTCAACGGTCCGTCGGTCCGGCAACTCCGTGAAGCGGCGGAGCGTTTCGGCGGAGTTCGGATCCTAGTGGTGACCGATGAGCTAGACCCCGAGGTGGGCGCCGCGGTGATCGCCGCGGGCGCTGCCGGGCTCATGGAGCGCCAGGTCGATCGCTGGTCCATGCCGGATCTGCTGCGGCGCGCGGCAGCCGGCGAACTGATCCTTCCGGCGACCCACCTGACCTCGCTGGTCGACCTCGTGCGCGTCTCGCGGATCGATCAAGGGACGGGCTCCAAGATCGACGCTCTCACTCGGCGTGAACGCGAGGTGCTGGCGCTCTTGGCCGACGGGCAAACGACGCAAGAGGTCGCCGGCGCCCTCTCGATCAGCGTGATGACGGTCCAGAGCCATGTGAAGAACGTGCTCGCCAAACTGGGCGTCCATTCCAAGGTAGAGGCGATCCGGTTCGCTTGGCGTTCGGGCGCGTTGGTCATGCCCGCGGGAGCCTGAGCGCTCGCGCCAGGTCGGAGTGGCGGGCCGCATGATCCTCACGACGGTCGTCATCGCAGCTACGCACCCGGTCCTCGAACGGATGATTCGGTCGGCGGCTGTAGCCGCGGGGCTCGATCCGGTCGAAACCGCGGTGATCGAGGATCTTCGCTCGATGACCGCGAAACCGACGATCGTCGTGATCGATGCCGACGCACCGGACGGATCCTCGCTCCACCCACTGCATCTCCTTCGCGAGTACGGCCACGACGTTCGGTCGATCGTGCTCTGCGACCGTGTCGACGGCCGGCGGGCGCTCGAAGCGCTTCGTCTCGGCGCCTTTGCCCTCGTGCGCAAGCAGGACGGCTTGCGCGAACTCGAAGCGATCCTTGTCCGGGTGGCGGTCGGAGAACGGGTGCTGTCACCCGAACTCGAACGGACGGTGGTGGATGAGCTCGGCCGGCTCGCGCGGCAAGCCAGGGAGCGTTCCTCCGTCGGGTCCGCTATCACGCGACGGGAGCGGGAGGTCCTCGTGCTGTTGGCCGATGGGTTCACCACCCGGCAGGTTGGTCGTCGGCTGGGAATCTCCCCGAGGACCGTGGAGACGCACGTCGCGAAGCTATACCGCAAGCTCGCGGTCAGCACGAGGTTGCAGGCCCTCGCCCGAGCCGCCTCAATGGGGATCATCCGGCTCGACGCCTGACCTCATCTGCCGAGGATTTCCTGCCGATAGGGTCGACGAAGATCCGGGCGACTCACGCTGGGCCGTAGGCGGAGGGACCGATGCAGGAAGGAAACGATCCTCGAGCGCGCCATCGAGGCCGCTGGGGCGTCGTCATCGTCGAGCCCCTCGCGGTTGTCCGGGCGGGACTCGCTGCGCTCGTCGGTCTGCAGGACGACCTCGAATCGCTCGCGCAGGCGGGCAGTGCCGAAGCTGCCCTCGCGGCGATCGCCAAGGTGCGCCGGACGCGCGTGATTGTCCTGGTCGGCTTGAGCCTCGAGGGTCCCGAGGATGCTTCGTGGTTGATCCGCGAGGTCCGAGAGCGGTACCCGGCCCTCGCGGTGCTTGCTATGGGAGCCGACGCCGATCCGACGGCCATCAGCCGAGCTCTGTTCGTCGGAGCCGATGGATTCGTCGACAAGTCGGCCGAGCCCGCCGACTTCTTGGGTGCGCTTCGGCGAGCCGGCTCACGAGAGACGGTGCTCGCCGGGACGGGGCTCGACGTTGTCGGCATGATCGCGGATGGGCTCGAACGGCGCCGGGATATCGAGCTCGTTCTCACGCGGCGGGAACGCGAGGTGTTAGCGATCGCCGCCGACGGACTCACGGCTCGTGAGATCGCCGTCCGGCTGAACGTGCGTGAACGAACCGTCACCACGCATCTGAGCCGCATCTACGCGAAGCTCGGCGTGGGTGGCCGGCTGGCTGCCGTCCGGCTGGCTGCGCGGTCGGGCCTGGTGAGCGTTGGTACACCGGATTGAATCAGGTGCGGACGAGGAGCGCTCCGTCGCCATCGCTATAGATCTCGCGCCAGCCTGAGCCAGGTCGTTCGAGGATCGGAAGGAGATCCCAATCCTTGGATGCCACGATCGCTTGGACATTCCACCGGTCCAACACCTCTCGCCAAGAAGCGCCGGAGAAGCCGACCTCGCCGTAGTCGTGCCAGATCTCCTCCGGGATGATCTCGATCCTCGAATCGACGAACACAGGGTTGTCCGGCAGCGCGAACTCGAACCAGGAACCCCAGGGCTGATACACGAGCGTTCGCGTGCCAGGCGCGAGCGACGCCCGCGTGACATCGGTCAGACCTGGCGGCGCAGCGACCAGGAACCGGTCGTAGCTGGTGCCTCGCCACCAGGGCGCAAGCACGATCGCGCCGGCCATCAACGTCGCCATGATCACGTACGCGGGTGCCCGAGCGGCTTGCGGCTCCGAGCTTTGATCCCGCTGGGCGTCGGGGGCCGACTGCATCAGCGATGCGAGCATGACCGGCGCGACCATGCCCCACCAGACGATCGCTCGTTGCGCCGAAAGCGCCAACAGGAAGAAGAGTCCGAGCGTGACAAGCGTCGTCCACGGCGTCGGTCTCGTGCGACGCACGAGGTAGGTAACGACCGCGAACGCAGAGACGATCGCGAACCACCCGGGAACGGTCGCGAGCGTCAGCGGCGCCCATTCGCTGATGGTCTTGCGGATCACAGGATTGGTGGAGAGGTCGAAGGCGTACGTCCAGGCGCCGAGCCCGAAGGGGTTCACCAGGGTCGCGGCAGCCGTGGCGGCAACGATCACGAGCGTCCGGCGCGCGGCGAGGTCATGGGTTCGGACGTCCTCGAGCCAGGCCAGGAACACGATCAGCGGGAACAGCGTGAAACTGCCGTGGAGGTTCGCGCAGATTGGGGCCAGGACGGGGGCGAGCCAGAGTCGTGCGGGATGCGCTTTCCGGCCGGCGGTAACCCACAGGAGGGCGCCGAACAGCGGTAAGGCGAGGAGCTGTGGGCGCATTCCGAGCCCCGGCGAGGCAACCAAGAATCCTGCCAGGGTCAAGAGAGAGGCGGTCCGTTGCTTCGCTCCCGTAGCGCGTGCTGCCAGATATACGAGCCAGAATGTGAGGCCGACCAGGACTGCTTGGAGCGCAAGGAGCAGCGGCCAGCCTCCGGTCTTGTAGACGAGCGCAAACACGCCCTGCGCGAGCCATTGCTGGTCGAGCCACGGCGCCCCGGCGACGGTGAAGGTATAAGTGTCGAACCGAGGGATGTTGCCGTGGAGCACATCCTCCCCGGCGCGGATGTGATACGCGAGGTCGATCGCGCCCATCTTGGAGAGCAGCGACACGATCATCGGGACGAAGAAGGTGAGGCTCGCCCACGCGACCTCGAGCGGGTGGCGTCGCAGCGCCTCGCTGCCCGGGGTTTCCACGGCGGCATGCTAGCCGGTACCATCCCCGCCGCAGGGAGGTATGTCGCCGGGGTTACGTACGTAGCTCTACGTAGGCAACTAGCGTGGGTTTCGGGATTTTCGTGGCCCTTCGGCTCCTTCTACTCTCCCTGCGGGCGGGTTACATTCGCCCCCCGGCTGCCGATATGGAGCCTGGAAGCAGTGGCTCGGAGGAAGGAGGTGACAGGATGTTCCTTCGTCTCTACACGGGTGTGACCACCTGGTGGAACGACCTGAAGGGGCGTGCTGCCGAGGAAGGCGGTGCGACCGCAGTGGAGTACGCGCTGATGGTTGCGCTGATCGCCGTGGTGATCATCGCGGCGGTGGCCTTCATCGGTAAGTCCGCTAGCAACCAGTTCAGCACCGTGGGCAGCGCGGTCGGCGGCGCAAGCTAACGACCAAGCACACCCGAGCGACCGGTCCCCGGTCGCTCAGGTCGGCGGAGGTTCCTTCCGACGACCTGAGGGACCGGCGGAACGAGAGGCAGGAGCACATGAAGTTCCGAACGAAGCTGCGTCGGGAGGAAGGCGCCGCTGCGGTCGAGTTCGCCTTGATCGTGGGCGTCCTCGCCATGCTGATCTTCGGGATGCTCCAGTTCGGCGTCGCCTTCTTCCAGCTTCAGAACCTCCGGGCGGCCGCGCGCGAAGGAGCAAGGGTCGGTGCCGTGGGCGCGACGGTCAGCGAAGTGAAGGCGCAGACGAGTGCGAGCTCGCTCAACTCCTTACCCGCGAACTCCGGCGCGATCGAGGTGCACTACTCCGACAATCCCGTTAACGGTTGGGGTCCTCCACTTGCAGGCGCGACACGTGCCTGTCCTACCGCTGACCAACAGACGACTGAGTCTTCAACGATGGTGAAGGTGAACCTCAAGTCGCCGGCGCTTCCTCAGTCCCTGCAGGACATATTCGTCGTCGATATCCCTCTGATCCCGCCGATCCCTCTCACGGGCGCCCAGATCGAAGGCGTCTTCCGGTGCGAAGGGAACTGACCGTGCACGGCCGGAGGCTGGGGCTCTTCCGCCTACACAAGGACGAAGAAGGCGTGACGGCCATCATCGTCGCTCTTTGTCTCGTCGCCCTCATCGGGATGATGGTGCTGGTTGTCGACGTGGGCGGACTTCTCTGGAAGCGGCGCGAAATGGTCAGTGGCGCCGACGCTGCGGCCCTCGCCGCCGCTGAGACCTGCTCGGTTGGGACGGATGTTGACCCAAGCGATCCCGAGGCGATTGCAGACGCAGCCGCCATCGACAACGTGCAAGCCCTGACGATCAGCAACGGTGGCATCGTACAGACGTCGGGGTGCTCAACCTCCGCCCGCGCGCCTCGTGGCTATGTCACCGTCCAGTATTCGGAGTCGCAGCAGCTGTTCTTCGCAGGCATCTTCGGCAAGAGCTCGACACCTGTCACCACGCAGGCGACGGCAGCCTGGGGGCCCCTTTCACGTGGGAATGCCGTACCGATCATCCTCGAGTCGAGCCAGTTCCAGGGCACGTGCGATGTCCCCAACGTCCAGGTCGGGACGGTATGTGCCTTCTGGTACAACAACGCGAGCAGCGGCTCCGGGACGAACGGCATCGGCGTCGGAGGGTTCGGCTTCCTCAACCTGGACACGTGGGGCATCGACCGGTACAGCAGCGGGTGTAACGGCGCGGGCGGTGCGAACAATATCGGCAATTACATCATCAACAACTACAACGGGAACGCGAACATCGCTCTGGAAGACCCCGGCCCCACCTATGTCTGTCTCGATCACGGTCACCAGGCGTCGAACTGGATGTCGAACCTCTGTTAGCGCTGGAACGGCGTGATGCAGAACGGGAACGGCTGTTCGTATCT